>NZ_JAUOEQ010000049.1:0-28516 GCF_031931965.1 Shewanella sp. SP2S2-6 | reverse complement strand
CCCTAGAATATTTCCTACGGGAATGGTCATCAGTAATTTGCCAACACCAACAATATTGTTCATAAAATCACTCAGGTGTGGTGGCTCGAGGCTAGAGGCCTTCGCTACCCGATTGAACTAAGTCATTATGCGGTCGGAACAAGAGAATACCTTCCTTTTCCATACATCCTCAATAATGGAATTTGTAGTGGTCAAGCGCCATGGCTGGCTTTGGCTAGGTAGAGTTCGCGGTGATGTCTGTTTTATGCTCAACGGCAAAACATCATTGCAGTCAAAAAATGCCTCTACCCTAAAGCGAGTTCAACCGGTAAATACATAGGGGACGTTCAGTAAGTTCACAAGTCTCGGCTACAATATCACTATAAGTTATATAGTCTTTTGCGGTCTTTACGGTAACATTTAAAAGCCAAGATCCAGAACGAAACCAAAACGAATAACGCTACCTTATCGTACCTATGTAATAACTTCCCAACAATGGCATCTTCTAATGGCTTCATTACTCCTTGGAACTCAATTTCAGCGATGTAGTATTTGCCAATCAATAATATTACAAAATGAAAAACGACACCAAAAATCAGGGCTAACTGAGTGCGTTTTGATAATGACAGTACATATAGGAATTCATAAACAAAGTTCATTTTTACCTTTAAAAACGACGTGTTAAGTAGTGGCAACATAACCATTCAACCTAAAACTATTGCTCTGTAAACACAAGGCTCGACCTGAACTAAAAATACCGAGCGTTGCGAATTTTAGCGTCGCGCAGAGAGTGCGCTCCAATGCTTAGTTAGAATACAGACTCCTCAGACAGAGTTTTTCCTATCCGAAACGAGACAGCACCTTCGTCATCTGGCCCTGCGTCTAACGCAAAAACTCGAACCACATTCTCAACAGGTACGCCCTCAACATATAGATTTGGCCAGGTACCCAAAGGCTCCTCAGTCCTCTCCTCCCATCTCAGATATTTCGCCATTCCAGAAACATCAATCTCAAGAACGACAGGCTCTTCCTCAACAGAAAACCATCGGTTCGCGACAAGCTCCACATCCTTCAATTCGTTCAGATGAACTCTACCCCGCCGTTTATCTGCTTGGCATCGAGGGACACGCCCGCAACGCTCAGCCTCAACCCAATCTTCTTTAGGAACAACTCTATACAAATGATTCACTTCAACGCTTCCTATCTGTTTTATAGATGCCCATTTAAAGGGCTTGGTTTAACAGCTTCGAGGCAAAACGTTTTAAGGCTAAAATCTACTTTGGGACACAAATGAGCTACACGCCTCGCTAAATTAGTAAATAATGAATAACTATAAGTATGGAAAACTCACTTATTTACTATTCACCTTACGCCTGCAAAAGTTATTAATTGTAGTCCCTAACATCCATTTCATATTGATTACCTTTCTTTGAGGACACTGATAGCCCCCAGAATGTAACGGGAATGTAACGCTCAATGAATGAACATATAGTACCCCACATACTCACTCCGACCCAACAGAGTAACTAATTGATATGCGACCTTTTTTCTTTTTTACTTTCAAAACAGTGACACACCCAACCTCTGATGTAGATACAACATGAGTTCCTCCACAAGTAGTCAAAGGTAACGCCCCCCAACTCACATATTTCAATCCATTACTGTCTTGCTGAATTCTATCTAAGTCCATAGAAATCAAATCTAAAACATCAGCTTGTAATTGTTCGGCGGTGAATTCCACTGAGTTTTCTGTTGGTTCCAGAACCACTCTAGCTTCATTCGGTACATGGTTACCTTTAATACCTACCCAACCATACTTCTCGCCGACAACAGCAATCAAATGACCAGCAGAATGATACCGGGAATTAAGGCTTCTCATATGGCGGTCAACGCACAAATGAGTTTCTCCGGTTAATACCCTGCGGTCTGTGACGTGTACAACCTTGTCATTTTCCTGGAAGGCAGAAAGCATCTTCGCCTCGCCGATACTCCCTTGGTCTGCACTCTGACCTCCTCCGCGAGGATGGAAAATAGTCGATGATAAAATGACATGGTATGTCTTATCTTGCTGCTCAATACAACTTATAACGTCTGAACGCCATTCAAGATCATCTGTATAAAGATAGGCTTGCTGTGTCATTTCAATTACTCTAGTAGTTTTAACCGTTAAAGTCCTGCAATGTATTGATGGTTGTGGTACTGCCCCCACAAACAATCACGAGTACATTCTTATAAAGGCTCGTCGGTAATTTATTTCCGTAAAGAAGGGCTAATGCTGCACCACATGCTGGTTCAACTAAAACCCGATGGTCGTCTAAAAATTTCAAACAGGCTTCAACGGCTTCCGTGTCCGTGACGGTAACGGCTGTGACTTTTCGTTCCTGCGCAATATCGAGTGCCCTAGAACACACTTTCTTCGCTCCCAGAGATGTTGCAATTCCTGATACTTCTTCCAGTTCAATGTGTTTGCCGGCATCCAGAGAAGCTTTATAAGAGGCCATTCCTTCGGTTTCAGCGACAAAAATCGGGGTATTTGCTAAGTTGTTGCGGCGCAGCCCTTCATCCACACCTGCCAGTAAGCCTCCGCCACCGACGGACAGAACAACGGCATCAGGAATGACACCATGAGAAACCACCTCATCAATCATTGAGGCGTGACCATGCCAGAGCAACGGATCATCAAAAGGATGAATAAACGCATCGTCTTTTGTACAGAGGGAAATTGCATATTGATTGGCTTCTACCCATGTATTACCTTTCGTGACAACTTCGGCTCCTTCTAATTCCAGTAAAAACTTGGCGCGGTCAGATGTCGTCTGAGGAACGATAACAATGACCGGGATATTCAGTTTACGGCCTGCATAGGCTACCGCTAAACCTGCATTACCACCGGACGATGAAATGAATCGCTGAGCGCCATTTTTAGCATGCCACTCACAAGCGTAACCAATACCTCGAATTTTAAATGAGCCGGATGGTTGAGACGCTTCCATCTTTAACCATATTTTGGTTTTTTTTGAGTCACTTAAAGGCAGAGATTCAATTAACGGTGTCACTATACTTAATGTCATTTCTTCTTCTCTTGTTATTTGACCATGGCTAACACTTCAATCTCTACATCAAGTCCAAATGCCAATGGGCTAACGGTTGTTGTTCGAGCGGGAAGCTCACTTTCAAAGTGCTTGCTATACGCGGCGTTAAATGAGCTGAAATGTTTCATATCTGATAACCATACCGAGACTTTGACTATGTTATTCATAGAAGAGCCACATTCTTCTAATGTTGCAGCAATCCTTTGGAAAATGACGGCAATTTGCTCTTCAATCGTGCCATAGATAGGCTCTCCCTCTTGACTCATCGATACTTGGCCAGAAAGGAATAAAAGACCATTCACTTCAACCGCTTTAGAAAAAGGAAATGGCATTGTTGTTGGATAATATTTCATTATTTAACTTTTAATTCGTCGAGATAGTTATAGATCGTATAACGGGAGACGCCTAAAGCTTTCGCCGCTTTTTCAACACCACCTTTGATGATAAAGATCCCACGCTCCAGCATTCTCTGAACCGCACTCAGGTTTGCCTTTTTTACTGCGATCCGATTCGTTCCCGGATTTTGTTGAATAGCAAGGTCAATGATTTCTTGCATGAGAATATCAATATTTTCGGCAGTCGGCTCCTGGATCAAAACATTGTTTTCGTTGCCTAAATTGTCCGAGTATTTCTGCTGTTCATTGAAATGAATACCGGTGAGTTGCTGAATCATTTCAATGGCACTATTGAGTTGTGCATAGTCCACATTTATACACAAAGCAGCATATGGCTTCCCCTGCTGATTTCGGTAGATAGCAGAGCTACTTCGTAACGGCTTACCCAAACTGTCATAAGTCTCATAATCAAGCACAAAGGACACGCTTTCAGAACTCAATGCCATAACGTGTTCAAATGCTTTGTCTTGCCGCCCGCCAGAGAGCACTGACTGGCCTTTTTTTCTCCCTGAAACAGTTGAATTGGTAATCTCAATAATTGATCGTTCTGGAGTGCGTAAATCATGTAGGACAACCTCCATATTCTTTGGAGCAAGACTGCCAACCAGACGCACCGTAGAGGCTAATAACTCAATAACTATATGTTCATTAATAACATCGATCTCTAAATCTAACATTTAACTGACACTTTGTTTAATAGCATATACACATAATGTAGACAAGAAGAGGATCTGTCAATCAGTAGTTAAACAGAATGTAGACTTGCCCATAAACAATTTGTTTAAATTTCCGAGTTAAAGTGTACTGAGTAGATGATATTGATCATGAACTATAGTCATAATGAGTTATGCCGAAGCGGTACGAAAGCATTTTGAAAAATCGCACGTAATTTCGGATAACTTTGGGTAGGGCAAACGAAATGTGTGGGTTGAGAGTGAATCTTTGTACTAGCTGATAATGGGGCATAAACGTGTTAGTCCTTCTATTCAACACTTTATTTCGGGCAAACAATTCCACTTAGTCGTGTATTGCGGTGTGAGTAGATCGCGGCGCATGGCCCATTTTTGCTCGATACCCTGGGCGGCAATGAATAAGGTGTCTGTGCCATAACGTTGATTGATGCCATCGAGGGTCTTCATTAACGCTGGTTTGGCTTTTGAGGCATTGAATAAATCTAACTGGCCATGCTGGGTGCTGACCAAATCAATCAGGCCTACACCGACTTTATAATAACGAACGCCTGCGCGGAAAAGTTGAGATGCTGCTTGTGTCATACCTTGAGTGAGTTCAATGCTGCAATCGGTGGCACAAGCAAAGTGCACTAAGGTCTTAAAGCCTGTTGGGCGTTCATCGTAGGGAGAATTGCTGGCAAACAACAACATTGTTTTACAGCTTGAACCTTGCTTGCGCGCTTTCGCTGCGACAATCGCCACATGTTTACTTAAGGCTTGCAGTAAATCCTCATACTCAGTAATACGCTCGCCCACACTACGAGTTGAGAATATTTGCTTCTTATCCGCCCTCACCTCGTCCCACACTTTGCACGCTTGCCCATTAAGTTCACGTACAGTGCGTTCTATTTCAATACTAAATTGCCTTCGCACTAAACCTGCAGGGATTTTGGCTAAGTCATAGGCGGTCTTGACGTTCATCAATTCAAGTTTTTTGCTTATCCTGCGCCCAATGCCCCAGACATCATTCACACTCATTGATTGTAAAATTGAAATCCGGTCTTGTTCATTATCGATAACGCACACACCGTGATAACCAGGTAATTTCTTTGCCGCGTGATTGGCCGCTTTAGCCAGTGTGAGTGTTGAGCCTATACCGACACAAACCGGTAAACGTGTCTCTTTCCAAACCGCTTTTCGAATCAACTGGCCTTGGGCCTGTAAGCACTTAATGGCGGGGTAACAATTTTTAAAGGAGAGAAAGCTTTCATCAATGGAATAGACATGCTGCTCTGGTGCAAATCGGCCAATGATATTCATCATCTTTGCGGATAAATCGGCATAGAGCTCATAGTTACTTGAACAAACAATGACACCTAATTTCGTGCACAGGTCTTTGACCTGAAAGTATGGCGCAAACTTAGGCACACCCCGTTCTTTCGCTTGCTTGTTTGCCGCTACGATGCAGCCATCATTGTTGCTCAACACAATCATTGGCTTACCACGCCAATCAGGTCTAAATACCTGCTCTGCGCTGCAATAGAAACTGTTGGCGTCTACCAAGGCAAACATCAGATGTCCGCTAATAATGGACTTTGGCGATGGCAACGAACAGAACGAATAACAACACCTTCAATGGTAAAGTTATCGTAGTCGTGAATAGGCTGAGGTTGGTGCTGTTCATTCGACGACAGCAGCATGCGATGCGTTTTATCGAGGATTTTACATACAAATTCACCGTTGAAATTGGCAACAATCACATCACCATGACGCGCGGTTTCCTGGCGGTCAACAATCAGTAAATCGCCATAAAAAATGCCCACGCCCTGCATTGAGTCACCTTTTGCGACACCAATAAATGTCGCGCTGGGATGCACAACTAACAGCTCATCAAGGCTGAGACCCAGCTGACTATATTCAGCGGCAGGGCTTTCGAAGCCAGTAATACCGGCACTGGCATAGATGGGGATAATACGCATAGTCAACACCACTGTTTTTATATACAGTAATTATAGGCGTTGTTAGGTAACTGGCAAGAATTATTGTGATGTTTCGATGTAACACCATTGGTTCTTTTCTTTATCAAACCCCACGTCAAAATTCACCGCGGTGGTGTCACCCATCTGGTCTCTCTTTGCAACGATATCATTTAGTTCAGATAAATCATCAACACAGGTAAGTTCCGACAACTGCACCAGAAACAAGATTAAGAAGCTAAAAGCGGTTAAAAGTAATGTTGTGACAAACACCCGCACTGGTCTGAAGATCATGGTTCTGCCTTCCTTTGCAAATAGACAACCTGTTTAGCTACGTTGAAATGTAGTAACAGCGGGTCATAAATGCAAAATCAATCAAGATAACCCACTTTTCATTGGGCTTGTTCTAATGTTTATCATCGCCAATACCCAATTGGCTACATTTACTCTGCTGTAATCCCCGCATAAACAAAGACATTAGCTTTACAACAGACAAGGAATAGACAGTTCATGGCAGCTTAATTCGTGATAGGTGCAGGCTAGACTTGGGCAGTACATATACTGATTTTTTTCACTTAGTCTATTGTATAAAGATAAAAATATTGAGGAATTGGCCTAATGTGCGGACGCATAAGCATTGATAGTTTTCTCGCTAATACGGTATCCCTTCAACTGGGTGTGCCATTTAATCCGCAAACTAACCTTGATTTGCGCCCTACCGAACAAGTTTCGGTGATTATAATGGCCGATAGCCAGCTTCAGCTGCTAGATTGTAGCTGGGGAATAAAGCCTGCTTGGTCGAAAAAGTTATTGATCAATGCACAGGCTGAAACCGTGCGAGAAAAGAAAACGTTTGCTTCCGCATTTACGAGCCACCGCTGCGTTGTGCCCTGCTCTGGTTGGTATGAATGGCGCGAGGAAGGTAAAAAACAAAAACAGAAATATCTGTTTAGTCATGATAAAGGAGAGCCTCTTTACATGGCCGGAATATGCTATCCAAACGCAGAGTTTACCCAGCTAGTTACATTAACGACTGAGCCCATAGAAAAGTGCAAAGCCTATCATGGCAGAATGCCTTTGCTAATTAGCCTATTTGAAATTGATTTTTGGCTTCAAACTGAAGCGGTTATGTTAGAGGCACTGCTCTGCCACCCCAAAGACATTGATATCGCAATCCGTGCTAACTAAATTTCTATAAAGTCAAAAATAAAAAACTCATTTTTGAATAAAGGCGTGTTAGCAATAATCTATCCACATAACCTCGGTCACGTGAACTGGCTGAGATAAAAGTGACAAACTTTAATGGAACCTATCAAACTATACTGTCCATAGACATTTGATTCTATGTATGGACTGATTAATAAAGTAAGATTGATGGCATAACACTCTGATATCATGGATGTAACCATGTGTAAAACAATTCTAGCCTTCTCAATTTTAGCGCTGAGCTTAGCTGCAACTGCTAAAGAAATTCAACAATACAGTTATGGTAAAAGTTGGCCGTTTACAGTTGAGAGTGGAGAGATCGCTTGCTATGAGCAGGCGGTATTTTTCATTGCCAATGATATAGAATATGCAGTTAACGGTATTGCTATAAGTAAGGGGTATGTCGATATTTCCCCTATATGGAAAGTTGATAGTTCGATGTTGGAATACCAGCAGTCTATAGCAAAGCAGGAAAACAAAACTATTCAACAAGTGCAGGATGAAATGGGTGGAGTAACCCGTGTGAACATCAACCCAATCCTTCAGGAAGGATTGAAACTGTGCAAGTAACTTCATGAACTTAATCCCCTTTAGCCTTCGTCGTCATGGCGTGCGTTATCATCAAAGCAGGTGGCAATGACGGGCAAGGATTCAACCTGTCAGCCGAGCAACGAAAGGCGATAGAAGATTACTCGATGGAGAAAGCTGTTGAATACTTTAAGTCTCAAGATTATGAATTCATTGCCGATCGTTTCAAAAAATATAGTTTCGATTTAGAATTTAAAAAATTAGGCATGACTTACTTCGTTGAGGTTAAACGAACACAAAGTAAAGGCGATAAAGTTATTGTTACTCGAAGTGAAGTCGAGCATACAAAAGCACATTGTGATATCTCTATTTTGTATGTGCTTCATTCGATAATAATTTATGATTTACTGCCATCAGGTGGTGTGCAACCGATCAAAAATCCATGGATAATTGATGATGAAAACCTACAAGTGATCATCTATCACTATACAGTTTGAAAAATGTTATGGATAAGCTCAGTCTTTATTAAAGATTAACTGAAAATAGGATAACCATGGGCAAGGACGCTTCACAACAACAATCGTTAGCTTTAGTGCTCGAAGAATCATTCAAGCAGATCGAGTCTGAATATAAAACAGGCCAGTCCTTCGTATTTTCTAAAGGTCATTTGAGTAACCTTTTTTTACCGCCTCCGAATGAGGTGATGAAATTATTTGGTATAGCGAACCCAATACTATTTGGCATTGAAGTTGCCGAACAAGACTTAAACTTACCGCTTGATATAAAATCCAGTAGTCGACATAAGCTATTCACTTCGGGTGTTGGGTTGCCTTCAGTAAGAAAAATGCACTCGTGGACACAGGAGTTGCTTAGTCATTGTTTTACAGCGGACTCTATTTTCACAGAGCAATGCATCGAACCAAGCCTACAAGTGAACTCTAATGCTATCGGATGGTATTCGCTAATCAATAATTCTGAGGATATGAAACAGGCAAATATCTCTGAATATTTTCATGGATTTAAGCCATTGCTATTCTTTTTGACTCAACGCTGTAAAGACGATGTTGAGTGCATTACACGTATCAAAGAGCAAGTTGATAAAAGATGTATTGAATCGATGACGTTGGCTGATAAGTTGCGTCTTCAATCACATTTTTGGTTTGAGTATTCAGAGGTTGAAAATAAAACATGGGAAATGTTCAGTCATTTTTTACTGCAACACGAGCAGCACCCCAAAAAAGATAAAGAGACTGAACTATCAGTCTTTAGATGCTTTTCTACACTGAAGATGGACTTTTATCTAGCTGCTATCGCACATTATGAAGTTGGTAATATTTTATTGGAAACGACAAATGTGGATGCAGCTCTAAAATCTAATGGTTTGTTAACAAAAAGCATTTTGTTTTATACCCAAGGTGACGCTAAAAACTGTTTTGATGGTTTACTGCATGAATTAAAGAGGCTTTATAGTATTAAACTTGGAGAAGTTGGGTGGCGGCAGTTCGCTAGCTTTATTGATATTGAAGAAGATATGACTGCGGTTTCAGGCGATAGTCTTCAAGACAAGCGATATTCCCGTTTAAAAAAATGGCGCAAAGGCGAAGGAGCCATTTCCAACGATAAGCTAAAACAGTTTCTTGTCAATTTAGTGGGCACAAAAAAAGAAGACCTTGATTTCTTGGTTGTACTTTTATCGTATGCACAGATAGCCTTGGCGTTAGATAAAATATGTACTGAGATAACAGCTCCTTTCGTCCATCTTAAAGATTTTAAATCTGATTTAAATCTGATGTTGAAGGAAGTGTTAAATCAATATCCTGAGTATTACTTACGTTGTATGGCGCGAGAATTGCTAAAGGTGAATATAAGTGAAGCCTAATGGTGACGGTAAATTTATTTTTAAAACGATGAATTTTGAGAGTATTTTTTTACCCTCACCTGCAGATGTTTGTCGGCTACTAGGTTTACCTGACAATATTGTGAAAATGATTCCTGCTCTCGAAGAGCATTATGCTCAACCTTTAAATGTAAGCAGAAGCTCTCTGGCAGAAATAGCAAGAAGCGGCGTTGGTATGCCAACAATGAATAAATTATCTCATTGGATGAAGAAACTACCGATACCAATGAAAAGATTGATTCATATGCCCACCATGCTGAAAACCTATCGTGCTATGCGTGTTGGTTCAAATGCAGGTCTTTGGTACTCAGCATCTAACGGTTTTAGCCTAGCCAGTAATGATAGTGAGCTAATTTCCTTATTTGATTTTATTAGTATGAGAGCTGAAGCTGACTATAAAATGGTAAAGGGCATAAAGCATCTAGTTAGGAAGGGAGTAATAGACAAAAATGACTCAAATGAGGTTTGGCAAGCACTACTTACCACTTGGCAAAAATGCAGCTTAGTACCAGCCGAGCAGTTAGCGTGTTACTCCCTTTATGCAGCCTCTCCTGATGATCCTATCTTAACAAATGAACTAGAAGGCACTGCCGTTTTAAAAGCGGTTTTTCACCTTGTTTTTGATTTCTATTTTTCAGCGATTGCACATTTTGAAGTAGGCATTTCACTTTACTATATGCGCTGTGGAGCAAAAGATGTAAGCGAGCAACATCGCAGCCTATTTTCTTCCGCTATACATACCTTTTCGATTGCGATTGCGGATCAAAGATGTAGTTGTTTTGGCGCTATGCTGAATGAACTACGCACTATTTTAGCTAAGAAGGAGCTAGATTCGGGTTGGCGTGCATTAGCTTCCTACATTGATATTGAAGAGTCAGGTCAATCGATGGAGACATTAGCTGATAAACAATATAGACAGCTCAAGGATTGGCGTAATGGAATGAATATGCCATCAGCTCATAAGCTTCGGCAATTTGCATCCAACTTTGTACGTGAGCTAGGTGGTGGTGAAGTAGACGTAAATCTAGTTCTAGATTACCTTCGGATTGCCAATGGGATTGATACCTTAGTTGCAAGATTCGTTGAGCAAGCGAAAGATGAGAGAGTCATTGCGATAATAGATGAAGTGTTAACTGAATATCCAAGGTATTTTGAACACTACAAGCAGATTATTACAACTAAAGGTGCGCAAAAAGCTTAAGGTTTTCTGCGTACTGACTTTGAATTATCAGTGAAAAATTAACTACATTTAGTCTTCAAGCTGTTCCTGCCAGTTTTCGGGACAGTCATCTTCACCACGGATCTGGCAGTAGGCATCAAGCTCTGGGTTTAGTTGCCGTGAACGGCCATCGTCATCATGTTTAGACATAATTACTTACCTCCCTGTTTGCCATTACCTGAGTTTTTTGCTGCAGCACTCTGAAAGTTTGCGGCAAAACCGCCCTTAGCTACAGTGATTTGCAATTGAGCTTGGAATACAAGCGGCTGCTTGTGGGGTCATTGGTGTTTTTTGTTACTCATATTTTATCTCCAATATTGTGCTGTATTAACCAGCTTCTACAATAATATCTGAGCCTTGTCTTGTTATTGTGAGGGCGGAGATTATCCAAAATATTACTAGTTCAATCTTTTGACCATATTGCACAAAGGCATTGATTTGTAAGTAAGCCTTGCTTTGATTACTACTGTGAAAGTTGTGTTGATTGATATGAGAAAGTAAGTTTGAATAGAAGTGTAATTGGAGATTAAATTTACTGAAAGGGATTCTATGAACGTATCATGGGTAAAGCGCTTTTTTACGACAGAAGAGTATACAGTTAAATATTTTGTCTGCAGTGAAAGGGCTGCATGGCGAGGTTGTAGTGGCTTTGGTAGCATACAAAACGCACTGTTTGAGGATAAAGGTGCTAGTACCATGCTGAATGGTTATTCCTCCCATATTGATAAACAGCGTGATAAATATGGAGCTCCATATTTTTGCGTCATGTGGCTGGAGGGTGATGAAAAGTTGGATAAAGCGCTTATTGTTAATGAGAACGAGGTAGCTTTTGTATCTGTATCCAGAATAGCCCATTTCGACAAAACAAATGTTACTAACTGGGATATAAAATATCCTCTAGAAGAAACTGAGCTAAGGAAGGAGGCGACTAAGGTCAAAACGTCGTTAGAGTCAATATTTTCCGATGCCGAATTTAAAGTTCCTTTATCTGAAGAAGCCTTTAGCACATTATGTGAAGCAATAACGAACCCAAGCCAACCTAGCGATATTATTGATGATTTATCTGAGTTTTTAATGCTGAATAAATCAACAGAAATTGAGACAATTATTAAAAGTCGCGTAGGCCAAGGACATTTCAGAAAGCAGCTTGTTGATTATTGGAAAGGCTGTGCTGTCTCAGGGTGTAAAAATACAATCTTGTTAAAAGCATCACACATTAAACCTTGGGCTAAATCAAACAACCAAGAACGATTAGATTTTTACAATGGCTTGTTGCTAATACCAGGTTTGGACACCGTTTTTGATGCAGGACTAATTACATTTTCATCTACTGGTGAAATGCAAGTATCAGATACACTCCCCTTATCAGATCTTGCCTACTTAGGTGTATATACACCAACCAATAAAATTGTAGGGATTACTGATAAACATGCCCAATATTTGGAATATCATAGAAAATATGTCTTCGAATATTGGCTGAAATAGACTTCAATTCGTTTTGACAAAGGGCGGCCAAAATAAAAAAGCTGCCCTGTCAGAAATGACTACTCTCTATTCATCATCAAGTTGCACTTGCCAGTCTTCAGGACGTTCGTCTTCACCACGGCTCTGCCAGTAGGCATCATGCTCAGGGTTTAGTTGCTGTGAACGGTTATCGTCATCATGTTTAGACATAATTACTTGCCTCCCTTCTTGCCATTACCAGAGTTCTTTGCTGCAGCACTCTGTGCTTTTGCGGCAAAACTGCCCTTAGTTACAGTGCCCCCGTTTTGATTTGCAGTTGAGCTTTGAATACGAGCGGCTGCTTGAGGGGTCATTGGTGTTTTATTGCTCATGTTATTTCTCCAATTTAGGGTTAATTTGGCAGGAGCCCCTGCCAACAAGAGATATTGTGCCTGAGCTTTTTGGGCTTGCAGTGGGGGGGGAATCGTCCAAATTTGAATATTTTTTGAATTTGCACTGTATTCAATTGATTTGTTGGCTATTATTTGTGCAGTGCCTCTGTGTTATAAGAGCTT
Organism: Shewanella sp. SP2S2-6; assembly: GCF_031931965.1. Classification (NCBI taxonomy): domain Bacteria; kingdom Pseudomonadati; phylum Pseudomonadota; class Gammaproteobacteria; order Alteromonadales; family Shewanellaceae; genus Shewanella; species Shewanella sp. SP2S2-6. The sequence continues at coordinate 15,535 of NZ_JAUOEQ010000049.1, read as the reverse complement.
TCAAGATTGCATCAAAATTAATCGTATAAAAATCAGATACAAAAGATGTCGTTAATCTTCTGGTAAAGGGATGGAGCAGGATGACCTACATAAGGTCGAGTTACACGCTATTGCACAATTATCACTATTAGGTTGGCAATACATTGCGGGTTCTAAGCTCACTCTTGGCTCCAGCAAACTCAGTTCGCCTTGCTATATTATTGATATCGACACCTTTGTAGTGTTCACATGATCTGATCGCATCGTAAGCTAAAGGCTCATCCGCCCTATTATGTTGTTAGCACTTCTAAAAAGCTAACTTTAACTATATAGGACGTTTCTTGTAGATACTTTTCCATAAACTTTAGAGTACCATTTGCTGAATAAATTTTTGATTTAAGTTGCATGGATGCTTCTTTATTAACAGCATATTTAGAGGCTTCTTTGATTTCTAGAGTCGCATTGGTACATCCACCTACTTCCCTAGCTGTTATTAAAGCGTTCCAAGAAGGCTCGAAATTAAGCCATGCATATCCATCGCGATCAAATTTATCGCCATACTTCCAAGGCTTACCTTTTAACGAAAAAACTCGGATATTCTTCTCACTACTTTCTCTGCCCGACTCAGACTTAGCGAGAATAGATGCATTTGCAACAACTTTAACGCCACCACCGATTGAACCTGACTTTTCATCATCAAAAAAACTGTCTACATATTTTGCTATTTCAACATTGGTGGCACCAAGGTGAACCAATAGTGTTAACAACTCTGATTCTCTCTCTTCAAAAAGAACATCGTCAAAAATATGCTCTGGTATATATAACTTTTGTTTAGAAGCATGCTGATAAGCAGCTAATGGATGTAGTCGATAGGTTTCCCCAGTTTGCGGGTGTCCAGGAGGAAACTTAAGACCAAGATCTAAAGCTTGTTGCTTATCTAATGAGTGCTTGCTAATAAAAGTTTGAAGTTCATGGTAACTCTCTTCAGGCACTGTTTCAGTGTTATCATGAGAAACAACTAACTTATATATTGCTGGAATTGCGACAGAAGCACCAATTAGCAACGAGATGGGTGCTAGGAAAGATAAAGCTGAAATACCTAAACCTGTAGCACTAGATATAGCAGCCCCCGCAGTATGAATGTTAGCATTTGAAGTCGTTTTAGTTTTTTTACTTGAATTTGCTACGTCTTCAACATCGGGAATAGTAAAATTTGGTACATACTTTTTCTCTTCACATTTAAAATCTGATATATAAATTAGATCCATTAATAAACTACCTTTCATATTTAAAAATTGATTCAGCTTTAGCAGAATTGCACTCTGTTAAGAGTGCTTTAGCTCAAACTAAGTAAGCAAAAAGAGATACCTCACTAGTTCCTGTCAGTCTAAATCCCTACTAGAGGCAATCTAATTAGGGCATAAACTTTGAGAAATATCAAATAGATGATTGTTGAACAGATGAAATTGCATTTAATACGATATACATTGACATACGATTTTCTTTAAAAGTTCCAGAATAGTCGGTCAGACATACAAGCTTCAGACTCTTTGATAATTGATTGTTTATTTTGGCGTGAATCATCGATTAGATGTTGAAATGCATTGACGGCCATGCGAGTTGCGTCACCAGAATTATAACCCATACCTCTATATTCACGTTTCGCTTCGTCTATCACACGATTGATTTCAGCTGTATACACATTGTTAGAACTGAAATCAGGACGGCATTGTGATGCGTACTTTGTACGTAATTCAGCTTCACGAGCAGCAAATTCTTCAGCTGTTAGTGATGCAATTTTAGCGTCAAGCTCAATCTGACGTTGTTTCTTCCGTTGGCTTAACTCTGCATCTCGCACCTTACGATTAGCTTCAGCTTGCACAATGCGGTCAGCTTCTACTTTCTGCTTCTGTACTTCTTGAGCCTTTTCGTACAAACGATACTTTTGGTTTTGTAAGCCTGTATCATAATCTTGTATTAGACGACTAAGATTACCTGCTATGTCATTAGCGACATCACGCAGTTGCATTAGCTCAGTAACTGACTTGTTACATTCAGCAGGCAGAGTTTTGAACAAGCTCGGAGTACATGTATCAATTGGGAGACTAATGAGATAATTAATGTGCTCTTGATAATCGTGAGATAGTTGTTTGTATTCAAGAGACATCTGTTGATATTGATCACGTTCAGTCTCAGTGAACACATATTCAGGAGACATCATGGAGGTTGTTTCACGATCAATTGTACTCTTATGCAGATCAGTGATCATTGCGGCTGAACTGCTAAAACTTAATGTGATGAGTGCTGCTAGAAGTAATTTACTCATAATGCGTTCCAATTAATTAACTTACAGCTATTAAACCTACTAGATCCAATATCATGCGTGATATCGACATGTTACACGATTTGCTCAAAAAACAATGCCCTCAAATAAATCAAAAACGCCTTAATTAGCTGATAATTGCTACCAAATCTTTACTCGATGGCAACCAACTCTCATTAAAGCATTTAGAACGGAACATGAAGGGTAACGTTGTACCAAAACAAAAAATTAAGCGCACTGACCGACTGCTTGGGAATTTGCATCTTACCAAAGATAAGTTCGCTATTTATCAATGGCATGCGCTTTGTCTCTGCTACACAAATCCGATGCCCATCATCATTGTGGATTGGTCTGATGTACGCGAGCAACTGAGGATGTTTACAATACGCGCATCAATCGTCGATGCAGTTTCTACTTCTTTTTCTATTAGAAGAATCTCAAAAGCTATATCTAGTCCAAGAATAGCGAATCGTTACTTATCTTTATTAATCAACAGAGAATCTTGAACATGTTTTATTAAAGAGGCTTCGCATCGCTTTACAGAATTTGTAACATCTAAGTCATTTCTTTGTGCTTCATAGAGAATATTCATTCTCAGCTGATGAGCGTTCACTTCGGTAAGCAAAGGATGCGTAGTTATAACAAAGCCATCTGGATTCTTTAGAAATGCAGCCGAAGCTTTTTGATTGCTCTGCCCGTCACGAGCCCACGAAAGCATACTATTTTTGGTCGGTGTTGGACTAGATATTGGCAATATAACGGTATAAACAGAACTATCTTCAAAATTGAACACATATAAATTGTGGGTAGACATACTTCGTCCTTAACTAAATTAAAATGCAAATTTAAATCCATTATAAGAAAAAAGCGTTAAACTTTTAATTCCTACTTTAATTATTTTTGCCCAAGAAGCCTAATGCCGGCTTGAGGAAAGTTTGGTTTGGATGCGCATGCACTCAAACCAATGACTACAGTATCACGAGATATTTCATTGCAGCTCCTTGCCCTAACCTAACCAACAGTGCTTGAATGCCAAGCTGCAGTCGCGCAAAGAAAAACGCATCAATGCAGCGACTCTAAACAGATTTAGCATGCCTATACCGAAACTGAGCATTAACGATCGAAGTAAAATTAATTTACGCAAGACCTCCTTCATTAAGCTGATGTTATTAAATGTTAACGGCTAAAAAATGGCAAGCTAATTACCTTCGAAATGGGTCTCGAGTAACACAGTGAAAATTGATGATGGACAGTCTTGCACTGAAGAGAGAGTTATTTATGTAAGTTAATTTTAATGATGTCTACTGGCAGAATCGTATTGAACATCTAAACTAAAATTGGGTTGTTGCAATGTTCGTGATATGCAGTCCGGTTTATAGTGTAAATCAGCTGCTTAAACGCACTTGCGCCTTTAACATTTAAGGAGCAACCCATGACAGAAAAACTGGCTCAACAAGCTGAAATAACAGCAGAACTGTTCTCTCTTGAAGGCATCCCTACCGCATATGGTTGTCGAATGGATGATATTGAACAGATGAAATTGCATTGTAAGTCAATCCAACCATTCAAAGCTTGGTGCGTCGTTTCAGAGTGGATCATTTGGATTATTGATGTCCCACAAGGCCCCCCTGGCACTCACCCTATTAAAGAGCTGGTACTTGCGAATAACATAATTGAAGATGGCCAAGGCCGTTTCCCCAGTGGCGGATGGGTCAGAACCACAATAGTTGTCCATACTCACCATAACTGCATCTTTGAAACGAACAATACCTTCTACATTTTAGTGGGAAGCGGTAACAGTAAGCGCCTCTCCCTCAACGAGTTTGGTCAGAAAATTAAGTTATTCAGTCAAATCTACTGATACGCTCAAAATGGGCTCTTGAATAAGGGCCTACCTACCTTGCTAGTAAAGTCGATGATATAGAGTAAACCACAGCAATCGCAACCACCGCGGCTCAATGGAACAGGAAACGCCACGCGTTGACAGTCCCTATTGAAGCGTTAGTTAAATTGTAATTGCTCGCAGCTTTGCTTGAGCAAATACTGTTATTGAATTCTCAGTTGCTCGCTCTACTTCAAAATAACCACCGCACATTGAAAGTTGACGCACATTCAATGAGTCTGAACCAAATTTTGTAAACCAATACGGTGCAAGAGAGCATTGTGCTGAGCCTGTTGCCAAATCTTCAGATATGCCAATTTTTGGAGCAAAGTATCTTAGAACATAACCATTATTACTATTTGCAGCCGTCACAATTAAAGCATGATATTCATTGATTTCTCTCAAGCGCTTATAATCTGGCTGGAAATTTATTACCGTCTCTACCGAGGGGAAAACTAAGACTAAATCTCGAGTAGAAAAAACATCAATGGCATCAATCGCCAAATCAGATATTTCTGCTGGAACAGCACAAGGCTTACCTTCCCAGCTCGGCAATACGAGTGAATATAGGCCATTTCTTTTAGAAATCACTACCTCACCGTGTTTACTGTTGAAAACTACTTTTTCCAATGGGTACTTAGAAAGGATCGCTGCACCAGCTCCCAAACTACCGTGACCACAAAGGTTAATTTCACCATCCAATGCAAACCAGCGAATGTGAAATTGTCCGTCGACGTTAGTAATGAACGAAGTCACTGGCAGTCCAACATCATGAGTAATTTGATGCAACTCAGTATCAGACAGCCAGTTATTTAGCTCTAACACTCCACAAGGATTGCCAAAAGCCGATTCGCCGCTAAACACATCATAAATCTCTATTTTGATAATCCACCATCCTTGACTGCAATGTAACGCTTTGCACACGTGCAGTCGGCGCGAAGCGGCGCCAGTCAAAGCCCCAACGGGGCGATGTGCTACAACTTGTTATAGGGCAGGTTTACCATGAAATGCAACATATAAACTTTGTAGCTTTGTTGGCACTAAAGGCCAGCCCATTTCTTTAGTTTTCTGGCTAGCCTGCCAAAACAAATGTTCTACATAATACACATCAATAAACTCAAACTCTTTTGGATGCGCATTGGGTAATTTTTCATTTATGTAATCTAGATAGCTTTGAGCTAACGCAATATTGCCAGAAGAAAATGCCTGAGTAGTAGCATTTGCAAACTCCTCCATTTTTGAAGTGGCCATAAAGACATCGTGCGAATCCATTTTGCGTTTCACTTCTGGGAATAAAAAGCATATCTCATTCAAGAAATTATCGATAATTGGCTCTTCTGTCTCGTTCATATTTAAGTCCTATTACGCCCAAATTTAGCGCGGAAAACCGCGCAGCGGGTTGCCGGCAATAATATTTGATTATTATGTGATAACTACGCGCACCACTCGCCTACTGCATCAGGCGAAACAAAACCATACATCATAATGTTGTCTGGTGTTTCTCCGAACCCTAACGCAAACTCATTTGTAGACTCTAGTGTAAGCAGCCAGCGGTTACCCATTTTTGCGATTGCTAGCACATTTGATTTCTATGTTTGTCATAATCGTGCCCAATAAGCGAAGCGAATGTTGTTTATTGTTTTGTTAGCCGCGTTTCCCAATTATGCGCTTTGCCCTTTCTAAGACATGATCAAACGTCATAATTGTTAGGTTATGGTAACTACTATTGAGTACGCGAAATGCCTGTTGTTGCTCTTTATTCCAATCATTTGAGCGCCCGTAAATTAAAGTGCACCTTGGCTTGATGGTTTTAACGTAGCCTACCCTTTCCATGAACTTGACGCTGTTAGCTTCCAGTTCAACTTCATGAATGTAACTCTGGGATTGAGTGATAGCTTTAATTAGGTCAGAGTGCGGATAATAGTTATTGTGGTCAAGTCCCGTAGACCAAAATTTAAGGCTTCCCTCAGGGCGTTTTATTTCGACAATATCCAGAAAACCATCATAGCTTTCCATCAGAAAGTCTGAAATATTGTGGGTATCTATAGCCCTCTCATCTAGAACTTTGACAAAGTCACTACCAAGAACCCAACTATTTTTTTCAAACCAGTTTTGCCATACGTTTTCAGTAAAGTCCGACTCTAAAAGGTATTGGAATTCATCTAGCGCTCGGACTTTTCGAGCATGCTCTAAACCTAACTCTAGATCTTCAGGGATTACCTCATTTGCCAAAAGGAACTCAAGCATTCCCCGTTTGTCTGGCAAATTCAACAACTGTTTAATTTGCTCAGCATTGGAAAGATCATACGGATTATCAAGTGGCAAGAAAGCTCTAGTACCTTGCTTGAAAGGTTCATAATTGTTTGAAATAAAATCAATTAAATTGTGAAACTCTTCACTGTCTAGTGTTAGTTCACTTTTAGGGCTATCGAGCTCGAGAGTTTCACTCTCATGCCAACTCTTTGGTTTATTGTATCTACCAAGCTTCAAAAACACTTCATCTTCTGAAGTGTTGTGCGGAATCTTCCAAAATATAGCTCTAGACAGAACACGAGGTTTATCACGAATTATCCTAACTAATCTGTCTTTAATTTGTGCCATGATACCTCTCAATTAACTCATAGCTGCTAACGCCCGCCACAAACGCGAGCAACTTGTTGCGAGTCGAGCGCTCAAAGGGCGCGTTTTTGATGGCGATGTGTACGCCCAGCATGGCATGAACTAATGAGGTGAAAGTCCTCTGTAGGAAGATCACCGTTCAATAACATCCTGTTATTAAACGTTAACTACTAGCGAATGGCAAGAGCTTATCCGCGAGGATTGGTTTGAAGGAAGCCGCTAGCAAATTTGCGAGCTGATGAACAAGAACATCATATGAGGCGTAGGCTAGAGGTGAGTTGGCAGGGCCTCCCCCAAGCAGTAAGGGGACAAGACGAAATCACGTGATTTAATGGCCACCGTAAATGATGCAGCAGTGCAAAGAAAGTTCATGTTCTTATCTGGGGAGATCTGCTTAACACGCGATCGGCCATTAACCAGTCAGGCTCTGGTTTATAAGTGCCTTGGCTTTTCAGTGTCATCGACTGAAAAGAGCGAACCAGATGAAAACCGATAGCGCATGACGGGGCAACTCGGCATGTGATTAAGCAAAAGTCAGCAGACGGCATAGTAGCCCAACGCCCATCGTAATGGATGGGATAGCATACCCCGCGTTAGCGTTGTGGGTACATGGTGAAGGCCTGAACATTTAGAAGAAGGAAGAGTCTTGTCAAACTTGTTGATACCTACTACGTCGCCAGACGATTACTATCAGCAGCGTATTGATATGCAACCAGCCTTCAACAGCGATTTATTCCAACAACTGCTTCAGCCTGAGAATTTACACCGAGCTTGGCGTCAGGTTAAAGCCAATAATGGCGCGGCTGGTATCGATGGCATGACCAAAGCCAAGTGGTTAAGGTACGACAAAGCAAGTTCCTAGGGTTTACCTTTAACCGCGGAAAGATCCAGTGGCATGTCAAAACACTGCACATCTTTAAACAAAAGATAAGGCGACTGACAAACCGCAATTGGGGCGTGAGCATGAGCTATCAATTGTTTAAAGTGCGGCAATACATGCAAGGCTGGATCAATTACTTTGGCATAGCCAACGCTTACCAAGAGTGTGTCGATTTAGACCACTGGATCCGTCGTCGAGTACGTATGTGCTACTGGCGTCAATGGCGAAAGCCACGGACTAAGGTACAAAACTTACTCAAACGTGGCGTCAGGATCCAAGCGGCCGTTGCTTGTGGAATTACAAGCAAAGGGCCGTGGCGAAGCTCGAAAACACCAGGGATACAGCAAGCGCTGAGTAATGAGTATCTTAAGAAAGCAGGATTGTATTCACTGAGAGATGGATGGATCGCGGTTAACTATCCGAACCAGAAAACAGGTTAGGCGTTCTAAATGAACCGCCCTGTGCAGAGCCGCATGCAGGGTGGTGTGGGGGCTGGAGGCTAAATACCTCCGGCTACCCGATTAGGCATGGATTGCCAGCTTTTCTTGAAGAGCTTGATCATCAATACTCATAAGCTCCTGTTTAGTAATAATGCAAACTAGATCTTTTCCTTTTCGACCTTCTGACTCTTCAGACAGCCGATTTATTAACTGATTGTACTTTTCTTCATTGTAAGCCGCCGAATCAATAACGATGAGGAGAAGTGTATTAGGCAATCTGTTTGTAACCTGAGAATATACGCTCTTTGCATATATGTTTTTCAAATATACTTCGCGAAGCCAGCCGAAGTTAAACCCCTTCCTTATATATTTAACTTCAACTATATAGTCCTTGGTTAACAAGGCCTTACCACGAAGCAATATATCCAGTTCAACATTCGCCACCATTTTGTTGTGACTAACTTCAAACTTATTCCCATACACCTTTGATAACTTGCCGTAGACAAGCTCTTCCACTTTCGAGTATTGCGATCTAAACGAATTAAGAATGTAGGAATCCGAACTTCCAGACTCTGCAACCTGAAGACTCTCGTACTCTGACGTTTCTTTCTCTTCTATTTCATCTTTGGTTGCGTCGCGAAGTGATTGCTTCTTGATTTCGACATCGAGCCTTGTTTGCTCGTCAAGATGAAGCTGGTTTTTCCTCCAGTTTTTCAGGCCAAGAAAAATGAATGTTATTCCTACAGCAGAACCGATAGAGGAGAACCATGGAATAAAGCTAACGATAAACGAAACTGCGTACTGCCTTTTAATTACCACTGCCTTAGCCACATCTGACAGTGCGTTTATCTCTGATTCTGGTCGGAATAAATCGAAAGGCTCCCTAAGAAACATCCAAGGAGCCAAAATAGATAGGGTTATCAATACTACACCCAGAGATACTATAAATTTATATAGATCTCCAAATTCAAACTTCATCCTCGCTCCTTCTAATGCCTAACGTCTTAGTATTTATGCGCTGCGCTGTTTGCAGGGCATAAATCGCTTGTTGGACTTGGCCGCAGCCACATCCATGTCAATTGGTATAAATGATGCTATAGGAATTTGCTTTTTTGCGGTAGCGGTTTTTTATACCGCTTGATGGGTAATCACTTGATATCTTTTTACCTTTTTCATTCTGTCACGCTCACTTTCAACTGATTATTGACCTTGGTTGACAGCATTTTGGCCTCGTATTCCAGCTGAAATTCGTATCACATTTTCTCATTTGCTAACGTAATTGCGGTTGGATAACGGATAAGGCCAGAATTAGGTAGCATTACTAAAATTGGGCCAATGTTCTGATGTTGGATTTAGCTAGATGCCACTTTGCTAACATGCAATGGGGCAAAAGTTGGTTAGTACATTCGCACTAAATTGTCCATGTCAGATGAGAAAAAGTATCTCGAAGCCTCAAACACTTTTATGTAGCTTGGATTCATATGTTAAGCAGCTTTTCAATAAGGCAATTCATCAGCTTTGACACCAACATATGTACTGTTTGAAGGGCATAAAATGCGTTTTGGACTTGGCCGCAGCTACATCCGTGTCTATTGGTATTAATGATGCTATAGGAATTGGCTTTTTTGCGTATGGTCATTGGGAATAGCAGCAGTAAGAATATCCAGTTCATTGATATCATCATTGCACGGGGTTTGTATCTGTTTTGGGCTGTGCGGCACGGTAAGCATCCATGATCGGAGCCCAAGCCATGCCACTGGGTGTGGGGTACTGTTGATAGGCATCACCATATGCTTTATCAAAATCGTCGAACCACACTTTGTAGACTTTGGTGACGGAATTTTCCTTGTCTTGCGAGGTTTGAATTTCCTTAGCAATCCCCCTAGCCAGCAGGATATCAGGCTTCACTTTGGCATTGGTTAAAAACGCCTCGACATAACCTCCGGTCGCCATACCCAACCCAATATTCCTACGACGCTCTTCACGCCACTCATCCCTCACTTTGAAGCGATAAGGTTGCGCAATTATGCTTTCTAACTCTGCTGGCAACGCCAAACTTATTCGATAGCGCTTCTTGTCGTGAAATGAAATCCACTCTAGCTCCACCTGATCCGGAATCGGCCGTGTGGTGTGACTTCCTTTAGAAATACTCCAGCGATAGTCTTTTTCTTTTAATCCTTCAGCCCCGAAAAATCCGGCAGAACCATTGGTTGAGGCATCCACCAACTTACCCTGACGATAAAAGAGTACCTCGGTTACCCAAAGTTCATCTGAGTTGGAACCCACCATATGGCGCCACTCTAGATTTTTTGGCTCAGTTGGAACGGTCTGACAAGCTGTGGTCAATGGCAACAGCAGCAATAATAGTATCCAGCGCATTAATAACCTCCCTTTTGGTTATCCGTAATCTTGCTAACCTCTTTTTCACCCATTCTATTGTGGATACTGACTAGCCCGGTATCCGCGCTGTAGCGCAAGTGTACTGAGATCACTAAATTAATACGCTTCGCCCCGTTGGTAAATGTTCTAGACGATCTCCAAGGACTTCTTTAAGTAATCTAAATGCTTTCATTCCTGTGCAATGTCCTGTGTACAGCTTATCAATTGGATAGTGTGACAAAGCCTGACCGATTGCTTGAATATCTTGTTTAGTCCCACCAATGCTATTCAATAGTGGCAAACCAACCAAGTGAAAACCTCCAACAACTGCTTTTATTCTGTGGTTAGGGAACAGTTCAATAGCAGTCTCAACCATATTTAAAACACCGCTGTGAGCACAACCAGTAAAGACGATTAGGCCATCGCTTTCTTTAACTACCAATAGTAATTCATGGTCAAATGTATCATTTTTGTAACCATTTTCTGATTGGGTATAGAGATACCGATTCCCTTTTGGTTTTTCATATTTATCACTAATTTCGGTTATAATAAAAATGTTCGGCAATATCTCTGTTGTATGTTCAACAAAAATTAAGCGCTCACTAGCATTTTTTAGCAATTCTTTATTAATACCAACATCATTCTTAAAACCAAACGCCTTAAATAGATAGTTTTTATCCTCACAGTCTTTCAGATATATCTTTGCTTTGGAATTTCGTTCAATAAAGTGAGTTGTACCGTTGCAATGGTCGTGGTGACGATGAGATATCACTGCAAGATCAACATCTTGAATGCTAATATTCATCAATGCCGCATTTTCACAGAACGTACTACTGCTTCCTGTATCAAACAGAATTTGGCTTCCCATTGTCTCTACATGAAAAGAGAGCCCCCGCTCAACAGCTAGCTCTGGCCTACTGTCTAAACGAGTATTATCAACTAATGCTGTAAGTTTCATCATTATCCCAAATAGTAGTGGTAGTACCTTTACGCTTAACACCTTTTAACTGCACGAAAGTAATTAAAAGTAGGCACTTGCCATCATTACAAAAATTTAGGGATCAGGCTACTTCGCGATCAGTGATTATAAAGGGTTAAAAATTGCTTTGGGGCAGAACAGACTTTCATCAGTCTGTTCTGTTATAGACAGGGAATTTAGATCAAAAAGTCTTCGATTGAACGGCCATTTTCAATTTGTTTTTTGAAAATAGTTGGCATTCTACCTTGCCCTGTCCAAGTGACAGTTTCGCCCTCAACTACGATTGAATATTTAGCTGGACGTGGTGCTCTTGTGCTTTTTACTTTGGCAGTAACACCGCCAAGATCATCAAGTGATAAACCAGCTGACTCAATCATCTTCTGAAGTTCTGCAATTTTAGCGATACGCTCAGCATTTGCTTCAGCTTCAGCATTCGCTTCTTCTTCTCTTTCAGCAACGATCTTGCCTAACTTTTCGTACACATCTTTTAGTTCAGCAACAGATAACTCTTTAACAGAAGCTTTTAAGCGACGAGCATGAGTTAAGATCTCTAAGAATTCAGACATTGTATTTCCCTAATAAGTTTGTATCGCAACAATATAGCTGATTTTCAATTTGTAATGAATACACAAAGAGATTCAATTTAGTAGTTATTAAAGTGAATTTTTCGCGTGATTTAGCGCTTAAGCGACGTGTTTTGTGCATTATCGTAACAGATTCATGCAAAACTCAGTTTACGCAGCACAATATGCATAAATAGTCACATATCTATCAGTCTTTGATGTTTCACTCTTAATCAGCAAAGAAAACTCAATAGCATGACTGAGAGTAAGTCACTCGCTTTTGGACATAAACGTGCTCGCTTCTTCGCTATTTTAGTGATTTATGAGTTGTACCTTGTATGAATGACTTCTATATCTATGGCCAGATTCACTATGCCACTACAAAACACTGCACATCTTTAAACAAAAGATAAGGCGACGGACAAACCGCAATTGGGGCGTGAGCATGAGCTATCAATTGTTTAAAGTGCGGCAATACATGCAAGGCTGGATCAACTACTTTGGCATAGCCAACGCTTACCAAGGATGTGTCGATTTAGACCACTGGATCCGTCGTCGAGTACGTATGTGCTATTGGCGTCAATGGCGAAAGCCACGGACTAAGGTACAAAACTTACTCAAACGTGGCGTCAGGTTCCAAGCGGCCGTTGCTTGTGGAATTACAAGCAAAGGGCCGTGGCGAAGCTCGAAAACACCAGGGATACAGCAAGCGCTGAGTAATGAGTATCTTAAGAAAGCAGGATTGTATTCACTGAGAGATGGATGGATCGCGGTTCACTATCCGAACCAGAAAACAGGTTAGGCGTTCTAAATGAACCGCCCTGTGCGGAGCCGCATGCAGGGTGGTGTGGGGGCTGGAGGCTAAATACCTCCGGCTACCCGATTAGTTTTGGATATTTGCATACTTTTGGGAAGCTGGTGCATTAACTAAACTGAGCCTATATTCCATATATTTTTTAACGGTTTTTGAATCACAATATTCAACAAGATCTTCCCAAAACAATACGCCAACATCATCTTTGAAATCCTTAATAAAACAGGCGTAACTACTACTCTCGTGCTTTTTCATTTTTATGGCTGACTTCCATTTAGTGGAACTTACTAAAAGGCAAAAGTGTAATGTATATTTATAATACCTTTCTCTAATAGCGTTAATTCTTTTAAGATTACTCTTAATATCTTTCTCTATAGACCAATTAGTTAGGTATTTCGCTTCAATTGCGATCATTGTCTTTGATACTGGGTCATGAAGTAAAATATCCGCAAATTCCCCTCTGTCAGAGTCGATATCGAGTAAATATGTATGATTATCAAAACTGATTGAAGGAGACTGCAAGGACACTGTTTTATTTAATTTTTTTGATAGGTAGCTATTTATCCACACTACACGCTCGTCGTATCCATCAATAAATTCATTAAAAAAATAACCAGCAAAGAACTTTGTATAGAGGTTCCGCTCTTTTTCTGATTCTAAAACATATGGCCCTGAATTAAAAATCATACGCAATCCTATTTGTAAGAAACTAACGCTTTGCTAATTGGCTGCCGCAGCGTAACGTAGGCAGTCCAGTGGAGGCCACGCTGTTTGTGGCCGGAATGAAACTAAGCAACTTGTTAGGAGTTTTTCTGTCCGCCATGAATTAGCTCTTTATTGACCTCATTGATGAACGCCTCAACCACCTTTAGCGAAAGCCCACTTTTATGGAAGTGGATTTTTGCCTGTTTTTCCTTATAACTGACTAGCTCTGCTTCGATTATTAATTCGTTATCGAGTGTGCATTCCAAGCTAAGTGTATCGAAGTCGTTAGCGCTTGTAACAACAAGGGTATATTTTCTTCCTTCAATTTCCATGTTACTCAAGACTCCTAAGGCTTTGATAATTGGCTGCCGCAGCGCAGCAAAGGCAGTCCAGTGAGGCCATACTTGTTGTGGCCGGAACGATATTAAGCAACTTGTTATAGGCCATTTGTATCAACCTTTTGCCCGCAATGAATACATACAATTGAACCTGAAAACCAATGCCACACTACTTTATCCCTACTGCCACTTGAAGCAGGATGAGGAGGTTTAAAACCTTGGATAGTTAAACATTTACTGCAATGAGGGCAGCGATTAAAATACGCCAATATTGCGTGACATAATGCAGCAATAAAGAAAGCTCCAAACAAATATACAAGAATTGCAGCACTTGAGTTTGGATCAGCAAAAATCTTTAAATATGCCAAAGTGCTCAAAAGTGAAATTAGTATCGCCCAAGTAATAAAAACACTTAAGACATCTAGTTTCCCTAATGTCGATTTATTCATCCAACTTCCTTATGGCTTATAACGTCTTAGTATTTATGCGCTGCGCTGTTTACTTCATTAGACCAGTGAAAACGCGCACAGTTAACTATCTGTATGCAAAGAACTTATCAGCTTTTCATCAAATACACCATCCGGAAAAACGCGCATGCGCGTTTTCCAAACCTATCAACTAATTTGGCCGAAGTGTATCCAAATGATTTTAAGGGGGTTTATTAATTTTAGGATGGATAAACGCGCAAACTAATGAGTTTAAAAACACTCAAAAGCATTGAAATTTAAACACGACTGTATACCCATACATTGTTAGTCGCTTTACGGTAGGGCTATATATTTGGTAAATAGATGAGATTTTGTAGGGTAATTCATTCGTCAGTTTTCGATTCACTAAATGAATGCTAGCAAGCTTTGGGGCATAAACGTGCCAGAACTGATCGGCCTGACACGAGTTTGGACAAAAATCACTTAGAGGGAATGCTGTGGCTTAGTTAAGTTCGATTAGAAAAAGTAAGGTGAAACGCTAAGAATCAAGACCCGATCCTGACGGGTAACTCACCTAGGCCAGAGCAAGAAGTTAGTTGGTGAGTGTATATAAACCATAACAAATTATGGTTGGTTACAAGAATGGCATAACTACTGGTTAAGGCTATGGATTGGGAAGGTCAAATTAATCAATAAAAAGATAGCTTAAGGATAATTTTTTCAATAAAAAAATCATATAATTAGGCGTACACTTAGTATCTGACTAGGATCGGAGAATAATAATGGCTGACTACGAGTTCGAAGAAGGTGATGTGAATATCGGAAACTTGGGTGAAACTAAACTAACAGAGTGGTGTGATGCAGCAAGACTCACATCAAACGAATCACTCCACGAAGATAAAATGGGTTGGGATCATCTTATTGAGTTCCCTTACCTCAAGTCCGATAAACCTAAAGATAAGCAGCCAAAACCAATAGAATGCAAGGTTCAAGTTAAGTCAACGTTCCGTGAAGATGGTGGTGTTCAAATCAAACTGTCAGCATTAAAAAGACTCGTTGATTATACCTCCCCTGCTTTTATACTGTTCTACGAATTCAAAGGTAAAGAAGCCCCCACGCTTGACAACTCCTATCTCGTCCACGTTGATAAAAATATCATTTCGCGAGTTCTTAAGCGAATTCGTGAAGAGCACGTTAAAGACAATC
>NZ_JAUOEQ010000048.1:0-29859 GCF_031931965.1 Shewanella sp. SP2S2-6 | reverse complement strand
ATTTGATGATGAGACAGTCAGACTGATCTACTGAAAACCTTACGGAGGCATAGGCTCATTACGAAGCCGCAAGGATGATAAGGACAGTAGAAGCAGATATCCATCAGGGCCAGAGGCATACCTCAATAACAGGCCGAATATATGGGTGCAATGAACTCTTCTCAAAATCGCTATCGAATGTCTTGCAAACCGGATGGGTCCATATATGCCGCCGTCGAGCCCTCAGGGATGAGTTTATGGCGTGTCACTGGAATGACAGTGCTTAATCGGAACTCACTAAATATGCACAAGACAATCAGCTCCCGCTTTTCATAGTTGACATATAATGTCATCCCGCTATGATGCCGACACCACAGGTTATATAAACAAAGATCTTATAAATGAAAAAGTTATTAATTATGTTTGCGATGTTTTTTGCGGTTAGCTTGGTTGCTAGTCCAGTCGCAGAAGCGAAAAAGTTCGGCGGTAGTAAGTCTATTGGCAAGAGTCACCAAACAGCGCCTGCTCAACCAGCGGCGACTAACACACCGACTACGGCACCAGCGAGCGCGCCGGGCAAGAAAGGTATGATGGGCGGCATGTTAGGCGGTTTATTAGCGGGTGGCTTATTGGCTGCGCTGTTTATGGGCGGTGGTTTTGAAAATATTCAAATCATGGATATTTTGATAATCGGTTTGCTGGCATTCGTACTATTCAAAATTGTCCGTACTGTAATGGCCTCAAAAGCGGGGGCGCAGCAAAGACCAGCCTACGCGGGAGCTGGCCAACCCAATCCGAATATGCAGCGCCAACAGACTGAACAAACAGGTTTTGCCATCAATACAAACAGCGGCAGCAATGGTTTTGGTCAAGCGACAAGCGCAGTTCCTTTTGATTTGCCAGCCGGTTTTGATTTACCCGGCTTTTTGGAAGGTGCTCGTAGTCACTACAAAACCTTGCAATTGGCGTGGAATGAAAACGACTTAAGCAAAATCCAAGAGTATGTTTCGATTGATCTTTACAATGAACTTAGCAACCAACGCCGCGAGTTAGTTGGCGATCAGCACACAGAAGTGATGTTTTTGGATGCAGAACTTGTCCGCGCCACACACAATGCCAATCTTGCGGAAGTGAGCGTTAAATTTAGCGGCCGCTATCGTGATACCGTTGAAGGCGTAGAAGAGGACATTAAGGAAATCTGGCATTTAGAGCGTAACGTAACGCAAGCCAATTCACCTTGGTTGATCGTTGGTATCGAACAGTAATCTGCGCGTCTTCAAAAGCAGCCTTAATCTGTTAATAGCTAAATAAAAATCCCCGCACTTAGCGGGGATTTTTGCTTTTTAAAGGGTTACACAAATTGCCTGATGGCGATCGCGATAATCAGTACTGGGCACACATACTTCACGTATCTTGGCCAAATGCGCCAGAAGAGTCCTGTGGTATCGACACCCTCTTGTCCACGAATCGCCTTGAGTAATTGTGTTTGGCGCCAAATCCAACCTAAGTAAATCGCAATGCCGAGGGCGACCAGCGGCTGGGCGATTTGGGTGGTGAGCATAATAGTGAAGCTAAATAGCGTCTCAAAAAATACCGCCAGCAATAGGGATAATGAGGTCAGTAATAGGCCGATGATCAAGGTGGCGCGCTGGCGGCTGAGTTTGAATTTTTGCATCACATAGCTAGTCGGGACTTCGGCGATGGAAATGGCAGAAGTCAGGCCGGCGATGATCAGCAGAATAAAAAACACCACGCTAATGATGAGGTTGGCCGTGTCACCTAAGGTCGAAAATAATGCGGGTAAAACAGTAAACACCAGCGCATCTGAGTCGAGTAGTTTGCCCTCAGCATTAAAAATCTGCACGCCATTGTGCTGGGCCACATACATGGCTGGGATGATTAAAAAGGCGGCGAGAAAGGCGATGCCGCTATCGGTAAAGGCAACCCAGACGGTCAGCTTGGCGATATTCTCTTTTTGGCTCAAATAGCTGCCATAAACCATCATGGCACCTGTGCCTATGGTGAGTGAGAAGAAGGTTTGTCCGAGCGCACTGATCAAGGTATCTGGCGCCAGTGCCTTGGTAAAGTTAGGCGTTAATAGTGCGGTAATGCCTTCGCTCGCGCCATTAAGGGTAAAGATATACGCCACGCCCGCGATCAGCATGATCAACAACAACGGCATCAAGCGTTTCGACCATTTTTCTATGCCTTCTTGCACGCCTTGCAGCAATACCAGAAACACGAGTGTACTAAAGATCAGCGTGAACACCAGATTGCGCGATAGCGAGAAATCCACTAACCAAGCGGCGGTATCGTTCGAGCCCAAAGCCGTGGCAATCGGGGCGATGGCGTAGCTGACAAACCAGCCAGAAAGAATGCTGTAGAAGGTATAGATTAATCCCGCAGTGACGATGGAAATCAAACCTATCGCCTTGCCTAAATTGCGAGTTAGGGTGTTGAAGCCGAGTTTGCCCATGGCATCGGCGGGGTTGGTCTGTCCGTGGCGACCTATCATGAGTTCGGCCATTAACATGGGAATGCCTAGGATGAAAATCAGCACTAGGTAAACCAGTAAAAAGGCACCGCCGCCATGGGTGGCTGCTTGGGTAGGGAATCCCCAGATGTTACCTACACCAACGGCGCTACCAGCTGCCGCCATGATAAAACCTAAGCGTGAGCTGAAGTGGTTAGTCGAACTTGTATTGGCCGATTGCATTGTGCCTCCCGTAAAAAGAAGGCGTATCTTAGGCGGATAAATAAGAAGTTCAACGCAATTTTAGTGCGTTAAAATGATGTTAATCGGCAATTTGTATTCCAAATTTACTGATATTTTGGTGTTGTGTTTCGTCAGCAGACTTTATGCGAGACTATATTGCGAGTAGCGATGACTCGCGACCTCACTTTAGCGAATAATTGCGATGATAAAAATGCAATGAATTGTGATCTTATGGTCAAAAAATACCGTATGGCAGGAGCTTAGTGGGTATTTTGATGCTATGACTTTACTTGAGCCACGATTGTGACTGGATAAGTCTGAGTCATGTCGCAGCACTTTGTGTTTGAACGCCGTATCTTTTACATAGCCTATGGTTGAATGGTGATATGGCTTAAGGGAATGGCCGTGTGGTCTTTGACCTTTTTCAACACAAAGCTGGAATGCACACCTGCGATATGCACATTGGTCGTGAGTTTATCTAACAGGAAAGTGCGAAAGTGCGCCATATCTTGCACTAACACTTTGAGTTGGTAGTCGGCTTCAGAACCTGTGATCAGCGCGCATTCTTGGACTTCTTCGTAGGCCAGTACATTGGCTTCAAATTGATTAAGAATTGCTGGCGTGTGTTTTTCCATCCGCACATGGATATATGCGGTCAAATGCAGGTTGAATTTATCCGCCGACAGACGCGTTGCATAATCGGCAATATAACCCGCTTCTTCTAGGGCTTTAACACGGCGCGAGCAAGGGGACGGCGACAGGCCGACTTTATTGGCCAGTTCGAGGTTGGACAATCTGCCGTGGGTTTGCAGTAAACGCAAAATGGTTAAATCGAGTTGATCGAGTTTGTATGGGTGAGTTTCTGTCATCGAAAGCTTAGGGTTAGCTGGGTCAGCCCCTAGTTTGCCAGCCTTAGCCAAGTTTGCCAAAAATCTTGAGTAATCAGGTTGTAAAAGTTGGGGGAGTGATCACCTTTACTGACTGTGAGTGAGGGGCGCGCTGTCTGGATCTCCCACCATTTACCGCTATAGTTATAATACTAATAAGAGTGAGACACTGTATGCGCTTGAGTTTGCTGTTAATCTGCCTATTAATCTTACCGACGTATGCATTTCCTGCCTCGATAACCATTGGTAGTGCGTTAAATCGCCCACCCTATATTATCGAAGATGCCGAATCGGGACTTGAGATTGATATTATTAAGGCCGCCTTTAAGGAAATGGGCCAGTCAGTTAACTTTAAATTTTACTCTCGTAAGCGCCAAGTTTTATATTTCAACAAAGACAGATTAGATGCCGTAATGACCATGAACCCTGCAAATGGTGTCGATGGCTATTGGTCCAATGATTATGTCGACTATACCAATGTGGTGATTAGCTTGGCTACGCAACACCTTGAAATAAAAAGTATTGCCGATCTAAAAAACTACAGTATTGCGGCCTTTGAGAATGCCCGACTATTGCTCGGCGCTGAATTTAATGCCGTAGCGCAACAGACGATTTATCGCGAAGTTGATACTCAATTAAGCCAAAATCGTATGTTGTACTTAGGCCGGATTAATACTGTGATTGCCGACCGTTATATCTTCACTCAATTGAATCGGTTTGTTGAGCCCAATATCGACACCCAGCAAGCATTGAGCTATCACTTTATTTTCCCGCCGACATCCTATCGCATGGTATTCCACAACTCAGTGGCGCGGGATACTTTTAATCAAGGGCTGGCAAAAATTAAGGCCAATGGGATTTATCAGACCTTAGTGGTCAAATACTTAGGCAGTGCTTAGCAAGGCCTAAGTATTTGAGCGAAAGGCTGAATCGAGATGATCAACTACAGAGGTTAGCGTTCAGGAATTTTCACAAGCGCTTGCGTGAGAGGGCGTATTTTACTGACTAAGAATACGCTCAAGCTGCTGATGAAGGCGGCTAAAAAGGTCGAAAACAACACATCTTGTGGCCAGTGCATCCCTAACAGCATGCGGCTTAATCCCATCAAAAATCCCCAACCCAATAATACCAATGCAACGCTAGGTAAGCCTGCGAGCAGCAGATAGTAACTGGCGGTGAGCACCAGCGTCACAGCAAAAATGGTATGCCCAGAAGGGAATGAGTAGCCGATTTCATCTTCCCAATGCTGGTGAATGCGCGAGTCGAGCTTCATCTCAGGCTCCGTCACTTTTAAGCCATCGAGCGCAGTGGATATTGTCTTGGAGCGCCCTTGTTTATCCAATTGATAAAAGGCATCGAGTGAAAGCTGCTCGTTCGTAGGCAGTGCTTGCTCAGCCAAAAAGACCAGATTAGGTCTGGGCTCTTTGAAATAGGATTTGAGCGTATGGCTCACACTTAAGCTAATGACTTGGCTGAGACCTATGGCTAAAAACAAATTCATAAAGAGAGCTTTAGGCATAAGACGATAGGCGATAGCCAGCACAAACAACACAGTGGCTACGCCATAGGGCGCCGTGCCCGTCATGGTAATCCAATATAAGGTTCGGGCTAAGTGAGAATGCAGATCGATCAGTGGGAACAGCTGATTCTGGGTCAGTAACAGTAAGCCAGGAATGCTTGCCAGCAATAACCAAGCAAAGCCTAAACGGCGGAAAAGATAGGCGCTATGGGTCAAAATATAAGCCTCTTGATAAACGCCATAGGCTACAACGCGGCAATGGCTTTGCCAATAAAAAAATCCCGACAGCAAAAAGTGGCGCTGTCGGGGTCTTCAAGGGCGGATCGGTTGGGCGCTGTTACGCCGTGTTCTTGGGTTGATGCCTTGTGACAAACATCAAAATCAGTAGGACAACTAACAGTAATCCTGTGCCCATCAGCAGGGCGTAATCTTCAAGTTGCAGTATCGAGTACAGCACGGCATATAAACTCACCAGCATAATGCCTACTATCGCACCGCGCTTGATGCTTGCAGTAGCACTGCCCACGTAGGCGGATACCGACAACACGGGAATACAGGCGGCAATTAAATAGGCATGCAAGAAGGCTAAATGCTCAGACAGCGACAGCAGTAGCAAATAGAACAAGGCCATGGCGCTGCCGACTAACACATATTGAATCGTGCTGAGACTGGTTTTTTGCCCAAGCTCAAAAATGAACAACATGATAAAAGTCAGTACGATAAACAGCAGGCCGTATTTCACTGAGCGTTCAATCTTGCCATAGTGAGTCACAGGTTCGAATAAAATCGCATTGGCCGATACTTCGGTCAGACTCGATTGATTACTCTTAATGAACTCCTGCGGATAGTTACGGGTTAAGTGACTGATATTCCAACTCGCAGTAAAGCCCTGCGCGTTAATATCCCGCTCTGCAGGTAACAATCCCTTAAAGCTGGGGTGTGGCCAGTCGGCGTGAATGTTAATTAAGGTTTGCTCACCCAGTGGCAGGGCGCTGATGGACTGAGAACCGCGCAGTGTCATCGCAAAGTCCACGCTAAAGTCACTCGCCTCGGCGACTTGTACGCCTTGGTTGAAGCCCTTTTCTAAGCCGCCAGTGGTGCCTAATCCTGTGCCGGACATCAGTGAGCCTGAAAGCGTGACCGCATCACCCGTTAATTCAAGTTTATCTACTTTATCAATGGCTTGATTTGATGAAACTCCAAAGGCGAGGCGCGCATTTTTATTGTCAAAGGCAATGAGGTTAGGGATTTCATAATGACTTAAACTGAAATCTGCCTTGCCTTGCAAAGTAGCGTTGTAGACTAAGGATTGATAAATCCCGCGAGTACGAAAGTCATGCTTAAGATCTAAATCGAGCTTGAGTTTTTTTGGCAGTATGACTAATTCATCTTGATAGGTACGCTTCACTTGATGGCGATTTTTGCCATCGGCGCTGACTTCTTCCTGCATCACAAAATAGCTATAGGGAATGACAAGCACAGGTCCTGAGAGCGTTTGTTGCTCGCCCCATGAACGGCCAATTTCATCGACAACACTGTGGTACAGGGCTTCGCGATCTGAGGTCATGTCCATGATGATCCCTAATGGGATCAAAGCTAAGATCGACAGTATGCCTATGGTTAACGCTTTCAATAGGGTGGTGTTTTTGGCGAGTGGTGTCCCTTTGCTGTGTGAGGACTGTGCCTGTGGCGATTCCATGTCTATTCCTTGATTTTGATTAAATTTTTTGAGGAGTGCGCGCACCACTAAATAGGCCGCGCCACCAAATAAGGCCAAACTAAGTAGGGTGAGTACCCAGAAAATAATACTGAACATTGGATTTCATTCCCTATGAAATACGACCGAGACTTAACCGCTAAGATTGTGCTGAGTTAGCTCGGTATCACGGCGGGTATTAAAACAGATTTCCCCGTAAGAGTTGCGGGCAAGTTGCTGATCAATAGTGGCAAAATTATGGCAATTACCGCTAAATCTAAACTCATTTATCCCGTTTATAAATCTGAGAGTGGGGTGTCTTTGCCAAATTTGGGGTGTTTTTTCTCGTAGTCATCTTCTTTTCGAATGTGCTTAAGCAGTGCTTCGAAGCTTTGCTTAAAGACGTCAAGTTCGGCGGAATAGACTACGGCATGGTGGGAAAACCAGTGCTGTTTTTCCCGCTCACGGTTACTGTAATCGGGCCAAATACGCAGCTCATACTCATCACCTATGACGACAATGACATAGGCGATGGCGCCATTGCTAAAGATGATGCATTGGGGCAGATAAACCAGCTCTTCACCTTTAAATAACTCATACCAGATTGCTTCGGTGCGCCAACTCACTATCGGTAGCGGCGCTTTGATAGAGCAACCAATGGAATGATGTTGATTGAACAATACGGCGTTAATGTCATCCATTGAAAAGGGCTGGTGATCGCCATTTTTAGCGGCAAGTGAATACAAGATATTCATTAAAAATGGCAGCTTAGCGCCATTGCCCGTTTTGCGGCCGCAGAGTTGTGCTTGGCGATAGTAGAGATTCATCATCAATCCTTAATGAGGCGTCAGCGCGCGGTCGGCGCTACCTTGAGCCGTGTAACTCACAAGGCTGTAAAGCGATAGCCGTTAAGTTATAAATGGCTTATGTTATCCGAACAGCGCGCTGCATGAGCTGGTTTGCGGTGTATTTTAGGGGCTCATTTGAAAGATACAAACTACATCAGCATTTTTTAGAATCTTAGTTTTGTCTGTTGGGCTTAGTGTTTGCAGGTTTTACCTTAGGAAACGAGATGTCTAATCCCTTTTCACCCCGCGAATGGCTGCAATTAACGATGCAGCAGCAAGGATTATTGCAGCCACAGACCTCGGTGGCTGAGACTATCTCGCGCCTCAGTTATGTGCAAATCGACTCGATTAATGTGGTTGAACGGGCGCATCACCATGTATTGCATAGCCGTATGCCTGGATACCAGCCGAAGATGCTCGATTCGGCTTTGGCTAAAGGTGAGATTTTTGAATATTGGTCCCATGCGGCGGCTTATTTACCGATTGCCGATTACCGGTTTAGTTTGCAACGTAAACAACAGTTGCAAAATGGCGGTAAGCATTGGTTTGAATCCGATGATAAAGTGATGCAGGAAGTGCGGGCGAGAATCCTTGCAGAAGGGCCGCTCAAGGCCAGTGATTTTGAACACAGTGAAGGTAAAAATGGTGCCTGGTGGGATTGGAAACCTGCGAAAAAAGCCCTAGAGCAGCTCTTTATGCGTGGTGAGCTGATGGTGGTGCGGCGAGAGAAATTCCAGAAGGTTTACGATCTCACTGCGCGGGTGTTACCACAAGACATAAATGCCAAAGCACCGACAGAGGCTGAATTTACCCGCTATCTGATTGATCGTTATCTCTATGCCCATGCCTTTGGTACTGCGGCGCAAATAGCTTATCTCCGCAAAGGCTTAAAATCAGCAGTAGCCCAAGAGCTGGCAGAGATGCAGTTACAGGGGGGATTAGCGAGTTTTAAGGCGGCGGGGCAAAGCTACTTTTACCACCCTGCATTGCAGCTTAATGCGCTATTACCCAATAAAGTCTGGCTGCTAAATCCCTTCGATAATTTATTAATCCAACGACAACGGCTGAAGCAATGGTTTGATTTTGATTATCAAATTGAAGTCTATGTGCCCGCCGAAAAGCGTCGGTATGGTTATTATTCTTTAGCGATTCTGTGGCGCGATACTTTTGTCGGCCGCGTGGATGTGAAAGCCGATCGCCAAACGGGCATCTTGTTATTGCAGCAATTGACCTTAGAAGCGGGCGTGATGGTGAATGGCCTAGATGAGGATTTCTGTGCTGCATTTGATATCGCCGTCAGTGAATATGCCCGCTTTAACGGTTGCGATCGCTGGAAGTTAGTTAAAGCAAATCATAAAGGCCTTAAGCAGAAGTACGCACGGCAACAAAAGTGTTAGTCATCAGTCGCTTTAATTGGAATGTCCATAAAGCGAAAGCAACCATAGAGTAAAATGAGATACAGCAGTGGCAAGGCTGCGGTGACTAAGGGTGACGAGGCTGTGCTATCGCTTGCGATGCGATAGCAGGGAATATATATGGCAGGATAAGCTAGGCTGCCCCACAGAAAACACTGATTCATTAATCGAGTGATAAAAGCGGGTTTGATACTTGATTGACTGGCCAGTCCCATCAAACTGGCGAGGAGTACTCCGGGATAAGTGAGTAGCGGCAGGCCACCAAGCAGGAGTAATGTCCAGCGTATTAGGTTCTCAAAAGTCGTCAATTCCACTGCGGTTTCCATCACGCTTATCGTCTTCCCTCTGTTGATGCTTTACCTCAATTACGCAGGCTTGCTGGTCTATTTTGCGGGTCTATATTGAGCTACGATCCCGTTGCATTTTGAGCCAGAATCCCTGTTGGCAAAGGTTACTGAAGGATTTCTGCTGCGGTGAAATAACGATTCCGCTCGATGCTATCACCCGATAGTTTATCCAATAGTCTTCGCAAACACTGTCTGATGCCGCCTCAATCATGAGTTGATCTTGTTCGGTTTGCTGGCAGATCACCACGCCATTATCGAAGTGATACAGCGTTTCTATTTCATGAATAGTGAGGTCGTCATCTTGATAGCTATGGCTTTTACTCGAATGGCTCACTATCGACACTAAGCTTGGGTATCCGTGAATCGCAAGAATATAGCTGGCGAGTTGCTGCATTGTTTCCCCAAGAGACGCACTGCTCGAAGCGTTAAAAACAATAAAGCACAGTTACGCTTTCGCTCACCGTGCTTTATTCAATATGCGTAACGTAAGTTAGCCCGCAGCGTTGAGCTTTTTTTCTAACTCATTGACTTGAGCTTGCAGCGCTTCTAACTTTTCGCGGGTTTTCAGTAGCACATGTTGCTGCACATCAAATTCTTCACGGGAAACCATATCCAACTTGAGTAATTGATTTTGCAGAACTTGCTTGCTGCGCTCTTCAAATTCACCGGCAAATTGCTTCAGACCGCTGGGCAAACTTTCGCTCAGCTGTTTCGCCATTTCTTCAATTTTCTTTGGATTGATCATTATCTTGTCCGCCTCTTCAATGAATAGCTCGATTGTAACTCAGTGCGTTAGGTTTCAAAAGTAAAGCTAACGCGCCATGGCTTTAGTGAGTCGTTGTTGAGGCTTAAATCACGGCCAAGCATGCCTATTGGGTTGAGTTCTGCTCAGACCAAGCGGGGATTTGTTAGCCTTAAAACCGCCGATTCTGCTATGATCCCATCCCTTTCTGTCGACTTGTTTGGATATTGCGCAAAGATGAAACTCAATCCCGCCCAAAACGATGCTGTTCATTATGTTTCAGGCCCTTGCCTAGTATTGGCGGGTGCGGGCAGTGGTAAAACGCGCGTCATTATCAATAAAATCGCTTACTTGGTCGAAAAGTGCGGCTATAAGGCGCGCAATATTGCGGCGGTGACCTTCACCAACAAGGCTGCCCGTGAGATGAAAGAGCGGGTCGCTCAGTCCATGGGACGCAAAGAGGCCAGAGGCCTGTGGATTTCAACCTTCCACACCTTAGGGCTTGAGATCATTAAACGCGAGCATAAGGTCTTAGGTTTAAAACCGGGTTTTTCGCTGTTTGATGATCAAGATACCTTAGCGCTACTCAAAGAGTTAACCCAAGACGAGTTAGATGAGGATAAAGATTTACTTAAAGCGCTCGCCAGTACGATTTCAAACTGGAAGGGCGGCTTAATTATTCCCGAGCACGCACGCAAAATTGCTAAAGATGAGCAACAGCACTTATTTGCTATGTTGTATCAGCGTTATGCCCAGCACATGAAAGCCTATAACGCTTTAGATTTTGACGATTTGATTCTGATGCCAACCTTATTGTTGCGACACCATGAAGAAGTGCGTACCCGCTGGCAAACCAAGATCCAATACTTGCTGGTGGATGAATATCAAGATACCAATACCAGCCAATATGAAATGGTAAAGCTGTTAGTGGGTGATCGGGCGCGCTTTACCGTAGTGGGTGACGACGATCAGTCCATCTATTCATGGCGCGGCGCTAAACCACAAAACTTAGTGTTATTGGGTACGGATTTTCCGCAGCTTAAGTTAATTAAGCTCGAGCAGAATTACCGTTCTAGTCAACGGATCCTGCGGGCTGCTAACATTCTTATCGCGAACAATCCCCATGTTTACGATAAAGCGCTCTTTAGTGAGCTTGCCTATGGGGAGCCGCTGCGGGTGCTATTTGCCGCCAACGAGGAGCAAGAGGCAGAACGTGTGGTCGCGGAAATTGTGCGACACAAGTTTGTTGGCCGTACTCAGTTTGGCGACTATGCGATTCTGTATCGCGGCAACCATCAATCGCGGTTACTCGAGCGCGCGCTGATGACGAACCGTATTCCTTACAAATTGAGTGGTGGCACGTCATTCTTCGCCCGTGCTGAAATCAAAGACATCATGGGCTATCTAAAGCTGGTGGTGAATCCCGATGATGATAATGCTTTTCTGCGCATCGTTAACTTGCCTAAACGTGGCATAGGCCCATCGACTTTAGAGCGCTTAGGTAATTTCGCTAATGAGAAGCATATTTCTATGTTTGCGGCGATTTTTGAGCCTGAACTCAATCATCATTTGCCGCCGGCGGCCATGTCATCCCTGTATCAATTCGGTCGTTTCATTGTCGAGACCGGGGATCATGCAGAGCGCGGTGAACCTGTCGAGGCTGTGAAGCATTTGATCCGTAAGATCAATTATGAAGATTATCTATACGAAACCAGCACGAGTGCCAAAGCCGCTGAAATGCGGATGAAGAATATCTCAGAGCTATACCGTTGGGTAACTGAGATGCTCGCAGGTGATGAATTAGATGAGCCAATGACCTTGCCTGAGGTTGTGACTCGACTGACGCTCAGAGACATGATGGAGCGCAATAGCGAGGACGAAGGCGGCGATCAGGTGCAGTTGATGACCTTGCATGCTTCTAAGGGCTTAGAGTTCCCGTTTGTGTTTATGGTGGGAGTGGAGGAGCGGATCTTGCCTCATCAAACTAGCATAGATGAAGACAATGTCGATGAAGAGCGTCGCTTAGCCTACGTGGGCATCACTCGGGCCCAGCGAGAACTGTGGTTTACCCTCTGCCGTGAAAGACGTCAATTTGGTGAAACCATGCGTTGTGAGCCGAGCCGTTTCTTACTTGAGTTACCTCAAGATGATGTGGTGTGGGAAAATCGTAAACCACAGCAAACGGAGCAGGAGCGGATGCAGACAGGGCGAGCCAATATTTCTAGCTTAAGGGATATGTTTAAAAAATAACGAGCGTTTCGCTTACTGTTATTTAAAGTCAATCGCTCGGGTTTTATCTAGGCATATTCGAGCTGAGTACAGATCTGTGATTGGGTGTCACTTAAGGTAAAAGTGTCGGCTAAAGCAGCCCCCTGACCCAGCTGATAACCCAGTTCACTGAAGATACGTTTTTGTTCAGGACTATCAATACCATCGACAAAGGTTTGCAGTTCTAAGGTTGATGCCGTTTTTTGATAAGCGGACATTAATTTAAGCTGCTGTTCAGCGTGTATCTGTTTAGTGAGATTGGCGTCGAGCTTTAAGCCTTTAATCGGCAAAAACAATAAGCTATTTAATGCACTATAGCCGCTACCGTAATGACTGATACCGAGTTTCACCCCGAGTTTCTGCAACAATTCAAAGCCATTGATATGATTTTCAGTCTCCTGCACTAGCGCTTTTTCATTGAAGAATAACCACAAATGGCTCAGGTTTAACTGAGTTTGCTTGAGGGTGTTTTTCAAACTGCGCAGTACATGCTTATGCTTGAGATGTTGGCTCGAAAGCATCACATGTAATTCAATAGATTCATCATGTTGCTTGAGCAGCTCAATATAAGTGCGATCTATTATGCTGATCGTATATTTATCGAGTTCAACGGTAAGATGTGATTGTTCAGCAAGTGCACTGAGTTGTTCTTGTTGTAAAAGTCCACGCTGTGGATGTTGCCAGAACAGACGGCTTTCTAATGCATGCACTTGACCAGTGTTAAAATCGATGACAGGTAAATAACTGAGTTCGATTTCGGCATGGTGTAATGCCTGTCTAAATTCTGTTTCTAACTCGACATCCTGCATGACTTGATGTTGGGCGTTATCATCAAAAATAACATAGCAACCCTTACCGTTGGCTTTCGCTTGATACATGGCTGTATCTGCGTTACGCAACATAGATTCACTGGTATCGACTTTATGTTTACCACTGATGGTAATACCTATACTGGCGCCAGAGTTAAATTCCATCGTGCCGAATCGATAGGGCTGGGATATTTTTTGGATCACTCTTTCTGATACGTCTCTTGCGTCGTTGATGTTGTTAATACTATCGAGCAGGATGACGAACTCATCGCCACCCAGACGCGCTAAAGTGTCGTTATCACGAATGCAGGACTTGAGGCGGCTTGCAGTCTCAATTAAGAATTTATCGCCTTCTAAGTGCCCCATAGTGTCGTTAATC
Source organism: Shewanella sp. SP2S2-6 (assembly GCF_031931965.1). Taxonomy (NCBI): domain Bacteria; kingdom Pseudomonadati; phylum Pseudomonadota; class Gammaproteobacteria; order Alteromonadales; family Shewanellaceae; genus Shewanella; species Shewanella sp. SP2S2-6. The sequence continues at coordinate 16,254 of NZ_JAUOEQ010000048.1, read as the reverse complement.
TGTTTGAAGCGGTCGAGATCGATAAAGAGCAGGGCAAACTGTTCTAAGCTATGACGACGGACGTGCTTAATGGCTTGAGATAAGCGTTCCATAAACATAGCGCGGTTAGGCAAGCCTGTGAGCGCATCATGTTTAGCGTCGTGAACTAGCTTAGCTTCCATACTGCGGCGTTGTTGAATTTCTTTTTCAAGGTTTTGATTGAGTTCGGCTAACGCTTTTGTGCGGTCGATGACTTTTTCTTCTAGCTCTTCATAACTGCGTTGCAAGGACTCTGCGGACAGTTTCTTCTCAATAGCAGAACCAATGTGTTGCGAGACAAATGTCAGTAATTCTAAGTCTTTGACTTGGTAATTTTGCGTCATGCTAAAACTGTAAATCGTCAAGGCACCACGTACTTGATCATGGATAAAGAGGGGGATGCCAATCCATTGATGCATAGTTTGAGTGTGGTTTAACGCTGGCGCTTGGGAATACAATTCGCCAGAGGCAATTAACGCATTGATACTATTTTGATCTAACAGTAATGGGCGCTTATGTTTGAGTACATATTCGGTTAAGCCATCCTGTAGCGGCCGAGTTCCTGGATGCTTATTGGCTAATTGCGAGACATAAAAGGGGAACGTGAGATGAGTTTCTGTGTCATCCAAAAGCGCGATATAGCAATTGTTGGCGGGAATGAGGTGTCGAATGACATTATGCAATTGGGCATAAAAGTCTGGGTTGTCGGCACTGGAACTGGCTAGTTCGGCAATTTCGAACAGTGATTTTTGTAAGCGCTCAGCTCTGCGTCTTTCATAGACTTCTAGTTTTAATTTGTCGTAGGCTTGGCTGAGTTCTCTGGTTCTTTGCTGGATGGCTTGTTCTAATTGTTCCTGATGCTTGAGCCGTTCCATTACTCCTGATATATGGTGACAAATGAAGGTCATCAACTCGAGTTCGATTTCCCCATAGCTGACATTTGTGTCGTAGGTTTGTACGACTAACACTCCGGTTACTATGTCATCGTGTTTAATGGGCACGCCAAGCCATAAATGGCAGGGAGAACCTAAGTTAACGATTTCCTCTGCGGCAATGAGTTCATTGACTTTGTCATTATCACATAACAAAGCCTTACCCGTTCTAAGAACGTAGCCCGTTAATCCCTGCTGTAATAATGTTGATAAGGATTGTTCAGGATAAAGCTCCGCAGGATGCGCATCTTTCTCATCGGCGAAAAAAGGGATAGCAAGCTCGCCAGTGCTGACATCGAGGGTTGAAATAAAAAAATTATCAGCGGGAATGAGTTGTTTTAGGTGGCTATGCACACCGACATAGAATTCTTCGAGTGAAGAAGCATGGGTCGCAATATTGGATATTTCGAGTAATGCGTTTTGAATGATCTCAGCATGCTTATACTTATGCGCTAATTGTTTTAAGCGAATAATTTTTTTGCGTAAGCGTTCAGCTTCATTTATACGAGGCTGGCCAGTTTCATCTTCATCCTTAAACATGATACTCACTAGTTAAATATAGGGTTGTTTTTACCAATCTCTATAATTAGCATGAAATACTGTAACATCCAAGCCATATTTTGGCTGCATTTTGCTTTAAAAGTCAGCTAATGTGATAAAACTTGAGCAGTCAGTAAAAAAAGTGCAAAACAGCTATAGACTCAAAGGGGATTTGACCCTAGTATATGCGGCGCTAACCAAGGCGAGCGCCCATAGCTCAGCTGGATAGAGCGCACCCCTCCGGAGGGTGAGGCCGAAGGTTCGAATCCTTTTGGGCGCACCAATTCCGAACAGAGTTGTGAGCTTTTAGGTTAGCAAGATAAGTGAAAGTCAGTGGTGATTGTAGCTCAGTTGGTAGAGTCCCGGATTGTGATTCCGGTTGTCGTGGGTTCGAGCCCCATCAGTCACCCCATTTCGTTTGCTTTGATATAAAGATTGATATTCTCGGTGATTAGCGCAGCCCGGTAGCGCATCTGGTTTGGGACCAGAGGGTCAGAGGTTCGAATCCTCTATCACCGACCAAATTCTTCGCATAGCTAGCGAGCTTAATGTAAGTTAAGTAAATAGTGAACAGTTTACGGTGATTAGCGCAGCCCGGTAGCGCATCTGGTTTGGGACCAGAGGGTCAGAGGTTCGAATCCTCTATCACCGACCAAATAAGTAAAAAAGCCTCAGCATTCTTAATGAATACACTGGGGCTTTTTTGCATCTGCGGTTTGCTGTTTGTATCTTGATTGGTATTAGAAGCCTTATTGCCAGAAAGCAGAGGTCGAATCCTCACTCTTTCAGCGCATCGACCAAATAAGTAAAAAAAGCCTCAGCATTCTTAATGAATACACTGGGGCTTTTTTGTATTTGTGCAATGTAGCTTCATATAGAAATTGTTTATGCGTTTGCTTAAACTCTATGTAGGCAATACAGATGTCCAACGGTATCGATATAGCCATTCTGTCGTTAGAAAAGTAAAAAGCTCCTTACGGAGCTTTTTACTTTTAATATCACTTCTTAATTTGGCTTAATCAAGATTCACCGGAGGGGCGATAAAGCCCTGATAGGCATCTGTTCTAAGCTCGTTAAAGCGCTCTAGCTGAGCTTGTTCTTGAATACCCGTCACTATGACTTGAATATCTAATCCTTTCGCTACGTTGATTAGCGCGCGGCAGAGCTCACTATTATGGTGTGTCTCATCATAGTAGGCGAAGGATTGATCGAGTTTTACATAACTCGGTCTTAATTCCTGTAGATAAGACATAGAGCCAAACTGGCGGCCAAAGTGGTCAATGCCGAACTTAGCACCATTATCACGAATAATGTTACATAAGTGCTGACACGACTTAAGATCGCTATAAACGCCTGCCTCAGGGATTTCGAAGCAGATCCGCTCAATAAATGCGGCATTACGTAAGAAGTGATTGAGCCACTCATGGAACTGAGGATCGTTAATACTTTGATGGGTTAAGTTAATCGCGAGCGGTTCATAGCTACGCTCTAGTAGTTTTTGCTCGTAGACGGTTTCAATCAAGCATTTATCGAGCAAGGCACCGAGAGATAAGAGCTCGATATAAGGCATAAATTGCCCTGCATGGGCGAGTTGATCGCCGAGCTCTAATTGGCAATATAATTCCCGCTGCGCTATGCCATCGCCATCGCAAAACTGGATAGGTTGCCATCTAAACTTAAACTTCTTATTACTGATGGCATGGCTAAGGTTATCCCGCCACTGTTCACGGGTGAATAGTTGCTGCTCTGTGGTTTCAAACCAATGGAATGTTTTATTCTCTTGTAACGCTTTTTGAAGGGCGTTGTCGGCTTGGGCCAAAATATCCGACACATTCATTTGCCCAATACGCTCCGCAATACCAATCGCAAAGTCTTCATTAGGCTTACAGCCCGCCTTCGACATTTCTTGGTTGATGGTGCGGATAAGCGTTTGTAAATATTTGCTGATTTGATCGTGTTCAACATCAGTCACTAAAAATGCAAATTCATAGGCGGCAATGCGGCCTATAACAGACGGTGTTATTTCGTTTAACTGCAGCTGAAACTTCTCTGCTAAGATCCGTATGGTTTCATCTCGAACTTGGTAGCCATATTTGCTGTGCACTTCTTCGAGCCAGTCGAGTTTAGCAAGGAATAACGCGCCGCTGCTAGGTTCACTCAACCAACCATTTAAACGGCTCACCACATATTGGCGGTTAGGCAGGCCTGACGCAGGATCGACAAGATTCTTCTTACGTAATGCGCCGACTTCTTCGTCGAGGGAATGAAACACTTGCTTCAACTGCGCCGACATACTGTTAAATGCGGTCACTAAGTCTTTCAATTCAGTGGTCTTAGGTAATGCCATGTCTGGGCCAAATTGGCGTGCCGCAATACTTTTCGCGTGTTCCGACAAAGTGTGTAGAGGTTTCAATATCCACGTTAAACCAATTCTTGCGGTAAAAATGGCTACGAGGAAAAGTAGTGAGAAGGCAATGATCGTATTGGACATGATTCGCCACAGCTCATGGTAACCAAACCCAGGATGAGCGGTGATCTCAAGTTGCGCGAGTTGCAACCAGCCAGAAGTGATAGTGCTTTGTTTTTTGATGGTTTTAAATAGATTTAAATTGATAAACCATTGAGGTACATCTTCAATTCTTAAAGGGTTATTCCACTCTTGTTGCTTACCATCCACCATCCATGTCAGCTTTACATTTTGATAATAGCCACCTTCGAAGATGACATTCACTAAGGTTTCTGCCGCTGCGGTATCGCCAGCTTGAAGTGCTGGAGTAAGCATTAGACCAAGTGAAGTGCTGGCATTGTTTAGATCTGACTCCATTTGCTTGGTTAAAAAGCTTTGAGTCTCAGTAAATTGCACATAGCCAAGGCTTGCAACTACGAGCAAAAATAGGCTAAAAAGCAGCGAATAAATCTGTCTAAACAGTGTCATTTTTGGTGCTACTCCAGTTTTAATTTTGGTTGTCTAAGGCGGTCAACACCTAATCTATGGTTAAGATCGTTCCATTTTTCTAGCCGTGTTGACGAACCCGCTAGTACACCTCGACCTTGCTCTTTATTGAGCCATAACTGTTTACCGTTAAAGCTATAAACAGGTAGTAGATCTTTTCTTTTGGTGGCAGGCTTTATTTCATGATCAAGATTATCGAGAACTAAGGGGATCGATGCTGGTGTCTCATAGTAAGCCAATACCATGTGGTATTGATTCACCGTAGTCGCTTTAACCATAGTGATCCGCATCTTGTCCTCTTGCACGCCAAGTTGGAGCAAGGTGAAGTATTTAGCGATCGAAAAATCTTCGCAGTCACCACCATTCACGCCAATAAACTCCATCGGCGTTGCCCAATAATTTGACTCACCCCATAATTTACTGTCATCAATAAAGCGGAATAAGTTGAAAAAGTTATTTACTTTCAATAGCTTTTCTTTTTCATCTAGCGTACTTGCTTCCGATAAAACTTTGAACCAAGCCCTAGCTCGCATCCCCGCACGCTCACCATAATGTTTTTCAAGGGTTGAAGTGATCTTCCCTTCATCAAGGTTTTGTGTGGGGGCAGCATATAGGCAGCATATGCCTAAGGCTGACGCTATGAGGCTAAAGCGGCAGACTCGCAATAATGAATGTTTATAACCAAGTCTGCCGTTCATAACCTAATGTGTGAGTCCTTTATTGTGTGTTGTCATCGACCGAGTAAATCGTCCATTTCATGTCTGTTGCCGTATCATCACCTGTGACTTCTGCCACGACACGACGGTTACGAATTTCAGCTTCAGGAGTACGCTCTAACACCACTGGGCGGCTAGGGCCATATCCAATAGCTGTTAATCGACTTCTATCTATGCTGAAGCGTTCGGCTAGCACAGCTGTCACTGCATCGGCACGTTCTTGCGATAATACTAAGTTGCGTTCATCAGTTCCTGTACGACTAGTGTGCCCTTCAATAGTCACTTTAGTCGTTGGGAATTGTTGTAAAAATACTGCAACCTCCTCAATTTGAGGATAGTACTCTGGTGCAATATAAGCAGAATCATTTGGGAATAAAATGCTTAACTCTTTACGCTCATTAATCGCTTTGATTTTGCCACAGCCATAGTTGTCAATGCCGGCGCCTTGAGCGGTATCATTACAGCGTTCACGGGCCTCAATGACCCCATCTCTATCTTTATCTGATAGATCATAGGCTTGAGTTGTGGTCATTTCGTCAATATTAACTGTATCGCGCATTGAACAACCAGCTAAAAGAATGACACTGAGAAAAAATGTGATAGTTTTCATTAGTTAGCTCCTCCTACATAGTTGCGCTCTCCACGCCATGCATCGGGCCTAGTGACTCTGAGAGAGTCTAATAAGCGTCCGGTAGAATTGAGTACGCGATACTTAGCAATGATTTCATCATACTCTGCCTGTAAATAGTCTTTACGCGCCTCGAAGAGTTCATTTTCGGTATCCAATAAGTCGAGAAGACTGCGTTGGCCTAAATTGAACTGTTGGGCATAGGCAGATTGGGTATCCTTTGCGGCTATAACATGGTCTCGGATGTATTGCTTTTGAGGTGCCAGTAATTCAAATGCGTTCCAAGCCAAATTCACGCCTTCAACGACTTCGCGCTGAGCGCGTTGACGGATTTCTTTGGCTTCACCAAGTTTGTATGCTGTTTCTTTCTCACGGGCGAGATCTTTACCACCCGAGAATAAGTTATATTTTACTCGAACCATGGCCATTAAATCATTGCTATAGCCACCCACATCACTACGGAATGCGCCAGCGCCAGAGATACCATCTTCGCCGCCGACATCATTATTCCAATTACCGTTCAGCTCCAAAGAAACTTGAGGGTAGTAATTAGACTGTACTGATGAACGTTCATTCTCGGCGGCACTAATATCATTTGCTGCAGATTTGAGTATGGGGTGATTCTCCTGTGCTGCGATAATGCCAGAGCTTAGATCTTTTGGCAGCATCTCTGCATCGGGCACAGGTAAGATTAAGTCTGCTGGTGCCGACTCTACAATTCTGATGTACTGCGCTTTTGCATCAAGTAAATTGTTGCGAGCAGAAATCACGTTGGCATTAGCCCGCGCTAAGCGTCCCGTGATTTGGGATAGGTCTGCGATTGAACCTAAACCTGAATCGGTACGTTGCTTGATTTGGTCATAAATTTCTTTATGGCTGTTAAGGTTTTTCTCTGCTAATTTCAGCACTTCATCAGTGCGCAAATAGTTGAGGTATACCTTAGTGACATCGAGCGCCATATCTTCAGCTGCAGCAAGCAGCGCCCATTGGTCTGCACTGGCTTCAAAGCTATAACGATCAACTTCACTGCTAGTATAGAAACCATCGAAGAGCATTTGTTTTAGGCTAACACCAAACTCTCCGCGGTTTAATTCCGCAACTCCTTTGCTATCGACATCACCGACATTTGGTCGTCTACGAGTCGACACGCTGTCAGTTTGTTCGTAGCCGTAGCCGCCACTGACATCAATCGTCGGCATATAACCTGCTATTGCTTGATTAACTTGTTCTTCGCGCGCTTTAAAGCGGTTGAAGGCAACACGTAAATCAGGGTTCGTATCAAGCGTATGTGCAACGGCTTGCTCTAACGTCTGGCTTTGAGCCGATAAAGGTAACAGAATTAATGACAGCACTATGGCTATCTTTGAACATTGAAATTGTCGTTTTGCTGAAGTCTTCATGACCAACCTCCCGGTTTATAAAAAGGCTTAGTGCTCTCTGAGCGCTGTGTCCTTAGCCCTTAAAATTGGATTTAAAATGTACTCAAGTATGGATCTTTGCCCCGTGATAACGTCAACCGAAGTCAACATTCCCGGAATAATTGGCATCTGTGTGCCATCGTTTTTGGTTAAACTGGATTCTGCGGTTCTGACTCTAATGAGGTAAAAACTATTACCTTCTTCATCTTGAGACGTATCAGCGCTGATGTGCTCAACGGTTCCTTTAAGACCACCATAGCGGGTAAAATCATAGGCGGTAATCTTTACCACTGCCGGCAATCCTGGGTGTAAGAAGGCGATGTCTTTAGGCAAGATTTTAGTTTCAATCAGTAGCTGATCTTCCGATGGCACTATTTCGATAATATCGACACCTGGTTGCACAACGCCGCCGAGTGTATTGATATGAGTGGTTTTAATGGTGCCATTAACTGGGGAGGTGATAATCGCTTTGCTGACTTTATCCTGTGCACCCACTTGTGCTTCATTCATGCGAGACAGGCGGGTTTGGGTTTCATTAAGCTGTGCGCGTAGATCGGCGGCATAGACGAATACAGCTTCACGGCGTTTTAAGATGGCTTCATCCATCGCCGCCTTGACTTTAGGGCGCAGTAGGCGCATTGAATTCAATTCGCCTTGCAAATCGTTCACAGTACGTTCAAGTTTGAGTAGTTCAACTTCAGGAACGATACCTTTTTTAGCTAACGGCCGAGTGAGCTCAAGCTCACGGGAGATCAGCTGCATACTGGTGGTTAATGTCGTTGTTTTAGACGCAAGATCATCAATTTCTTGTTGTCTTTGTTGAATTTGACGGACCAAGATTTCAAGTTGGTTACTTAAATTATCTAACCGTCCGTTGTATTCTTCTTGCTGCCTTTTAACTAAGGCAGGTTCCGCGGTAATGATGCTCTCAGGAAATACCAAGGCTTTTTTAGTAACGAGCACTTGCTCGCGCCAGTCTGATGTCATGTCTGATATGAGAATGCTATCGAGTTCCGCGCGCATACGAATAGCATTGGTTTTTAAGCCCAAAACCTCTTGCTCTTGCTGAGCAAAATCAGAGCGGAAGCGGGTATCATCAATACGTACTAAAGGTTGGCCTTTCGTTACCATTTCACCTTCTTGTACATATAGCTCTTGCATGATGCCGCCATCTAAACTCTGGATGACTTGGACTTGTGATGAGGGGATGACTTTCCCCGAACCAGTGGTGACCTTGTCTAATTTAGCAAACCCTGCCCACAGTAAAAAACACACAACCATAGCTGCAAGTGCCCATATGATTAATCTGTGCCCGCTAGGGGCGTCAGTCATCATGGCGCCGTAGACATCATCAACCATGTCTAAGTCATTCGCGGTTAGATTTTTACTCATCTTTTAGCTTCTCCATTCACGAGGCCAAAATTGAGTTTTTCTAACACTTCTGCCTTGGGACCATCAGCGACCACATGGCCGCGTTCGAGTACGATAATGCGATCGACGAGCTGCAGCAGATGCATCTTATGGGTAATAAGAATTAAGGTTCTGTCTTTGCTGACATTCTGCATTGAGCGAATAAATTGTTGTTCCGCGCGCGCATCCAAGCTGGCGGTGGGCTCATCCATCAATAGCACTGGAGGGTCATTGAGTGTGGCACGAGCAAGGGCAACGGTTTGTCTTTGTCCGCGACTGAGCGACATGCCGCCTTCGCCGACTTGTTGGTCTAACCCCTCTGCTTCTAGGTTGGTAAATTGACTCACTCCAGAAAGCTGTACGGCACGGATTAATTGGTGCTCAGTGACTTGGCGTGTACCAAATAAAATATTGTCCCGAATCGAACCGTGGAAAAGGGTCACATCTTGGGGCAAATAACCAAAATTACGGCGTAAATCACTCGGATGGATCTGTGCTGAGTCTAAACCGTCATAACGCAGGCTTCCTGCTGTCGGTTGAAATAACCCAACCAATAACTTGGCAAGGGTACTTTTACCTGAACCATTACGGCCGATAATTGCAATACGCTCGCCGGGATTTATGGTCAGTGACATTGGATGGAGTACTGGTTTTTCTGAACCAGGGTAAGCAAAGCCGACATGATCAGCATTGATTTTACCTATTAGCCTTTGTTTGCTAACCAAATGCCCTTTATTTTCAAACTCATCTTCTTGAGTCATGATTTCATTAAGCTGACGCAGTGCGCTGGCAGTGTGGTTTGCTCTGGTCATCAGGCCTGCAAGTTGTGCCATAGGTGAAATAGCTCGGCTCGATAACATAACGGCCGCAATAATTCCGCCCATAGAAATTGCATTATCGGCCACGCGATAAACACCTAAAATGACGACGCAAACAACGGTAAATTGCACTGTGAAGTTAGCCACGTTCGAGACAGAGTTGGAGAGCTTTTTTGACCTCAATTGCCAGTTGGCACTGTGGCCTATCATCTGTTGCCAGCTTTTTTGTACTATCCCTTCGGCACCATTGGCTTTGATTGACTCTAGTGCCGATAAACTCTCGATTAAATGCCCATGTTTCAAGCTTGAAAATTTATTGCCTTCTTCGATAGCGGCTTTGAGTTTAGGTTGGATATAAAGTGTAAAGCCAATAATGATGGCGCCACCGATCACTGGAACAATGGCGAGATCGCCGGCAACGATATAAATAATAATTAGGAAAAATAATGCAAAGGGCAGATCGACTAAGGTTGTGATCGTCGCCGAGGTTAAAATTTCACGGATGTTATCGAATTCGCCTAATTGTTTTGCCATACCGCCAATACTGGGGGAACGTTTTTCTAAGGGGATACCAATCGCTTTAGCGAATAGGCGAGAAGACACTATGATGTCTACTTTTTTACCTGCTACATCAATCAGGTAGCTTCTGAGTTGGCGCATGACAAGATCAAACAGATACGCAATAGAAGCACCAATCGCTAACACCCACAGGGACTCAAAGGCAAGGTTGGGCACGACTTTGTCATACACGTTCATAATAAATAACGGTGAGACTAAGGCGAACAAATTCACTAATACAGAAGCAATTAATGCATCACGATAAATGGGGGCAGAATCTTTTAAAGTTTGGACTAGCCAGTGGGTTTTATTATCATGCAGATAAACATCAAAGCCCATGTCACCACGATATTCTTGTTTAACTAAGAATAAATATCCCACATATAAGGCTTCGAGCGACTCAATGGTTAGCGTCTCTTCACCACCTGTCTCGGGTAATTGAATAATCGCTTTATCTGACTCAACATCAAGTTCACGCAATATGCAGGCTTTCTTGTCTTTTAATAACAAAATACAGGGAAGCAATATCGGTGATACTTCGTTTAAGCCTTTTCGAGATAACTTCGCCGCTAGGCCGGCCCTCGACGCGGCCTGAGGTAATAAATCGGGTGTTAATACCGCACCTGACAAAGGTAAACCTGCCGCAAGCGAGTCGCATGAGCATGGGTTGCCAAAATGCTCAGTGAGTAACACTAAACAATCCAGCAGCGGATCCACTAAGACTCTTTGCGAGGCTGAAATGGTCCATTGGTCAATTTTTTCAGAAGCTGCAGCTGACACCTAATTACTTATCCTTTGGATTTTTATATGGTTATGGCAAGTATCGGTCATGATGGCCTATATTTCTATAGGCCATCTGAACTGATTTTATTTAAGGAATGATATTATGGTGTGGATTAGTATCCAGTGGCGCGATTCCTTGTACAGGTTCTGGTGTGACAGGCTGAGAGTCAATGATTAGCGGACCATCATTATTACTACCCAATAAGCCATTAATTATACCAGCATCGTTAGTGCTACCATATTCGTCGAACAAATTAACACCATCAAGGATGATATGTTGTTCAAAGACACCGTCTTGATTGGCATCAATATCGATCACTGTAGAGCCACTACTGTTAAGGCTGAAATTCAAATAGCTGTCTAGCGTGTTGGTATTTTCACCTTGAAGTAGATCGCGTAAATCCAATTTATCTTCATGGATATTAAAGTCAGTGATATGGTCTGTTCCTGACTCGCCAGCCTGCCAGACGAAAGTATCAGAGCCAGTCCCTCCCGTTAGTTTATCGTTTCCTAGGCCACCAATAATAGTATCGTTACCAGCACCACCAAATATAAGATCATTACCATTACCGCCGTAAAGCTGATCATTCCCACCTTGCCCATAAAGTATGTCATTACCTTGTCCGCCGATAAGAACATCTGCCTTATCGCTGGCACCAGATTGGTCAAAATCAGATGCATGCTCAGTAATATATCTATGTACTTGGGCATCGGTAACTGCGGCTACCCCTAGCTGATCAGCAACATAATCTTTGATGGCAACATAACCTTGGCCACTAATACCGTTAAAGTTGATGGCATCACCAAAGAGTATATCGTCGCCGTTACCACCGTTGATGGTATCAGATCCTGGCAGTTGGGTAATTGGAGTACCAATGATCGCATCTGCTAAATCCTCAGCGTTGATGTTAGTCAGAACATTACCGTCAGAGTCAAATGGCTTAAGATCTTCACTATCCAGTGATGGGCCTATCCCAATGGCCTGAACAATCACTCCTAGCGTTGATAGGAAAGCAAATCCTTGCTGGGAATTCGCATTCGTTCCGGTGCCGTTTGTACCCAAGTTGGCAAATTGGAAACCTCCATTACCATCCGGGCGCATAAAGCCAACTGAACTTGAGCTCCAACTATTATTGCTATTTTGGGTCCATTTTAATACTTCACCGTACTGGTTGATGATCGTACGTCCATCCTGGCTATATGTATTGCCAAATACATAACCGTTTTGGATGATACTGGATAGGTAAATACTGTTGTTTGCTCCGCGTGGGTTATAAACCTCAGGGTTTTGGCCCTCATTGTAGTTGTACTCATTAGCTTGGCCATCGGTAATAAAGTAAGCCAGATTTGTGGCACTGTTACCGCTGATGCCAGAGAACCAGTTGGCGGTCGTTTTAAATACATCTTCGTAGTTGGTGTTTCCACCTGAACGCATGTCGTCCAATGCATCTTCCAGTATCGACAGGGCATTGGGGTCTTTCATATCGACAGAAACCCAACCTTTAGAAATGCCATCAAAGTCAACCAAGAACACATTTACAGTGCCGCTGCCTTCAGCGGTAGCGCTGTTTTTCAGTGTCGTAAACACCTGTTCAAGTTGCGCTGTCATGCTATTGAGCGCCGTGCTTCCAATACTGCCAGAACTATCGACCATAAAGGCGATATTGTAGTTTTGACCTGGCAAAATAACGCTACCGTCTAAATCGCCGACCACAATGTTGTGCTCATTACCAAAGTTAAGATTTTGATCGCCAGGCTCTCCTTCATGACCACTGAAGTAGCTAAGAATGACGCTATCTGCATCTGTTGCAGTATTGGTCAAGTCTGTACCTGACTCTCTTGATACTGCTTCGACAACGAGGTTGACTTGACCTGCATATTCACCAGGAACCCTTAATGTTAATCCTGTCAGATTGACATCTAAAGATGCACTGTTCCATACGCTGCCATGATTTAGAAGAATATTACCGTCTGCATCTGCAGTCCCCATTAAGGTACCGTTACTGCTGTAGAGTAAGGTGCCTTCGGGTAAACCACTGAGCTGAATGCTATCGATGCTTTCGCTACCGTCTCGATCCGCAAGTGACACATTAATTTCGATTGGATAGTCTACAGCTGTAGGCTGTTCTAATGTGAGTTCACCTGTGATTTGATTGATCGCGTATATGCCATCCTTGAATTGCACATACTCAACATCATGCAGGGCCTTAGTAACACCGATGCCATTTTCAGTTACAAAGAAGTTGAACCAACGATCATTGCTAGAGTAGCCTGCGCCTTTCTCTATTATGTAGTCGGCTCGGTTGCCAAGAAGTACGGCGATATCTGTTCCTGCACCACCGTAGAGCCCGTCATTACCTAGACCAGCAACAAGAACATCATTTCCTGTTCCGCCATAGAGAGAGTCACCTTGAACGGCATCACTGCCGACGAGTATGTCATCACCATCCATACCGTAGAGTAGATCACCGCCGCCATTTGCGCTGACAAGATGATCGTTACCCCCAGTACCGAGCAACTGATCTTGTCCGGAAGTATTATCAATAGTACGCGTACCAGTATTAAATGGTGCGGTAGTAAAATCGCCCGTACGGAATTGTTCGGTAGTGATTCCTGAAGTCTTAAAGTTACTGTATAGCGGTATGCCATTATCAGTCAGAATAACGTTAACTACAGGCTTATCTGCTATAGGTAAAACAGTGATATCAAGTGCTGCTGTGGAACCAGTATTTGTTGTGTAGGTGACACTTGGCATTTCGCCTGCCCAGTTATCATTTGGAATAAACTGGAATTCACCATTGGCTTGTATTAATAAGCTACCCACGGCCAAGGTAACGGTTTGCCCTGCGTTAAAACTGGTTTGCATACCGTTATAAATGACTCTGAAGCTAGTGATGCTCAGATTGCCGAGTTGATCATTGGTAAGAACATTACCCGTTAGCTGCTGATCTTCGTCGATGGTATAGCGATCGTCAGTCGCATCAATAACGGTAGCATTATCCGTGCCTTCAGCTGATTCATTATTAGCACTATCAGTTTGAGTTGCGGTGACTGAGATTGCCTGACCTGCAGTCGGAGTAGGCTCTGTCCAAGTAATAACACCATTTGTATAGGTGTAACCTGTTGCTAGAGCACCATTACTAAATTTCAGTACGCCATTGTCAAGAATGAGGTCTACTGTACTGCTATTACCTGCATTATCGATTTCTAGATGTACACTGCCGCCAGTATTAAAGTCACTAGCATTAATTTTGACCTGTATTTGAACGCCATTACTACCTATCTCAGTACTCGTCAAATACGCGTCATCATTTACATCATCTATGATGCGTACTTCAGGTGCAGAAGGTGGCGTTGTATCAACATAAACTTGTGGAATAACAGAGAAAGTACCATCTGTATGATCGCCATCTCCATCAGTGGCTCTTACTTTGAAATCAATATCACCATCGCTAGGTTGTAACATCTCTTGATATTGATGGAAGTCCCATTGACCTGTACCTGGGGTAAACTCAAGTTTGAATACCAAGTGACCAGCAGCATCGACCCCAATCAGTGTATTTGCCGTTTGGGTTATGGTAATTGCACTGCCTGTTGCCGTGAATAAATTGGTTTCATCACTACCTTGTAAGGTGAGCGAACCTTTACCATCTGCGCCCCAATCAGGGCTAACAGTTCCTGAAGCAAAGGCGATTGCTGGTGGAGTCGTTGTGCCTAAAAACTCAATAGCGGTAACAGTGAAGTCACTATTATCACCGCTACTTGGGCCCTGGCCATTATCAAGGGCTTTGATGACCATAGTGTCAAAACCCCCTTGTAAGGCTTGGAAGTTGGCGGCATAGTCGCCACTGCTGGCATCTGAGCTAAATGTTTGAGTTGCGATAAGTTGGCCATCTCGCCAAAACTCGACGACACCGACTTCTAGTTCGCCACCAAACATGTGGGAAAACTGGATATTTACGCCGTAGGCAATAGTTCCAGGATCGAGAGTAATGATGATTTCTTCAGATGCAGAACTTCCATCTGCAAATTTACGGAAATCGACTTCATTCGCGAGATTATGATAAGGAGCACCAGCGCTACTAACACCTATCCCACTACTACTACCAAAGATTGCGGCATCAATTAAATTTGAGTTAGTTGACGAAGTGAATCCTCTTGCACTGATAGTAAATCCATTGAAATCTAATGAATTATTGTTGCCGCTGTAACCAGTGAGTGAGAATGAACCCACCAATGAATCAGGAATACTTGTCGTTGTGGTTTGCACGGCTGCAATTGGTGATATGACTGGAGCATCATCTTCAATGGTGACATTGAAACTTCCAGTTGATGTACCACCATGGCCATCATTAACATTGATGCCAATATTGACTGACAAGGTGTCTTCTGTCTCAGTATCTGGATGATCGACAGGACCTTTAAGCGTGACATCATAGGTCCAATTTCCTGAACTACCAGTAACCGGTGGCGTCAGTGTTGCAGTCATAATTTCGGTATATGAAGCCTCACCTGCAGTACCAATATAACCCGTTAAAGTTTGCGTGACAGGATCCCAACTCCATTGAATTGCTTGGCCACCAGATAATAATCCTGATGGGCCAGAAAGTGAAACGGTCAGATTATCATTATTACTATCTTGTATGCTTACTGTCCCAGAGGCGTCAGGACTATTAGTCGAATCGGTATCTCCAGTGCTATCAGGTAGACCTAGGGGCAAACCTTCCTCTGAAACAATTACGTTATTAATTACGTTAATCGTTGGTACTGAATTGACCGTTGCAGTATCTGAGCCCTGACTTGAAGTGTTGCCCGCCGCATCCGTTTGGGTCGCATAGATTGTAATATCTTGACCTGCTTCAGGGGTTGACTCTGTCCAGCTAATGATGCCATTACTGTAGCTGAAGTTTGTTGCGGGAGTGCCATCAGCAAATTGTAGTTCGATAACCCCGTTACCAACATCGACTATTTTAAGCTCAATTGAGGTTATGACTGCACTGTTATTGATCGTTAAATTAACATGCCCTCCAGCTAAAAACTCAGTGGCATCAATATTAACTTCGATCTGAACACCAGCACCATTACTACCAATCTCAGATTGAGTAAGTACACCATCACCAGGTATACCGTCATCAACGATTAATACTGTTGGAGGATTAGGGGCAGTGGTATCAATCGTGACACTGTCGTGGGCGGAATAGCTGTTGCCCGCAGGGTCGGTGACAGTGGCCGTTAGGGTTAGGGTAGCTCCGTCCGCAGGGGCATTCACTGCCAGCGCCAGACCGCTGTCGAGCATGGCTTGGGTGACAGGGCCGTTAAACAGCTCGCTCCCGTCTTGATCGACAATCACTAAGGTATCGCCCAGGGCAGTGCCGGCGCCGAGGATAACGACGTAGTTTACTTGTCCGTCGAGCTCAGCACTACTGAGCAGGCCGTCATTGTTGGTGTCTTCGGTGATGCTGATGCTGACTGCTGGGGCT
>NZ_JAUOEQ010000047.1:0-30831 GCF_031931965.1 Shewanella sp. SP2S2-6 | reverse complement strand
AAAAAAGCCCTGCAATTGCTTGCAGGGCTTATCTATATGGTGCGCGTGGAAGGAGTCGAACCTCCGACCGCCTGGTTCGTAGCCAGGTACTCTATCCAGCTGAGCTACACGCGCAAACTCGTTTTTGTACTTCTAACAGATCCAATCATGATTGAGTCTAGGATAAGCACTTTTATCTCGCAAATTTATTCTATTCCCCTCGACTAAGAGAATAGAATGGCGGAGAAGGAGGGATTCGAACCCTCGATGGGAGTTAAAGCCCATACTCCCTTAGCAGGGGAGCGCCTTCGGCCACTCGGCCACCTCTCCGCGTTTAACGCTTTAAATCAACAAGACGAATCTCGTTAACTATATTGGTGCGCGTGGAAGGAGTCGAACCTCCGACCGCCTGGTTCGTAGCCAGGTACTCTATCCAGCTGAGCTACACGCGCATGTTAAACTGTAAAACACTAATACGACCTAAATCATATTAATTTAAATTGGTGCGCGTGGAAGGAGTCGAACCTCCGACCGCCTGGTTCGTAGCCAGGTACTCTATCCAGCTGAGCTACACGCGCATTTAAAACGGTAAACATTAATACGACCGAAATCATATTAATCTAAATTGGTGCGCGTGGAAGGAGTCGAACCTCCGACCGCCTGGTTCGTAGCCAGGTACTCTATCCAGCTGAGCTACACGCGCATTTTAACATTTTGCTATAAGCAATTATCTACAAAATTTCTAACTGAAATTCAAAACTGATGAGTTAAAGATTAACTAATGCAGAGATGGTGCGCGTGGAAGGAGTCGAACCTCCGACCGCCTGGTTCGTAGCCAGGTACTCTATCCAGCTGAGCTACACGCGCGACTTGTATCTAAGTTTACTTTTTCAATAAAAAAATGGTGCGCGTGGAAGGAGTCGAACCTCCGACCGCCTGGTTCGTAGCCAGGTACTCTATCCAGCTGAGCTACACGCGCACTGTTTTCTATCGGTAAGAAATGGCGGAGAAGGAGGGATTCGAACCCTCGATGGGAGTTAAAGCCCATACTCCCTTAGCAGGGGAGCGCCTTCGGCCACTCGGCCACCTCTCCGTTTTCTTGGCGCACATATTACTGTTTGACGAAAATAAGTCAAACCCTTTTTCCGAAACAGATTCCATTTGAACTGTTTTTAATCACATTGCTGTTATATCAAGCCAATGTATTGATTTGCGCCAATCTTTCGGTCTAAAAAATAAAAAAGCCAGTTAAAAAACTGACTCTTCTGTTGCCGTAATACTCTTGCCAAGACAAGGTACTAAAAGTTACCACCTTCCGATGGTGTACCTGATTTTTCAGATTGAATGCGTTGGTAGATTTCTTCACGGTGAACAGAAACCTCTTTTGGTGCATTCACACCAATACGCACTTGATTGCCTTTTACCCCTAGCACTGTAACTGTGACTTCATCACCAATCATCAGTGTTTCGCCAACACGACGAGTCAAAATCAGCATTCGATAGCTCCTTTATTTCTTAATTCAGCTTACACACGGCACTCATCCGGTAGATGGGCTTATTATAAGGTCAGCTTAGTACAAATTAATAGTATTCAATACTCAAACGGTTATTTAATTACACCTTATTTAGCTCGAAAGCGTGATGTAACGCCCGAACCGCCTTGTGTAAGTCCCTTTCATCGATAACGGTTGACAATTTACTCTCTGACGTCGTGAGTAACTTAGCATGAATAGTTTCATTACCCAAGACTTCTAACATCTTAGTCAATAATCCCATTTTTGCCTGTAAACCTTTGCCAACTAAAGATACTTTTGCACGTTGCCGTTCGATAATCAATGGTCCGAGAGCAAGGCTTTCGCTTAAGCCTTCGAGCTCATTAAGCAGAGTATCAACCTTAGCTTCAGCGAGAATAAAACTAACTCGACCCGAAGGATCATCCTCTTGGATCCTCAATGGGGAAATAAATTCCACATCGATCTCCAATCGCGTTAAGCAGCCTAACAGCGCTTGATAACGTTCACTGGTGGTAAACAGCCCTTCAATCGTCAGCGTTGCCAGCGCCTTATTAATCGCAATACCTTGGACTAACGAGGCAATAGTGAGTTCAGACTCGTCGCCAAATTGGATTAACGTCCCCTGCCCTGCTTCAAAACTCGACAAGACTCGCAATGGCACACGAAAACGCTCGGCGTATTCAACAGAATCGGGATGCAGTACTTTAGCGCCTAACTTTGCCATTTCGAGCATCACATCAAACCCAATCACATCGAGGCGACGAGCACTGCTATCAATATTCGGATCTGTGGTAAATACCCCAGCCACGTCAGTAAAAATCTGGCATTCATCGGCTTCTAACGCTGCAGCTAAGGCTACAGCTGTGGTATCTGAACCACCGCGCCCTAAGGTGGTGACTTCGCCTTGAGGATCGATGCCTTGAAACCCTGCAACGATCGGCACAACACCATCGGCTAGCAGGGATTGCAAATACTCAGTATCCACCCGCTCGATGCTAGCGCGGCCGAATTGACTATTAGTATGAATTTGTACCTGATCGCCCGTAAGGGATTTCGCCTTTATGCCGCGGCGCTGTAACGCCATCGACATCAAGGCAATGCTCACTTGCTCACCCGTTGACACTAACATGTCTAATTCGCGCGCCGAGGCCCGCGGATTAATTTGTGCTGCCAGTGCAAACAAGCGATTCGTCTCACCCGCCATCGCGGATAAAACTAAGACTTGCTGCTCACCATTGTGAGCTGACTTTGTAATCTGCTCAGCGACTGCTTCGATACGTTCAATAGAACCCACCGAAGTGCCGCCGAACTTTTTCACAAAAAGCTTGCTACCACTAAGCTTTCGTTTTTGGGGCACAGCAACCTCTTAAGCTAGACGCTCAGTAATCCAAGGTAATACTTGAGCCAATGCCGCATCCAGATTTTCTGGCTGGCTACCGCCCGCTTGAGCCATATCAGGACGACCACCGCCTTTACCGCCCACTTGTGCAGCGACCATAGCGACGAGCTCACCCGCTTTGACTTTACCGATCAGATCGTTACTCACACCGGCGATCAGGTTAACTTTCCCTTCCTGCGCGGTGCCAAGTACGATAATGGCCGATTTCAATTTCTGTTTTAATTCATCTTGCAAGCCGCGTAATGAACTTGCCTCAACGCCGTCTAATTTTTTGATCAGCACGTTAACGCCATTAACTACAACGGCATCGCCCACTAAATCTGCACTGGCTGCAGCCGCGAGTTTATCTTTCAACTGCGCCATTTCTTTTTCGAGTTGCTTCATTTTGTCGAGCTGGGCTTTTAACTTAGCAACGACTGAGTTGGCATCGCCTTTCAATAAGGCTGCAGCTTCTTCCAGTTCCGCTTGTTGCTGCGCCACATAGGCCATAGCCGCAGCGCCTGTAACGGCTTCGATACGACGCACACCCGCTGCAATACCCGCTTCAGAGGTGATTTTGAACAAGCCAATATCGCCCGTGCGGCCCACATGGGTACCACCACACAATTCGATAGAGAAATCGCCCATAGTTACGACACGTACTTGTGAATCATATTTCTCACCAAAGAGCGCCATTGCGCCTTTCTCTTTGGCTTCATCTATACCCATTTCAGCGGTTTTCAGCTCATGGTTACGACGAATTTGAGTGTTAACTAATTCTTCAACTTCTTTTAATTCAGCGGCTTTTACACCTTCGAAATGGGAGAAGTCAAAACGCAAACGTTCCGGATCAACCAAAGAACCTTTTTGCGAAACGTGAGTACCGAGCACTTGACGCAGTGCGGCATGCAGTAAATGCGTAACAGAATGGTTTAACTGAGTACGGTGACGCAGTTTTTTGTCGACTTTCGCTTCAACAACTTGGCCAACACTCAAGTTACCTGTAGCTAAAACACCTTGATGGCCCGTTGCTTGACCATACTTTTGCGTATCGTTTACCGTAAACTCAACACCGCTCGCAACCAGTTGGCCTTTATCGCCCACTTGACCGCCAGATTCAGCGTAGAAAGGTGTTACATCGAGCACGACAACGGCTTCGTCACCCGCCTTGATAGCCGTCACTGACTCACCGTTTAGATAAATCGCGGTGACCTTAGCTTGGCCCGCTAATTCGGTGTAACCAGTGAATGCGGTTTCAGCATCGATTTTCAGCGCTGCGTTGTAATCTGCACCAAAGTTACCAGCAGCTTGGGCGCGGCTACGTTGCTCAGCCATGGCGACTTCGAAACCTGCTTCATCGACAATGATGTTGCGCTCACGACAGACGTCAGCGGTCAAATCCATTGGGAAGCCATAGGTGTCATACAGCTTAAATACGGTTTCGCCGTCTAAGGTGTCGCCTTTCAACTCGTTTAAGGCCGTATCTAAAATACCTAAACCACGTTCAAGCGTACGGGCAAATTGCTCCTCTTCCGCTTTCAGCGCTTTTTCAACAATGACTTGCGTCTCAGCTAACCCTTTAGCCGCATCGCCCATCACCGCAATCAAAGATGGAACCAACTTATAGAAGAAAGCTTCGGTCGCGCCCAACTTGTTACCATGGCGAACTGCGCGGCGGATAATGCGGCGCAGCACATAACCGCGGCCTTCGTTCGACGGCATAACACCATCGGCAATAAGGAATGCACATGAACGGATATGGTCGGCAATGACGCGCAGTGACTTCTCGCTTAAATCGCTTACGCCGATGATTTCTGCCGCTTTAGCGATCAAAGTACGGAATATATCGATTTCGTAGTTAGAATGTACGCCTTGCATAATCGCGGCGATACGCTCAATCCCCATGCCAGTATCTACCGATGGCTTAGGCAAAGGCAGCATTTCACCTGATGCTTGACGGTTGTACTGCATGAAAACGATGTTCCAGATTTCGATGAAACGGTCGCCATCTTCTTCAGGACTGCCAGGACGGCCACCCCAAATGTGATCGCCATGGTCATAGAAAATTTCAGTACAAGGGCCACAAGGACCAGTATCACCCATTTGCCAGAAGTTATCTGACGCATAAGCAGCACCTTTGTTGTCGCCGATACGGATAATGTTCTCGGCAGCAACACCAATTTTTTTATTCCAGATTTCAAAGGCTTCATCATCTGTTTGATAAATCGTGACACACAGACGTTCTTTCGGCAGCTTTAACGTTTCAGTTAAGAATGTCCAGCCAAAGCGAATCGCTTCTTCTTTGAAATAATCACCAAAACTGAAGTTACCCAGCATTTCGAAAAAGGTGTGATGACGTGCTGTATAACCGACGTTATCTAAATCGTTATGCTTACCACCGGCGCGTACACAACGTTGAGCAGTGGTCGCACGCGTATAATTGCGTTTGTCCATGCCAAGAAACACGTCCTTGAACTGGTTCATGCCTGCATTGGTAAATAAAAGTGTGGGATCGTTGCCTGGCACTAATGAACTACTGTCCACAACTTGATGACCATTGCTGCGGAAAAATTCGAGGAAAGCGCTTCTAAGCTCTGCTGTAGTTTGATACATGAAATCATCCTGAATTGGGTAAGCATTACCAGCTACGCCTTAGGCTAGCCGTATTTCTATTTGCCCAGCATTATAAGCAGACTGAGGAAGGACGACCAGCCTTGATTGGTGATATATACCCAAACAACCTCAAGATACAGAATTCAGCGGAGATTTAACGCACTTTAGGCAAGACGGTTATTTATAGACCTAGTGGGCTAAGTTAAGAATAACCAACACTGCATAAAGTGCGTTAAAGCCCACGTAAGAGTGGCTAGAGTCAAAATGGCAAGGTAAAGAGTAATTGATGACGATATGAATTTTGCGCGATTAAGGCCAGTGTCGAGTGAATTTAACTCGATATCAAACCTAATTGTACTAAGCCTATTGAGTGATATTTAAAGGAGCTTTGCAGTCTTAAGGTTACATCGCAATCGATGAGTTGAGGCAATTAATAATCGTCGTCGAGATCATTGGGATCTGAATCTAACGCATAAGTGATTTGATCGTAGCTAAAGCCTTGACCCATTAAAAAGCGCACTCGTTTGGCCTTTTCCTTCGCGATAAGATCCCGAGCTTTAGAGCCCTTCACTTCTGTTACGCGGGGAACACCATATTTTTTGGTGGCTTTATCTTTTGCTAGCTCAAACCAGTCACAATCACTATTGGTTATCGCCGCTTCAATACAATCTTTAGACAAGCCTTTTTGCGCTATCGCTTGGCGGATACGGATAGCACCGTGCCCTCGACTAATGTGGCTACGCACCAATAATTCAGCATAGCGATTATCATTGATAAAACCGGAGGATTCACAAGCGTCGAGTACAGGTTCGATATCGTTAAGGTCGAAGCCTTTCTCGAGCAATTTATCGCGGATTTGTAAGCGGGAATAATCGCGGCGCGCTAACAGCGCGACCGCGATTTGACGGGCTGACTGACTCAGAATACTTCGCCTGTTTCTAAATCAACATTATCTTCCGTGCTATCATCATCTTTAGCAGCCAGTGCACTAGGATTGCTCAAAAGTAACTCACGTAATGTCTTGTCAATTTCAGTAGCAATGGCTGGGTTTTCAGTCAAATATTTACCAGCATTAGCACGGCCTTGACCGATTTTATCGCCTTTATAACTGTACCAAGCACCCGCTTTTTCAATCAACTTATGGGCTACGCCTAAGTCAACTAACTCACCAGTACGGTTAATACCTTGGCCATAAAGGATTTGGAATTCGGCTTGCTTGAACGGTGCTGCAACCTTGTTTTTCACCACTTTAACGCGAGTTTCGTTACCGACTACTTCATCGCCGTCTTTAATGGCACCAGTACGACGAATGTCTAAACGAACAGAAGCATAGAACTTCAGCGCGTTACCACCGGTTGTCGTTTCTGGGTTACCGAACATCACACCAATCTTCATCCGGATTTGGTTGATGAAGATAAGTAAGGTGTTAGATTGCTTTAAGTTACCCGCAAGTTTACGCATGGCTTGGCTCATCATACGTGCCGCTAAGCCCATGTGAGAATCACCAATTTCACCTTCGATTTCAGCTTTAGGCGTTAATGCCGCCACTGAGTCAACGACGATAACGTCAACAGCGCCTGAGCGAGTTAATGCATCACAAATCTCAAGCGCTTGCTCGCCGGTATCCGGTTGTGAACACAGCAGGTTATCAATATCTACGCCCAATTTTTTAGCATAGATAGGGTCGAGTGCATGCTCAGCATCGATAAAGGCACAGGTTTTACCTTCACGTTGCGCTGCGGCAATCACTTCTAAAGTCAGTGTCGTTTTACCTGATGATTCAGGACCATAGATCTCAACGATACGACCCATTGGCAAACCGCCAGCGCCTAAAGCAACGTCCAGAGATAGAGAACCGGTAGAAATGGTCTCAACATCCATAGAGCGATCTTCACCCAGCTTCATGATGGAGCCTTTACCAAATTGTTTCTCAATTTGGATCAATACCGCAGCAAGTGCTTTCTCTTTATTTGGATCGACCTTCATTCCAGTTCCCTCATCAAGACAAGCCTTAAGCTGTCAAAAGTAATATTCAATTTACAAACGGGTAATTCAAAAAGCCGCGCTTTTTGTCTTAATTCTGCTGACTAGTATACTGTACAATCATACAGTATCAAGACCTGTGGCTGAATTATTTTTAGCTTATGGGATTTTTTAATATGGCCAAGGTTTTAGCGAATATCAAATCGGATATTGCATCCCTTTGACGAATATCCGTCATCAAGGGCTCAATTTTCGGTAAATTATTGCTAAGATTGGCGCAGCAAATTTTGCGTGGTCTTTTTAGCTGAAAATTGTACAGCAGTCTTCTGCTTCCATAGCGCTTAATCCCACATAACCACGGCAGTCACAACGGACGATAACGATTTAATGAATGTAATTGATACCGATGATTTAGAAAAACATACTCCTATGATGCGTCAGTACTTGACCATGAAAGCAGAACATCACGACATGTTACTGTTTTATCGCATGGGTGACTTCTACGAGTTGTTTTATGACGATGCTAAACGTGCTTCTGAGCTGTTAGGCATTTCACTCACAGCACGCGGTAAAAGTGGTGGCGATCCTATCCCCATGGCGGGACTGCCTTACCATGCTGTGGAAGGCTATCTTGCGAAATTAGTTCAAATTGGTCAATCGGTTGCGATATGTGAACAAATTGGCGACCCAGCAACCTCTAAAGGACCAGTTGAGCGTAAAGTGGTGCGTATCGTCACGCCTGGCACCTTGACCGACGAAGCCCTGCTGCAGGAACGCCAAGACAATCTATTGGCAGCGGTTTATCAAGGTAAAATCGGTTTTGGTTATGCCACTCTGGATGTTTCATCCGGACGTTTTGTGATTGCCGAGCTCGACACGCGAGAGTCATTAGAAGCTGAATTGCAACGCACTAATCCCGTTGAAATTCTCTACAGTGAAGACTTTGGCGAACTAGGTCTACTAAACGGTTTTAAAGGTAAACGTCGTCGCCCTGAATGGGAATTTGATTACGACACTAGCATCAAGTTACTACTGGCTCAGTTTGGCACAAAAGACTTGCATGGTTTTGGTATTGCAGATGCACGTTTATCACTGCAGGCTGCAGGTTGCTTGATGCAATACGTCAAAGACACACAGCGCACAGCCCTGCCCCATATCAATGCCATTACCCGCTTTAATCAAACCGATAGCATAGTGCTCGATGCGGCAACGCGCCGAAATCTAGAACTCACTCAAAACCTTGCCGGTGGTCGCGATAATACCTTAGCCGCAGTATTGGATAACACGGCGACGCCTATGGGCAGCCGCATGTTACAACGCTGGATCCATCAGCCGCTTCGAGATCCAAAACACATCCAAGCACGCCAACAGGCGGTGACTGAACTACTCGATACCGCCGCCCACGAAGGTTTGCATGAACAGTTAAAAGCACTTGGCGATATTGAACGTATCATGGCAAGACTCGCGCTGCGTACCGCTCGCCCAAGAGACTTTGCCCGTTTACGTCAAGCGCTGGGCTTACTACCTGAATTACAACAGAGTTTAAGCACACTGAGCGCGCCGCACACGACTCAATTACGGCAACACTTAGGTGAGTTCCCCGCTGAACAAGCCTTACTTGAGCGCGCGATAGTAGATAATCCTCCCATGCTTATCCGCGATGGCGGAGTGATCCGTGAAGGCTACAACAGCGAATTAGATGAATGGCGCGGTCTTAGCGAAGGTGCGAGCGATTACTTAGTACAACTCGAAGCCAGAGAAAAAGAACGTACAGGTATCAACACACTTAAAGTCGGCTATAACCGTGTACACGGCTATTACATCGAAGTGAGTCGCTTGCAATCCTCGCAAGTGCCACTCAATTACCAACGACGTCAAACCCTTAAGAATATGGAGCGTTATATCACGCCTGAACTTAAGGAGTACGAAGAAAAAGTGCTCTCGAGCCAAGGTAAAGCACTGGCACTCGAAAAGCAGTTATGGGAACAATTATTTGATCTTATTCTGCCAAAATTACATGAATTACAAGCTTTTGCTCGAGCGGCGGCAGAACTTGATGTGTTAAGTAACTTTGCTGAGCGCGCCGAAACCTTAGGCTACACTTGCCCAGAGCTGAGCCAAGATATCGGCGTACAGATAGAGGCTGGTCGTCACCCAGTGGTGGAGCGTGTGAGTCAAACACCGTTTATCGCTAACCCAGTCACCTTGCACAATCAAAGACGTATGTTGATTGTAACCGGACCTAACATGGGCGGTAAATCGACCTATATGCGTCAAGTCGCTTTGATCACGCTGATGGCCCACATTGGCTGTTTTGTGCCAGCAGATCGCGCACTGATAGGCCCTATCGATCGTATCTTTACCCGTATTGGCGCCTCTGACGATCTGGCCTCTGGCCGTTCAACCTTTATGGTAGAAATGACAGAAACCGCCAACATTCTACACAACGCCACCGCCAGTAGCTTAGTGTTAATGGATGAAATCGGCCGCGGCACATCCACCTATGATGGTTTATCGCTCGCTTGGTCGGCAGCAGAGTATTTAGCCCAGCAAGTCGGCGCTATGACCCTATTCGCCACCCATTATTTTGAATTAACTCAGTTACCTGAATTAATGGCTGGTGTTTACAATGTGCACCTCGATGCCATTGAACACGACGATACCATCGCCTTTATGCATGCAGTGCAAGAAGGCGCCGCTAGTAAAAGCTACGGCTTACAAGTTGCGGCGCTTGCCGGCGTACCAAACAAAGTGATTAAAGCCGCTAAACATAAGTTGCAGCAATTGGAGAGTCGCGATCATCAAGCTGAAGGAACGAGGACGCCTATTCAAAGCTTACTCGCGTTACCTGAACCGGTTGAGAATCCAGCGCTAACGAAGTTAAGTAGCATTAATCCCGATAACTTAACGCCAAAACAAGCACTTGATTTGCTCTATGAGCTGAAACGTCTGAGCTAACACTCTGTGAGCGAGTGATATTCGCTAAGCGATATTATCAGCAATACAAGACTAGAAACAACAACGCCCACTCTTTAGTGGGCGTTTTACTTTTATCGACTAGACCTAAGCACTAGACTTAAAACCTTAGCTAGACATCTTGAGTAACAAAGATGCGGTATTAGTTTCTAAATAAAGCTTCAACAGATAAACCTTGAGATCCTAATAAGTCGCGTAAACGTTTCAATGCTTCCACTTGGATTTGACGTACACGTTCACGGGTCAAACCAATTTCAGCACCCACATCTTCGAGTGTAGAAGGTTCATAACCTAACAGACCAAAACGGCGGGCTAACACTTCTCTTTGTTTAGTGTTTAACTCATTGAGCCATTTGACCACTGAATTAGAAATATCTTCATCTTGCACTTTATAGTCAGGGCCAACGTTATCGTCATCGGCTAAAATATCCAGCAACGCCTTGTCATTATCGCCCCCCAAAGGCGTATCGACAGAGGTGATTTTCTCATTCAGCTTAAGCATACGGCTGACATCAGCACTCGACACTTGTAGTTTTTCGGCAATTTCTTCGGCCGTAGGTTCGTGATCGAGTTTTTGTGCTAACTCGCGAGCGGTGCGCAAGTAAACATTGAGTTCTTTAACAACATGAATAGGCAAACGAATCGTACGAGTCTGATTCATAATAGCGCGCTCAATGGTTTGTCTAATCCACCAAGTCGCATAGGTTGAAAAACGGAAACCTCTTTCTGGATCAAACTTTTCAACGGCACGAATTAAACCTAAGTTGCCTTCTTCGATAAGATCAAGCAGTGCTAAACCACGATTGTTGTAACGACGGGCAATCTTTACGACCAGACGTAAATTACTTTCAATCATGCGATTGCGGGATTTTGCGCAGCCTTTTAAGGCTTTACGGGAAAAGTAAACTTCTTCTTCTGCGCTAAGCAGTGGGGAAAAACCAATCTCACCAAGGTAAAGTTGAGTGGCATCAAGATTTTTTTGCAGGTCATCTTGAACCTGTTGCTCTATTCCTAGCTCTTGAACTAAGTCGGATGCAACTTCTTCTTTTTCAAGATCGAAGTCAACGGTTTCTACGGAAAAATCTACTAGTGCTTCTGCGGCAGTGCTTTTTATGCGGCTCATGATTAAATCTCCCAAACCTGATTAAACTGCTGAATTAGTGCAATTTCCTATCCTCCATTTGCCAACAAGGCCCCAAGCAATCATTGTTTGGGTAAATAAGTAAGTGGGTTTACAGACTGTCCATGGTAACGAATTTCAAAATGTAACATTACCCGATTGGCACCTGTACTGCCCATTTTCGCAACTGTCTGCCCTGCGAGGACATGTTGCTTTTCTTTGACTAAGATCTTGTCCGTATGAGCATAAGCACTAAGGTAATCGTCACTATGTTTAATAATCACTAAATTACCGTAACCCCTAAGAGCACTTCCTGCATATACCACCCGCCCATCTGCAGCAGCTTTGATGATATCTCCCCGATTTCCCGCGATCTTAATGCCTTTATTTCCCTGCTCATTGGCAGAGTAAGTCCCGATTAACTTCCCTCTTACTGGCCACTCCCACTGACTCACACTGGTTGGTAGTGTCGAAGTCGGTGGAACCATGATTGAGTTAACGTTTTGTTGGGAACTTGTTACAAGGTACGCGGGCTTAGCTTTCTGATCAAGTGTTTTTTTCAGATCATTACTTGACTTAGCGTTTGTTTGAGAAACTTGATTATCTGATTGTTTTTTATCAGTTTTACTAGAATTATTACCCAAGGAACTCGTTTTCTTTCCATCTAAAGTCGTAGATTTGGACTGACTGCTCGACTTAGTATTCGTTAAATATAAAATCTGTCCGGGGTAAATTGTATAAGGGTTATCTAATTGATTAAGTTTAGCTATTTCAGAAAAATCCTTTCCTGCTCCCCAAGAAATAGAGTAAAGCGTGTCGCCTTTCTTAACTTTATATGAATTAGATTTAATGTGGCCTTTGTTGTTTTTAGAGTAGCTATGGGAAATGTTTTCGACGGGCGCGGGTCGGCTGGCCTGAAAGCTGCAGCCTGCAAGCAGAAATATAAAGCAGAGGTTTAAGACTAAACCCGCATTCAACAATAAAAACTCCTTGGTGAGGCTGTATTACTGTTTATGATGAAAAAACAATGCCCTCGATGCAAGACAAGTTGTTCAGTGGGGACAGTAGCACAACACAAGGTTAAGCTAACTCTCCATTAATCAAAGGGACAAATTTAACCGTTTCAATTGTTTCCGAACTAAAACGTTCCCCTGTACGAGTGATTCGCATCAATTGTTGGGTGTCTTCGCCGACAGGCAGGAGTAAGACTCCGCCCTCCGCTAACTGAGACAACAAGGCCTCAGGTATGGTTGAAGCTGCAGCGGTCACCATAATGGCATCGAACGGGCTACGATTCGCCCAACCTAACCAGCCATCACCATATTTAAACGACACATTATGCAAATCTAATCGTTTTAAGCGCTGTCTCGCTTGTATTTGTAAGCCTTTTATTCGCTCGATAGTACAAAGCTGCGGCACTAATTGCGCCAAAATTGCCGCCTGATAACCCGATCCTGTACCCACTTCTAATACGCGCTGGGGCATCTTATGCAGTAAGAGTTCGGTCATACGGGCGACGATATAAGGCTGCGAGATGGTTTGCCCTTGGCCAATCGGTAAAGCGGTATTTTCATAGGCTTTATGGGCTAGCGCATTATCGAGAAACATTTCCCGCGGCGTATGCGATATCGCCTTTAACACGGCTTGATTGCGGATCCCCGCATCATGAAGCTTTTTAGCTAAGTTCACCGCCGATGTTAAGGCAACTCGAGTCATATTTTATCTACCCAATTTTGCAATGCCGTTAGTTGTCCGTAGGCAGTTAAATCAACCGTCAAAGGCGTAATTGACACATAGCCATTGGCGACAGCATGAAAATCAGTGCCCTCAGTGGCATCCTGCTCTTGTCCTGGTGGACCGAGCCAGAAGATCTCGCGTCCTGCGGGATCTTGCGTTCGTACTATGCCTTCAGCCTTATGACGAGCGCCGAGACGGGTCACTTTAATGCCTTTGATTTGATCAAGCGGCAAGTCTGGCACATTCACATTTAAAATCTGATCCTTTGCCAGAGGCAGGGCTAACAAGCCTTGGACTATTCGCCGAGCATAAACCGCCGCCGATTGATAATGTTCAAATTTTCGGCCATTGAGCGAAATCGCGACCGCAGGAAAACCTAAAAAGCGCCCTTCCATCGCGGCAGCAACCGTCCCCGAATACAAGGTATCATCGCCCATGTTCGCGCCCGCATTGATACCAGACACCACCATATCGGGTTCGCCATCGTACAATTCTCGGATAGCCAAATGCACACAATCAGTCGGTGTACCGTGAACAGAAATGTAACCGTTATCTAACCTATTAATTCTTAATGGATTAGTCAAGGTTAATGAATTGCTCGCACCAGAACAATTACGATCTGGCCCCACTGTTAGCACAGTCGCAATTTCAGCCAAGGCCTCAGTTAAGGCTTTGATCCCCGGCGCATTAACCCCGTCATCGTTGCTCACTAAGATGCGGATCATGACTCTGCTTCAGTGTTAGGCGCAGCTTCAGGGTTAGTCTCTGCTGCGACGTGGGTATTCGTTACCTCGGGCGCAGGCTCTTGCACTAGTGTCGCTTGCCATTGCTGCTCTTTAACATCTTGATAATTGACTAACTCTCTTAATAAAGATGTTGCAAAACTACCCGCAGGCAGCACAAACTCCAGCACAAGACCATCGGCGGTTTGTTCGTATTTCAGACCTTGGGGCTCAAGCAGTAACGGACGACGCTCTTGTTCTAATCCCGCATGTTCAAGGCCATAGCAATCGTCGGCCAATTCACTCATGGCCAAGGTTTCCACTGCTGCAGCTTCACCTTGGGGTAGCATCATGCCACGGCCCCATAAAGGTGCTGACAGTTGAATGTCTTTTTCAATCAGACGTTTCAACACGATGAGATCCCATTCAGGCGTAACAAAGAAGCTTTTACTGCCCGCCAACATCACACAATCACCTGCTAGCGGCTTAGTGCCATGGTTGGCTAAACGGTATGACACCACAGTGTTAAACAGATTTGAGCGCACCGCAGACAGATACATGCTGCGCTTATTTCTGTCTTTGACTTTTTTACCCGCCATCATTTGGCGACCAAATACTAAGTTTTTACCATCGTGACCAAAGCGTTGCTCACCAAAGTAATTGGGCACGCCCACTTGAGCGACCTTTTCGATGCGGCTGATAATGTCTTCGACTTGGGTGACATTTCTAAGGGTAAGAATAAAACGGTTACCGACTAAAGCACCAATTCGCAGTTTTTTGCTGTGACGACTGCTCGACAATATAGTCAAACGCTCGCTATTGAGATCTTTCCAAGTAGGCGTTTCTTTGCCCGGAATACGCACACCGAACCATTGTTCTGTGATGGCATTTTTATCTTTTTGCCCAGCGTAGGTCACTTCCTTTGGATGCACCTTAGCAAACTTAGCGATCATTTCAGCGACTTGTACTGTATTTAGCCCTTCTTTGCGTACATGCAGCATGTGATGTTCACCTTCACCCGTAGGGCTAAAAGGCAAAATCTCTTTCACGATAAAATCGCTATTTTGGGTTCTTAGATCTGCTGTACCTAAAGGCTTGCCATACAGATAATGTAATTCGCTCATGGGACTTTTTTACTCTTAAGTTAATCGTGTTTACGGGTCATCAATACCACGGCTTCTACCGCAATACCTTCTTTACGCCCGGTAAATCCTAGCTGTTCAGTCGTGGTCGCTTTGACGTTAATGTCGTCAAGTTCCGAGGTTAAATCGGCGGCCAATATTTGGCGCATTGCCTCAATGTGCGGCGCCATTTTAGGGACTTGCGCTATGATAGTGACGTCAAGATTACCCAGCACAAAGCCTTTCGCCCTCGCTAAAGCATAGCAATGACGCAGCAATACGCGGCTATCAGCACCTTTATAGGCGGTATCTGTGTCGGGGAAATGTTTACCTATGTCACCCAGCGCCAGTGCGCCGAGGATCGCATCGGAAATCGCATGCAGCACCACATCACCATCTGAATGTGCGACTAGGCCAGTTTCATACGGCACTTCGACGCCGCAAAGAATGAGGGGTCGTGCAGCACCAAATTTATGCACATCGAAACCATGGCCGATACGGATTTTCATTTAATATTCCTAACGTATTATTTTACTTTGATTATGACTATTTTGCGGCACGCATTAAAAACAATTCGGCCAATCCCAAATCATCGGGATGCGTCACTTTTATATTGTCAGCACGGCCCGAAACGAGTCCAGGTGAAATGCCCGCCCATTCCATCGCCGAAGCCTCATCTGTCACGACCGCGCCTGCCGCTAGAGCGGCATTGAGGTAATCTTTTAGTTGCGCTGCCGGAAATAACTGCGGCGTTAATGCATGCCATAAATTATCGCGGCACACAGTAGCGCTGATTTCGCCCTGTTTATTGGCGCGCTTCATAGTATCGCGTACTGGCATGGCCAAAATCGCGCCTTGGGGAAATAGCACTCTGGATGCGAGTAACTTGTCGATATCCGTCGCGGTCAAACAAGGTCTTGCCGCATCGTGCACTAAGGCCCAACTATGTTCGGGCGCAATTTGCAGCGCCGCCAACACAGAATCTGCGCGCTCACCGCCGCCTAACACTGTGGTCAATTTGGGATGCGCGGCCTGTGGCAGGGTATTGAAAATAGTATCATTCGGATGTAAGGCGACGATGACGTGGGAAATGTGCGGGTGAGACAACAGCTTATCTAAAGTATGGCCGAGAATACTCTGGCCGCACACTTCAAGATATTGTTTAGGTCTGTCGGCGCCCATGCGGCTGCCAATGCCCGCAGCGGGAACGATGGCCACCACAGCTTGAGTGATAGGCTCAGCTTGGCGCTGCAATTCAGTTTGCATTACCGGCTCAGATTGACTGCCTGGATTGGATTGTTCGCTTAATCCAAGATCTAAATGTCCTAGCTCTGACATCCTAACTCCATATTACTGGGATGGACTCGATACTGAGCGATCACCACCCACGACGCGATAGAAGGTTTCACCTTCTTTGACCATGCCAAGTTCGTTACGCGCACGTTCTTCTATGGCTTCGGTACCACTTTTCAAATCGATGATTTCTTCCTTCAGCACTTGGTTACGCTCATTGAGTTTGGCGTTACCTTCTTGCTGCGCGGCAATTTGTTTTTGCAGGACGAAATATTCAGGAAGACTATTATCTCCCGACCAAAGACGAAATTGCAGTAAACCGAGTAGCACTATGAGTGCAATGACAAAAAATTTCATGGAGGAATTAGCGTCAGTATCTTGGATTAAAAAAATATACAGCAGATAGTACAACAAAAAAGGCCACCAAGTGGTGGCCTTTTTACATCAAAGTTTAAATTACGCTTGGCCTTTGATCTCTTTCAAACCACGGTATGGGGCTTTTTCACCTAATTGCTCTTCGATGCGCAGCAATTGGTTGTACTTAGCAACACGGTCAGAACGACACAGTGAACCGGTTTTGATTTGGCCAGCTGCAGTACCTACGGCTAAGTCAGCAATGGTTGAATCTTCAGTTTCACCACTACGGTGTGAAATCACCGCTGTGTAACCCGCTTCTTTCGCCATGCGAATGGCCGCTAAAGTCTCAGTCAATGAACCGATTTGGTTGAACTTGATAAGGATTGAGTTTGCAATACCGTTTTCGATACCACGGGTTAAGATTTTAGTGTTAGTAACGAATAAATCGTCGCCCACTAATTGGATCTTGTCACCCATGATTTGAGTTTGATAAGCCCAACCATCCCAATCTGATTCGTCTAAGCCGTCTTCGATAGACACGATTGGGTATTGATCAGCCAATGATTTTAAGAAATCAGAGAAACCGTTCGAGTCGAATACTTTGCCTTCGCCCGCTAAATCGTATTTGCCGTCTTTGTAGAATTCAGATGCAGCGCAATCTAGCGCTAAGGTCACATCCGTACCTAACTTATAACCAGCCAATTCAACCGCTTCTTTAATAACAGCTAACGCATCAGCGTTTGAGGCTAAGTTAGGTGCAAAACCACCTTCGTCACCCACAGAAGTGCTTAGACCTTTGTCGTGCAATACTTTTTTCAGCGTATGGAAGATTTCAGCGCCCATGCGCAGTGCTTCACGGAAGGTTTTCGCGCCAACTGGTTGCACCATGAATTCTTGGATATCAACGTTGTTATCCGCGTGCTCGCCACCGTTTAAGATGTTCATCATAGGCACAGGCATAGAATATTGGCCTGGCGTGCCGTTCAATTCAGCGATATGCGCGTATAAAGGAATACCTTTAAATGCTGCAGCCGCTTTGGCAGCCGCTAAAGACACAGCCAGAATCGCGTTTGCGCCTAACTTGTCTTTGTTTTCTGTGCCGTCTAAGTCGATCATGATTTGATCAAGCTCAGCTTGTGCAGTGGCATCTTTGCCTAATAACGCAGTGCGGATTAAATCGTTTACGTTGGCAACAGCCGTTAATACGCCTTTGCCTAAATAACGGCTTTTATCGCCATCACGTAATTCTAACGCTTCGCGGCTACCGGTAGATGCGCCAGAAGGCGCCGCAGCCATACCCACAAAACCACCTTCTAAATGCACTTCGGCTTCAACAGTTGGGTTACCACGAGAATCCATAATCTCGCGACCAATCACGTTAATAATCTTAGCCATAACACCCTCGATTTAAGTTTAAAGATAAAAGAAAAAACCAATACCTATGGGAATAAATGGAAGTCACATACCGCAGAAAATAACAAAATTCCATTTACGGTTTGCGTCCATACAGATGCAACTGATACGCATGCTGTTTATACCCAGAGGTATTAAATTCTTATGTTTCAAGTAGCGACGAGTGTAGCAAAAGGCCGGCCCCACTGTCGCGGGTCCGGCCTCAAATATTCTTACTTCAGATCACGTTTTTGATGCGCACTTGCCGCAGCAATAAACCCTTCGAACAATGGGTGACCATCGCGCGGAGTTGAGGTGAATTCAGGATGGAATTGACCTGCTACAAACCATGGGTGATCTTTTAATTCGATCATTTCCACCAGCTTACGATCAGAAGACAAACCGCTGAAGATCATGCCAGCTTGTTCTAAACGCTCTCTGTATTTGTTGTTCACTTCGTAACGATGACGGTGACGTTCTACACAGCTAGTCCCTTTGTAGGCTTGGGCCGCTTTCGAACCATCGAGTAAATGACACAATTGAGCGCCTAAACGCATAGTGCCACCTAAGTCAGACGCTTCATGGCGCTGCTCGACGTTACCTTCTTCGTCAATCCATTCAGTGATCAAACCCACGACAGGGAATGGTGTTTCTTTATTGAACTCAGTTGAATGTGCATCAGCCATGCCGGCAACATTACGCGCAAATTCAATCAGGGCAACTTGCATACCTAAACAAATACCAAAATAAGGTAGATTGTTTTCACGGGCAAATTTTGCCGCCAGTATCTTACCTTCAACACCACGCTCGCCAAAACCGCCTGGTACTAAGATACCGTCTAAGCCCTGTAAGACTTCTTCGCCTTTGGCTTCTACGGTTTGTGAGTCAATGTACTTGATAGTCACTGATACGCGGTTTTTAAGGCCAGCGTGTTTTAATGCTTCGTTAACTGACTTATAGGCATCTGGCAGTTCAATGTATTTACCCACCATACCAATAACGACTTCGCCGTTTGGATTAGCTTCTTGATAAATCACATTTTCCCACTCAGACAGATCCGCTTCGCGGCATTCTAAGCCGAAACGCTTAACTACTAAGTCATCCAAACCTTGCGAACGTAACAAAGCTGGGATTTTATAAATACTATCAACATCTTTTAATGAAATAACCGCACGCTCTTCGACGTTACAGAACAGCGAAATTTTGGCTTTTTCATTCGCAGGAATCGCACGATCACCACGGCAAACCAGCACATCTGGTGCAATACCGATAGAACGCAGCTCTTTCACTGAGTGTTGAGTTGGCTTAGTTTTCACTTCGCCAGCCGCGCCTAAGAAAGGCACTAAGGTTAAATGCATGAAAAGAGTACGATCACGACCCAGCTCAACACCGAGCTGACGGATAGACTCTAGGAACGGCAAAGATTCGATATCACCCACAGTACCGCCGATTTCGACGATAGCCACATCATGGCCTTCGCCACCAGCTAATACTTTTTCTTTAATCGCATTAGTGATGTGTGGGATAACCTGAATGGTTGCGCCCAAATAATCACCACGACGTTCTTTACGTAATACTTCTTCGTAAATACGACCAGTAGTGAAGTTGTTACGACGATTCATCTTAGTACGGATGAAACGCTCGTAGTGACCCAAGTCGAGATCTGTTTCTGCACCGTCTTCAGTAACAAATACTTCGCCATGTTGGGTTGGGCTCATGGTACCCGGATCAACGTTAATGTAAGGGTCCAGTTTCATGATGGTTACATTGAGACCGCGGGCCTCTAAAATTGCAGCTAATGATGCTGCTGCAATGCCTTTACCTAGTGATGAAACAACGCCACCAGTAACGAAGATATACCTTGTAGTCATGCTGAACCTGAGAAAATGAGTTTGAAAATACGTGCTTGTAAGAAAGCACTAGGACGGGGCAGTAGTATACCAAAGGCGGCGCGATTCGACAAACACCAATCGGGATAATTTGCCGTTTATCTCGTCTCTGTCGCTTTTACTTGGTCCCAATAGGCATCAAGCTCCATTAATGTGTGCTCTTGCATGCTTTTTCCGCTGTCGCTGGCTAACTGCTCTACACCGCGAAAACGGCGTTCAAATTTAAGGTTAGCTTGGCACAGCGCTTGCTCTGGATCGACCTTAAGATGGCGAGCTAGATTCACCACGGCAAATAACAAGTCGCCCATTTCGGACTGCACTTTCGCTTGGTCTTGCTCGCCTTGATTCACTTCATGTAAGACTTCATCGATTTCTTCGTGGATTTTAGCGACCACGGGCTCAAGTTCGGCCCAATCGAAACCGACTCGCGCCACCCTTTGCTGAATTTTGATTGAGCGCGACAGCGCAGGTTGGGTACGCGGAATATTGTCTAACGCAGAAACCAGAGTATCAGCTTGGGTTTCACCCGCCACTTGCTGCGCCTTTTGTTCACGCTCAGTCGCTTTAATCGCCTCCCAATTGGCTTTCATCGCTTGGGCGCTATCGCCTATTTGCGGATTTTGCTCGCCAAACACATGGGGATGACGGCGGGTTAACTTGTCGCTGATTTTCTCAATCACAGTGGTAAAATCAAACTTGCCTTGCTCTTTACCGAGCTGACAATAGAATACGATTTGAAATAATAAATCCCCAAGTTCATCGGGTAACTCATCCCAAGCTAAACGCTCTATGGTATCGGCGACCTCATAGGCTTCTTCTAAGGTAAAAGGCACTATGGTTTGAAAGGTTTGCGCTTTGTCCCAGGGGCAACCTGTTTGTGGGTCGCGCAGTTTTTCTATGATTTTAAGCAGCGGCTCAACATCTGTTATAGAAAATTCCGTTGTAGAAGGTTCAGTGGTCGAAAATGAAGTTAATGGCTCTGTGTGGGAAGTCATGCTGATATCCTTAAAAGATGAATACTTAAACGGGCTAGTGCTGAGGATGAACAAAAAGAATACGCCTCAGCAGTGCTAGTTAATGAAAGGCTATAATAACGCGATGATAAGCGAGGTAACATAAAAGCGCTATTTTGATACTGAGATCAGAGCTTAGGGTTCTTATTTAATAGGTCTTATTTTAACTAAAAGTGCATTCGCGCCATGTAGTAGTGAAATTCACCCAAAGAGCAATAAACTGACGACTTAACGACTCAACAAATTCTCATCTATGTCCTGCATACAAGTATTTAGCGCAAGCCATCTTAAATGATAAGATACGCAGCAATATTTCAATGAAGCTAAAACTCACTGAGTGAAGACCTAACAATTTCGGCCTAACTATATATGTGATGGATGCATGTAATAAATGCTCGTGATGAGCGCAGCGTGATGAATACAGTCATTCGATTTATTTGATTATGTTAGGTGTATTTCTATTCTGTCGCCCAAAATGGGGCGTACACCCTTATAGATTTGAGCATTACTGGAGACAAAATTCATGACAAACGCGAATGTGGATGCCACGCCGTTAACGACTAAGCCATCACAAGATGGTTTTTATATGCCCGCCGAATGGGCAGCGCAGCAAGCGGTGTGGATGATTTGGCCATATCGTCCTGATAACTGGCGCTCTGCAGGCGCTTATGCTCAAGCGACCTTTGCCAAAGTGGCCGATGCTATTGGTGGTGCAACGCCCGTGTATATGGGTGTACCTAAAGCCTTTTTAGCTGAAGCTCAAAAAATGATGCCATCGCACGTCACTTTGGTTGAAATGGACAGTAACGATTGCTGGGCGCGTGACACTGGTCCAACAGTGGTCATTAATGCCGAGGGCGAATGCCGTGGCGTTGACTGGGGCTTTAACGCTTGGGGCGGCCATAACGGTGGTTTGTACTTCCCATGGGATAAGGACGAACAAGTTGCACAGCAAATGCTTAAGCAACATGGGTTTGCCCGTTACAGCGCGCCGCTGATCCTCGAAGGGGGTTCTATCCATGTTGACGGTGAAGGCACCTGTATGACGAGTGCCGAATGTTTACTCAACGCCAACCGCAACCCAGACCTGACGAAAGAACAGATTGAAGACTTACTGCGTGACTATTTGAATGTTAAGCAGTTTATCTGGTTGCAAGATGGCGTGTATATGGATGAGACCGATGGTCATATCGACAACATGTGCTGTTTTGCTCGCCCAGGCGAAGTGATTTTGCACTGGACTGATGATGAAACCGATCCCCAATATCCGCGCTCAAAAGCTGCGCTAGATGTGCTGCAAAATACCGTGGATGCACAAGGCCGTAAGTTAAAAATCCATCTATTGCCACAACCGGGTCCGCTGTATTGCACCGAAGAGGAATCACTGGGCGTGACAGAAGGCACTGGCGTGCCACGCACGGCAGGTGAGCGTTTAGCGGGTTCTTATGTGAACTTTTTAATCACCAATAATCGTATCGTTTTCCCGCTACTTGATCCTGCCACCGACGATATCGCCGCGCAAAAACTGCAGGAAATTTTCCCCGAGTATGAGATTGTCGGTGTGCCTGCCCGCGAAATCCTATTAGGTGGTGGCAATATCCATTGTATTACCCAACAGATCCCCTC
Organism: Shewanella sp. SP2S2-6; assembly: GCF_031931965.1. Taxonomy (NCBI): domain Bacteria; kingdom Pseudomonadati; phylum Pseudomonadota; class Gammaproteobacteria; order Alteromonadales; family Shewanellaceae; genus Shewanella; species Shewanella sp. SP2S2-6. Next base: position 8,118 of record NZ_JAUOEQ010000047.1, on the reverse strand, counting down.
TGGAAAGTAAGTCAACCTAAGGAGAACACTATGACCATTGATGTCACTGTTGTTGCAACACAATTGGCTTTCAGCGGGAGGCAGTCAAATGTTTGAAGTCACTGAAGTTTCCATCGCCGAACTGCGTGCCGCCCTCGAATCTGGTCGCACCACAGCAGTTGAGCTGGTGAAGTCTTATCTGGCACGGGTTGAGGCGTATGACGGCCCAGCTACGCAGACCAAGCTCAATGCGTTAGTGGTGCACAATCCCGATGCGCTCAAAGAAGCCGAGGCGTCAGATGCGCGCCGCGCCCGTGGTGAAACCTTAAGCCCACTTGAGGGTATTACGTATACCGCCAAGGATAGCTATTTGGTGAAGGGACTGACGGCGGCGTCTGGCAGCCCAGCCTTTAAGGATTTAGTGGCGCAATACGATGCCTTCGCCGTTGAGCGCCTACGCGCTGCGGGGGCCATTTGTTTAGGCAAAACCAATATGCCGCCAATGGCCAATGGCGGCATGCAGCGTGGTCACTATGGCCGTGCCGAAAGCCCATACAACGCGAACTATCTTACTGCACCATTCGCTTCGGGCTCTTCCAATGGGGCGGGCACGGGCACGGCAGCAAGTTACTCTGCTTTTGGTCTTGCTGAAGAAACTTGGTCAAGCGGTCGTGGTCCAGCATCTAATAACGGTTTGTGTGCCTACACTCCGTCACGGGGCGTGATTTCCGTGCGCGGTAACTGGCCGTTAACGCCGACCATGGATGTAGTGGTGCCTTACACTCGCACTATGGCAGATATGCTCGAAGTGTTGGATGTGATTGTAGCTGACGATCCTATCACCCGTGGCGATCTCTGGCGTCTTCAGCCTTGGGTCGAAATTCCTAAAGCATCAAGTGTCCGTCCAGCGTCTTATCTGGAGCTTGCCGCTCAAGCCGACACGCTTAAAGGTAAGCGTTTTGGTGTGCCGCGCATGTACATCAATAAGGATGAATTGGCGGGAACCAGCGAAAATCCGGGCATTGGTGGCCCAACGGGCCAACGTATCCACACTCGCCAATCGGTTATCGATTTGTGGGAAGCGGCTCGTAAAGCCTTAGAAGCTGCCGGCGCCGAAGTGATTGAAGTTGATTTTCCGCTGGTATCAAATTGTGAAGGCGACCGCCCAGGCGCGCCGACCGTGTTTAACCGTGGCATAGTCACGCCTCAGTTCCTCCATGATGAATTATGGGAACTCTCAGGTTGGGCGTTCGATGAATTCCTGCGTGCTAACAATGACCCTAAACTCAACAAACTTGCTGATGTTGTTGGGCATTTGATTTTCCCCCACGACTTAGGCACCTTGCCAAACCGTGAAGGTGACTTAGCGGCAGGCATGGAAGAGTACGTCAACATGGCTAAGCGTGGTCTTAAATCCTATGACCAGATCGACAGTATTCCCGATGGTCTGCGTGGCTTAGAGAAGACGCGTAAGCTAGATCTCGAAGACTGGATGGACGGGCTAAAGCTTGATGCCGTGCTGTTTCCAACCGTGGCAGATGTCGGCCCTGCCGATGCCCATGTGAATCCGGCTTCAGCCGATATCGCTTGGAGCAACGGAGTTTGGGTGGCAAACGGAAACCTCGCGATTCGTCACTTAGGGGTACCGACTGTGACTGTACCTATGGGCGTGATGGCCGATATTGGCATGCCAGTCGGTTTGACCTTCGCGGGCCGTGCCTATGACGATAATAACCTGCTTAAATTTGCAGGTGCATTTGAGTCAACAGATGAAAGGCGCATGATCCCGCCACGCACACCAAAGCTTGGTGAATAAGCGCTAAGACAATGCATAAACCTAAGCACTAACTGTAAGCATTAACTGTAAGCACTAAATGCATGAGCTTAGAAATGAAAACGGGATTGGCATCAATTTGCCAATCCCGTTTTTCAATACCGACGTCGATACCCTTTCAACAAAGCTAGACTCATACTGCTATAAAACATGCTGCTGTAAAAAAGATAGCAGCACTTATCGCGTCTTATCTTAATGCCAAGAGTTCTTTTCTGACGATCTCTGCGCCTGCACTTAAGGCGTTGAGTTTGCCTCTTGCGACTTGATGGGATAAAGGCGTCATGCCGCAGTTGGTACAAGGATAGAGCTTGTCGGCATCGACAAATTTAAGGGCTTTTCGTAGGGTGTCAGCCACTTCCTCTGCGGTTTCAATCGTGTCGGTGGCAACATCAATCGCGCCGACCATGACTTTCTTACCGCGAATGAGTTCAAGTAGCTCCATTGGCACATGGGAGTTGTGACATTCTAGCGAGATGATATCGATATTAGACTTTTGCAGTTTAGGAAATGCTTCTTCATATTGTCGCCACTCTGACCCTAAGGTTTTTTTCCAATCAGTATTGGCTTTGATGCCATAACCATAACAAATATGCACCGCCGTTTCGCATTTAAGCCCTTCAATGGCTCGCTCTAAACAGGCAATGCCCCACTCATTTACCTCATCAAAAAACACATTAAAGGCAGGCTCATCAAATTGGATAATATCAACACCCGCCGCTTCTAATTCTTTGGCTTCCTCATTAAGAATTTTGGCAAATTCCCACGCAAGCTTTTCGCGACTTTTATAATGGTCATCATAAAGCGTATCTATCATGGTCATTGGGCCAGGCAGAGCCCATTTAATTGGTTGCGTAGTTTGCTTGCGTAAAAATTTGGCATCTTCAACAAACACGGACTTTTGGCGACTCACAGGGCCAACAACCGTAGGTACACTCGCATCATAACGATCGCGAATTTTCACGGTTTTACGTTTTGAAAAATCAACGCCGTTGAGGTGCTCAATAAAGGTAGTGACAAAATGCTGCCGCGTTTGCTCGCCATCACTGACAATATCAATCCCTGCGTGTAGTTGATCCTGTAATGACAAACGCAGTGCATCGTGTTTACCTGCAATTAATTCCTCGCCTTGTAATTTCCAAGGAGACCAAAGTGTTTGAGGCTCTGCCAGCCACACAGGTTTAGGCAAACTGCCTGCCGTTGAAGTCGGTAACAGGGTTTGGTTAAGCAATGTTTTGTTAAGCGGTGTTTTATTAAGTAGTGTTGTCATGATATTGATGCCGTATTGGGTTAATTATTGAGCGTGACGATTAAGTGCAGAGCGACTAAACGAAATTAGCAGACCATTGTTCAAAAAACTTTTGGTAGGGTTTGATAAAGTACTCCGCGGCAAATTTGCCTTGCTCATTAGCCAATTGGCTACGTTCTGCTCGATCATAAACAATTTGAGTCAGTGAATGATCCAGATTTTTCAAATTGGGTTGATAGCATTTCCCTGCAACAGCATTGGCATTATAAATCTCAGGGCGATAGATTTTTTGAAAAGTTCCCATAGTGCTGATGGTGCTTATCAACTCAAGATGGGTGTAATCATTGAGTAAATCACCAAAGAAATAAAAAGCTAACGGCGCCACGCTATTGGGTGGCATAAAATAACGCACCTGTAAGCCCATTTTTTTGAAATATTGCTCAGTTAAAGAGGATTCATTTGGCTGATATTCAACCCCTAATACGGGATGCTGATTCTCAATTCTATGGTAGGTTTTATTATCCGAAACACTGAGACAGATAACAGGTGGCTTATTAAAATTCTGTTTATAAGCATCAGAATTAACAAAAGACTGAAATAGCTTGCCATGTAGACCACCAAAATCATCTGGAATACTAAATTTGGCTTGGCCCTTATTATGTTCTGCCAGTAATACGCTAAAGTCATAATCGCGTACGTAGGATGAAAAGTTATTACCTACAATGCCTTCAATACGTTTGTTGGTTTTATGATCAACAATATTGGTTTTCAAAATTTCAATCGATGGGAAGGTTTGACCACTGCCGTCAATATCCAGATTAACGGAGATAATTTCAAGTTCGACAGTATAACGATCGCCTTTGGGGTTATCCCAATGCGCTAAGGCATTAAAGCTATTATCAATCATCTTTAACGCGTTGCGTAAATTCGCTTGGCGATGACTGCCTCTGGCCAAATTAGCAAAGTTGGTGGTGATACGCGTCTTGTCTGAGGGATGATAATTTTCATCAAGACAAATGCTGTTAATCGTAAATGTAAAATGCTTATCCATAGTGTTCCAGTATCCCATTGCCTGATTTCAAACCTGAGTTTATGCCCTGCGCTTCTAGCTTCTAGACCCGACTCTGATAGACATTATTCGTGTTCTGTCTGAGGTTCTATTTAACTTAAGTGCCGATGACTTAAGTCCTGATGGCTTAGCTAGGGTGCAACTTCAAGCTTGTCTAATATTTCGCTTGGAGTCATTTATACGTGGTTCGGCACATGAACAAAAACGGTTTTATTTCACATAGAACATGAGCCATATTCATGATCAACTAGCATGGCGTTGTTGATTAACCAGAACTCGGGATAGGGAAAAGCAGGAAAGCAGGAACAGCAATATGTTTTCGAGTTAGTTCTCCTAGAGCCGGCTTGTAATAGCCGATTACACATATTTTCCCAAAGCTCGTTGTATTACCTGTTGCGCGATATTTATTGTCATTGTGCCCCAGTGACTCGCCGCCTATTTATTTTAAAAGAAGCATCCCTGAGGGCTCTACTAAAACATGTTTTAGTAGGTCACTGGTGCAACAATGCCAATCTTAACTAACCCTCTCGCTGCTCGTTTAGCTAAAAAACTATTGCATCATTGTGAGCTATGACCGATTAATCACTCAGTGCGCAGAGGATAATTTGACTTACATTTAGTCATTCCAAAAATATGGAAGTAAAGACAGATTACACCTCTATCTAAGTGACTAAATTTAGCGTACCAGTACAATACTTACTTATTATGTGAGAGTTGGAATTTAGGCTTTTATTGATAATGTTGCACCAAAAGCAATTAGACCCAAACCACACGCCTGATTAATTCTATGACCAAACTTTTGAATTATGTGACTCGCTTGTACAGATGTGACTAGGTAAGCGACTATACAAAACCAAGCCATATGTAGAAGTGCAATGTAAACGCCATAGCTAATAACGAAAGACATACCTTCATTATTGGCTGAGATTAGTTGGCTAAAGACGCTTAGAAAGAAAAGCATTGTTTTAGGATTCAATACATTACACAAAAAACCTTGAAATATGTACTTTCGAGTATGTGTGGGTTGGTCTGTTGAGTTTTCATAGTCTAATTTCAACTTAGGACGAAAAGCGGGGACAGCCACATCTTTTTGTGTTTTCCTGCCCCTTCTACTAGGCTTTAAATTATCTTGCTTTTGTTTGTGTGGAGCTTGTGATGACCTCAGCCAGAAGACAGTTAATTGATGCCAATACAACGCCTCTCTATCATGTGATAAATCGCTGTGTTAGAAGGGCTTTTTTGTGTGGTGAAGATAAACTAACTGGTCGCAGTTACGAGCATAGGCGCGGCTGGATTGTCGATAAAATCAAAGCATTATCCGCTATCTTTTGTATCGATATCTGCGCCTATGCAGTGATGAACAACCATTACCATTTAGTACTTAAAATTGATGTTGAGGAAGCGAAAACCTTAAGCTCCAAAGAAGTTATCAGCCGCTGGTGTCAAATAACTAAAGGCCATGTTGTCGCCACTAAATATATGAATGGTGATGCTTTAATCGACGGTGAAGCGATGTTACTTGATGCATTACTCGCCGAGTGGCATGAGCGACTGAGCAGTATCTCTTGGTTTATGCGCTGTTTAAATGAAGAAATTGCCCGTAAGGCCAATCGTGAAGATGAGTGTAAAGGCGCTTTTTGGGAGGGCCGTTTTAAGTCACAAGCCTTGTTAGATGAGCAAGCACTGCTGGCGTGCATGATGTATGTCGATTTAAATCCTATTCGAGCAGGGATCGCCGACTCTTTGCAATCCTCTGATTTTACATCGATTCAGGAGCGCGTGAATGCACTTAATCCTCATAGCAACGCGCCCCAACTGGCCAACACTACCGCAGATAACCTACAGCAAATACCACATAAAGCCCTCGCAAAATTTGATGGTTCAACACTTCTGAGTCAGCAAACGGGTATTCCGTTTCATTTTGCCGATTATCTTGAGTTAATAGATTGGACGGGACGAGCTATGCGCCTTGATAAAAAAGGCTATATCGATAATCAACGGCCAAAACTACTCAATGAATTAGGCATTTCGCCCGATGCGTGGCTCACTTCAGCTAAAGAGTTTCGACGTCAATACAGTGGCATAAGTGGTCGATGGGATAGTATGTGCGAGTTTAAAAAGCAGCACAACAGCGGCAAATGGTGTAAAGGTAAAGCCTCAAGCCAAGCGTTACATCCTTAAGTTCATTATTGACCACGATTCAAAGATTAGAATTATTTTTGTTTATCCGAAATGAAGATAATTTCGCGCAAAACGTAGCTCATTTCTGTCCAATTGAGTAGTGCCTATAATCGTTAAGATTAGATCTAGTCTTTAAAACCAACAGGTTACGCAAGCGCTCGAAAGGTGCGCATTGGTGATTGGCGAGACGACAGTCCGCCCCATGGACGGGGCGGTCGAGCATCCACGGATAATGGAATGGACCCATCCACTTTAAATCGGCCTCACAATGGGCCACGATGTAGTTGCTAAAACTCATCAAGAAAGAGGACGGGTCCACCATGAAGATTACTACAGTTGGTTTAGATATCGCAAAGTCTGTGTTTCATTTTGTCGGGGTCAATAAAGCAGGCAAGTTAGTGCGTAAGAAAATGCTTAAGCGTTGTGAGTTGTTAAGCGCCATTGCTAGGCTTGAGCCTTGCCTGATTGTAATGGAAGCTTGTGGTGGTGCTAACTATTGGGCAAGAGAGTTCACTCAACTTGGGCACGAAGTGAAATTAATCGCGCCTCAGTTTGTTGTTCCATATCGTCAGGGCAATAAAAATGACTACAACGATGCACAAGCTATTGCTGAGGCAGCCCAAAGGCCAAATATGCGCTTTGTATCGCTCAAATCTGTCGAGCAGCAAGATGTACAGATGTTACACAGAATGCGTGAACGACTCACTAAACAAACCACCGCCTTGGTAAATCAAGTCAGAGGTATGTTGACTGAATATGGGATCGTGATAGCCAAGAGTAAAGCGGCATTCCGAAATCGATTACCCGATATTTTGACTGACTATAACAACCCGCTGACTGTAAAAGGACGGGGGATTTTTCATGAGCTATACAATGAATTTATGGCTCTAGAGCAGAAGCTCATAGACTGCGAAAAGCAGGTTTTGCAAGAACACAAAATAAATCCTACTTGCCAACGACTAGGTAAAGTCTTGGGGATAGGTCCAGTCACAGCGACGGCTTACTATGCCGCTGTCGGAGAGGGCAAAGAGTTTTATAATGGGCGGCATTTTTCAGCGTGGTGTGGTCTGGTGCCTAAGCAGCACAGCAGTGGTGGTAAAGATAACCTGCTGGGGATCAGTAAGCGTGGCAATGCCTATCTTCGTACACTGTTCATTCATGGTGCCAGGGCTATTCTGCGGCACTGTGAAACTAAAACCGATAAGCTCAGTCTGTGGGCTAAAGCACTCATAGAACGCCGAGGTTTTAATCGAGCCTGTATCGCAATGGCTAACAAACTTGCTAGGATCGCTTGGGTTATTGCGGCTCGAGGAGAAGAATATCAGCCCTCGAAGTAAACCGTGTAAAGGAATGTATTAAGAAAGACCGTAACAGTTAAAAAATCCTATCAGTAAGTTGCTAAGACACTTGATTTGATGATGAGACAGTCAGACTGATCTACTGAAAACCTTACAAGTCCATAGGCTCTAAAGAAGCCGCACGGATGATAAGGACAGTAGAAGCACATATCCATCAGGGCCAGAGGGATACCTCTGCAACAGGCCGAATATATGGGGGCAATGAACTCTTCTCAAAATTGATATCGAATGTCTTGCAAACCGGATGGGTCCATATATGGACTTGAACAACATCCTGTTTAACGGCCAGTTCGCCGTCCATGGCTCTCGTTCATAAGCTCAGAAACCCTAGGTTTCTATTCAACGAGTCGACGAGTCAATGCCATGGCAAGCCATTATGAATGGCTTGCAGCAACAGCTAAGCATACAAAGACTAAATTAACTGCTCATCTCGCTCAATTTTCATAAAAAA
>NZ_JAUOEQ010000046.1:0-31014 GCF_031931965.1 Shewanella sp. SP2S2-6 | reverse complement strand
ATTTGATGATGAGACAGTCAGACTGATCTACTGAAAACCTTACGGAGGCATAGGCTCATTACGAAGCCGCAAGGATGATAAGGACAGTAGAAGCAGATATCCATCAGGGCCAGAGGCATACCTCAATAACAGGCCGAATATATGGGTGCAATGAACTCTTCTCAAAATCGCTATCGAATGTCTTGCAAACCGGATGGGTCCATATATGGCCCCAGCTTCCATCGGGGATTAAGCCAAGGATTGGCTAACGCCAAAAATTAAATAACAATAATAAAATCAACAATAAAAATAATAATTTCACTTAATTTTTAGCATAAAAAAGACGCTACTTTGAGCGTCTTTTTTATGGGTGAAAAACAACGACTGACGATTAATAGTCTTCTTCGTTTGCCTCTTGGATCCGCTGCTTACGCTCTTGTGCCTCTTCAAAGGCTGCTTGGATTTCTTCCAAGACCGCACTAACATCGGCTTCGACCAGCACTTCGGTAAACTCACCCGTTAATGGCGTTTCAGGCTTCAATTCACCCGCTTCAAACAAGGCCCAAATTTCTTTGGCGTATTGTGTTTTTAACAGCTCAGGAGCATACAAACCATAGTATTGAGTCATGTTATTCACATCACGCGCTAACATCCATTTAGCATGGTTATTTGCAGCGGCATCGACGGCCTGAGGTAAGTCGATAATCACTGGCCCTTCACTATCAACTAACACGTTAAACTCAGACAAGTCACCGTGCACTAACCCCGCACAGAGCATACGTTTGACATAGGTCATCACCAACGCATGATCTTTCAGGGCTTTTTCGGCCGACATACTGACATCGTTTAATCTCGGCGCCACATGTCCATCAGCATCCGTCACTAACTCCATCAGCAACACGCCATCAAAACAGCCATAGGGCGTTGGCACGCGCACACCCGCATTCGCTAAACGGTAAAGTGCTTCAACTTCAGCATTTTGCCAAGCTTCTTCCTGCTGATCGCGGCCAAATTTAGACCCTTTTTCCATCGCGCGCGCACGACGACTGTTACGGACTTTTCGGCCTTCTTGATATAACACAGCTTGCTTAAAACTGCGCTTGTCCGCTTCTTTATAGACTTTGGCACAGCGGATATCATCACCACTGCGTACAACGTACACAGTCGCTTCTTTACCGCTCATTAACTGGCTAATGACCTCATCGACCAGTCCTTCATCAACCAGGGGTTGGATTCGTTTCGGAGTTTTCATAGCGCCCTTATACCTTACTTAGGCATGATATGGAATACTGCGGGCAAATCTTCATACAAAAGCGGTCTCCAGCGGAAGTTTGATGAATATAGTTTAGGATTATTAAACGAATTTTAAGTAAAAACTAATGCACTTGCGTGTTAAACACAATACCAGATTTACTCAGCGCTTTGGCAAAGAAAGAGACTGAAAATACCGCTTTAACTAAAAGAATATTCTTTTATGCTCACCCCAGTAAAACCAGACTCAAAACGACAAGCCATATTCCGCGCCGAATAGCCAATCCAAGCCAGTTGAAATAATACCCAGAGCTAAATTGGTGCAGGAACTTAACTCAAACAAACAAGGCAATCACACTGCCCACGGTCGCCGCCGCTTTCAATATTTGGCCTGCACTGTAATAAGTGTCGTTTGAACTCTTAACGTCATCAAAATCATCCGCACTAGGCTCAGATATTTTACTCCTTGCATTGCCATCAAAACTGACCTCAGCTTTGGGAGCCGCCAGCCCTAATGCACCATAGGTAAAGGATTTAAGTCCGCTTGTCTCGGCGGTATCAAGGGATTGATGAGCCGACTTAACTGCCGGTAATGAAGCAGAATGCACAGATGAAATGAGTGAAATCATAGCGAGCACCAAAGCAGACATTTAAAGTGTTAACCACAAACTAACACAATATCAGCTGGTTATCATGCATTCATCCGCTAAACTGTGATGGATTCAGCCCAATAAAATGCATCTATGACCGTATAAACGGCGGTATATATAGCTAGATCTCCCCCATAAGAGCCTTTATCCTAAACGCCACAACATATAGAGAACTTATCCATGCACTATCCCAGCATTTTCCTCGCACTTTCAGTCCTATCCCTGACTCAATGCAGCAGCTTATCTATTGAAGAATGCACCAATAGTGATTGGTTTGCCCTTGGGCTTGCCGATGGCAACCGTGGGACAAGTTCTGGGCAATTAAATCAATATCAAAAAGATTGTCGTGAATTTAATCTCAGTGTCGATACCGCGCAGTGGAAACAAGGATACCAGCAAGGGTTAGCCAGTTACTGCGTGCCAGAAAATGGCTACCGCGTAGGCTTAGCGGGAGAAAGTTATTATGGGGTTTGCAGTAATAACCAGTTTGTTGAGCGCTATAACCAAGGCCATCAACAATACCTGACCAACAAACGTTTAACTGAGATTGCCGATCGCTTAAATACCATAGAGAGGGAAATAAGCAGTCTTGATGGCAAGATCAATAATCTCACCGACAAGGCTGACTTATTGAAACAGAAAAACAGCCTACTCAACGAAAAAAACCAACTGTTAGATGAAAGATCTCGCCTACGCAGACCTGATATGCGCTTCGAATTTAGATTTTAAGCCATAAAAAAATACTGAACCCAATAAGGACTCAGGGCGTTAGCTTCGCAGCTCGTTATTTTTGCGATATTCCACTACTTGCAACCTTGAACATTTGACCCAAAGCGACCAATTTAGACTTTCTAAACGCAGGCGAGCGCAGAAAAAACACATAGTAGAGTAGGCTAGCGGACGTCCATGCTATGGCTAAACTCCATAAATCATGACTCAAGAAGTGGGCGCCGCGTAACTCTTGGCCAATGCCAAATACTAGGCCTAAACTCAAACCAAAGATTAATCCAAACTTAGCTAAATGCGGGCGATACTCACGCAGCACGTAATACAAGGCAACCCAAGCAAACCCGCCGCTGGCATGGCCACCCGGGAAACATTGACCAAATTCAGCGCCTTCAGGTAAACGGGCAAACAGGGAGGAATGCAGCATACGGCCGCCAAACTCAATCACATCCCACGGGCAGGTCATATGGGTAAAGCTCTTGCCAATTCGGACCAGCAACACACTCGCCAATACGCTACAAAATAGATAAATCAAACCTTTGCGATACGGTTTTATCCTGTCACTTCGAAAACTAAAGGCAATGCCGACTACGACACTCACCGCCAGCAAGATGACAAAATTACGCCCAGTGACATGCAATAAATCTTCGGTCAACCAATATCCTCTCAATGGCCAAGAGTCGATACCCCCTTGCCAATGAAATAACAAAGTCGCGACTTTCATATCAGCGTGAGTCCATTCAAGCCCCACTATGATCACTGCAAACACTAAAAGCGGCGTAATTAAATGCCCCTTAGCAAAATCCATAAATGTCATCATAACTTTATCTTTCAGATAGTTATTCACTAATAAATCCAAAAATCAGAACATTTAGTGTTAGAGTACCGTTGAATTCTTACCTAACACTTAAGAGATCTAACAGCGCAGCATTTAAGAGAGAACCGAGATTTTGCAGTAACGAAATTTATCGAAAAGACTCACATCATGAGTAAAAAGACTATAGTTTATGAATAATATCGCGCCTCTAGGACTGAGCATTCATGCCATACAACCTCGCCATTAACCAGTCTCAAAAAAATCGTTTATTTGCCGACATTGCTATCGACACAGACAAAATCGTTGTTCCCCAAGAAATGGTTGATAACTGGCAACAAACCTTAGATTTGCTCTCTGAATTAGTCGACACTCCCGCCGCTTTGATCATGCGTGTCCATCAAACCGATATTGAGGTCTTTACCTCGAGCCGCACCCAAGGTAATCCCTATAAAAAACACGACAAAGACAGTTTAGGCCACGGACTTTACTGCGAGACAGTGATAAAAGGAGGCAAGGAACTCCACATTCCGAATGCCCTAAAAGATAAAGACTGGGATAAAAATCCGGATATTAAACTCGGCATGATTGCCTACTGTGGCTTACCTTTACGCTGGCCCGATAACAGCGCCTTTGGCACTATCTGCATGCTCGATAACAAAGAGCATAATTACAGCCAATCGTTTCGCAGCTTACTCGCTCGGTTTCAAAATGGTATCGAAGCCAACCTCGTCACCCTCTATCAACAGGCAAAGCTGCAACTGCACAATCAAGAGTTAGAGCAAAAAGTACAACAACGCACCCATGAACTCGCCGAACTCAGTGGCAAGCTCATCAAAGAAATCGAAAATCGGACCTCCACCGAAACCTCACTGGAATACCATAAAAGCTATGATCCACTGACGGGATTACCGAATCGCATCAATTTGATTAATAGCCTTTCGACTATGCTCGAAGAAGTGAATCGCAAGGAAAAGATTTCGGTACTCTATCTGGGGCTGCGTAATTTCAAATCCATCAATGACAGTTATGGCTATCTGATTGGCGATAAAATTCTCACCATTCTCAGCCAACGTTTACAACACTATGCCGATGAAAATACCTTCATCGCCCGTATTGCCGGCGCCGAGTTTGTGATTATTCAAGCCCATAAACCTTCGAACAACGAAACCAACAAACTCATCAATAAAGTGCTTAGCTGCTGTAATACTCCCTTTGGCGTGGCGGATTTTGTAATCACCATTCCGTCGAGCATGGGTATAGCTCAAGCGCCCATCGATGGCATAGATGCCGCCATTCTGCTGCAAAAAGCGGGGGCAGCGATGACGATGAGCAAAGCCGATGGCTCAACTCACAGCTTCTTTAATCAAGATACTCAAGCAGCGTTGAATCTACGCTATCAACTGGAATCTCACTTAGTCGATGCATTGAACAAAAACGAGTTAAGCCTTCATTACCAACCCTTTATTAACTTAAAAACTCAAAAGGTGATAGGCGCCGAAGCCCTGCTGCGCTGGCACAACCCCATTCTTGGCAATGTCGCCCCAGACAGATTTATCGCCTTAGCAGAACGTAATGGGCAGATTATTGATATCGGTAATTTTGTATTGCATACCGCTCTGGCTCAGGCGGCTAAATGGTGTCGCGAGCTAGACCAGGAGTTTAAAATCGCCATCAACATCTCCCCTTTGCAAATGCGCAATCCCCGTTTTAGCGAGCACATAGCTGACTTACTCACCCTCTATCAATTGCCACCGACTGCCCTAGAGCTTGAAATCACCGAAGGCATGCTGATGCAGGACGAGCACATTGCCCACAATGCCATCCAAAAGCTACAGAAACTCGGGATCCGCATCTCCTTAGATGACTTTGGTACTGGCTATTCATCCCTAAGTTATCTACAAAAATACTCTTTCGACACCTTAAAAATAGATCGCTGTTTTATCAATAAACTTGAAGAAAACGAACAAGATAGGGAGCTCACTAAAGCGATTATTGCCATAGGCAAGAAACTGAACTTAGTCGTGATCGCCGAAGGCGTGGAAACCTTAGAACAAGATGCCTTTATTCGTCACGAGGAATGCGACTTAGGTCAAGGCTACCTCTACGGTAAACCCATCACCGCACAAGAGTTTGAGCAGGAATTTATCCATAAAAAAGAGCATTAAGTTCATCCTTAATGCTCTTTTTATCTCAGGAATAAAAATCGACTGCACAATGCTGCGTGAATAGTCATTTCCACAGAATGTTATAACTCACATTGGGATAGATATGTGTTGAAGACTAATGTTTGGGACCAGTAATTTTAGTCGTTAGCAGTTTAGCGTTTGCTGATGTCAACTCATACAGGTTTACCACGGTATTAGCGTAACCTGTAGATTTAAAAGCCTTACGCAGCACACTTTTGGGACAATTCCGAGTTAGACTTTTAGCTCGAATTAGTGAGTTTCGAATTTAAATATCTATGTATAACAAACTGTTAATATGGAAATGGTGTTTGGCTATAATTTTGGAACATAGAGATAAAAGCCAAACAGTATTTATCCCTGTTGAACAGCTTGTATGTTACCGCTTCTTGATTACGTTACCGTATCTATCTCTCCAACCTTCAATTTCAGGCGTTGAGAGCAAATATGCGTGAAAAGTGATAATACCATGTGTTTTTCGAATAGTTTCAGCCCACCAAATACCCACAATAAAACCGAGACCTGATGCTCCGTACACAATGTTCAATGCCGTATTGAATTCGAAAAAATAAAAGCTAAATAAACTGGGCATGCAAAATAATGCTGTTGCCGAAAGAATTATTTGGAAATACAACCAAGCGAATATAAGCCAAGCTGTTAAATGTAGGTAGCCCTCAAGTGGCTTCATTATGATTAATTTTAGATACTTCATGCAATTCCATTTGGTAACATAACGTCTTAGTATTTATGCGCTGCGCTGTTTGCAGGGCATAAATCGCTTGTTCACTAAATCTCAAATATGGCCGCTGCCACATCCATGTCAATTGGTATAAATGATGCTATAGGAATTTACTTTTTTGCGGTAGCGGTTTTTTATCCAGTTTGATGGGTAATCACTTGATATCGTTTTAGCTTTCTCATTTTTAGCGCTTATTTTTTGCTGATGAATCGCTATCTAACGACTCAAAACTCCAAGGAATACACCTCCCCTCGGAGTTGCCGCAGGGCGAATAGACAAATTGCGTGAGTTCGGTCATGGATGACCGACTAGCTTTCGCAGGTGCAGGGACGCATCCTTCGGAAGCGATAGCAAATTTGGCAATGAGCACAAGGGGCTTTCAACTCCGCTAGGGGCGTCTTGGAGCATCCAAGGAGGATAGGACGAGCTGTCCTCCTTGGTCGGGTGTGGGGTGAAGCCCCACGACTTTGATTTTGATTAAAGCATTCAAACTACGAAAAAGAGAAAAAGATGGGACATGCATAACTGCTAAGTCGAACTAGACCCTTTCACATCAACTTTTCTATAGGCAAAGCTTTAATTGGCCTATTTCCCTTTTGAACTGCGAAACACACTTTGGGGCAATAGCTTTTAGCTGAAGGAACAGCTAGAAGGTTAGAAAGGATTGGCATTGTTGCACCAGTGACTTTCTAAAACATAGATGACTAAAGCAGCGACCATCAACATATGGTCGCTGCTTTAAATCTCACTCATAGGGATAGGGAAACGAGACTAGTCTGCTTTGATGACGGCTTGTTTTAGTATTTCTTTGTCATTTTTAAACACCACTAGCTCGCCTGGAGGGCTATCGGTGGTGCCTAAGACGGTGACATAACAATGATACTGGTATGGGCCGCTGCGAAATTGGAATGAATGATTACCACCACTACCGTCGAATACGAGTTTGCCTTTATTCAGCACTAGATCTGGCTTTTCGCTCAATGACTTACCCTTTGCCCAAGCGGCATAACGGTATTGGCTGTTCCCCATATTATCGACACGAATAGTAAACTTAGCGGTTTCCCAAGTTAATTCTGGGCTCACGAACTCACTCACGCTCGCATGTAATCCCGTTTTTTGCTTAGCGATCAGCTCAGCTTTCAGTTTTGCCGCTGCAGGTGTTTGGTAGTTAATGGCAATGATCTTGCCATCTAAATCCAGCCACACTTCACCGCTGCCGAGCATAATGCCGCGCCAGCCCATAGTCTGCCAATCGGCTTCAACCTTAGAATTAGCAATCTGCTCAAGCAGTTGTGAATCGAAGACTTGGTTGAAACGTGCGCTCATTTCTTGCATATTTTGAATCGCAAGGATCGGATATTCACGTTTAAGAGGGTAAGCCACTCGCTTAGCAATGGCTTCTGGATCGTTCGCCTTAGCCGCATCGATAAGCCCTTGCACCAGAGGAATATATTCCTTTGGCAATGCCTCATCGGCGGCATTCACTGTGCTACTCAAACCCATAGCACCAAATATCAAGGCGGCATAACACGCGATTTGCATTAGTTTAGCTTGGCCGAAAACTGCTAATTTTATTGCCTTTAGTGGTGAGGCGAGTGACATCTTTATCCCTTACATCCAAACGTCTCTACTGAGACCAAAGGCAAAGAATAACATAAATGCACAGGACTAAAACCTAAGCTGATTGACGCAATGCCTGACTAAGCCGTCAGCAACAGGTTAGCGTAAATCGCCAGCGCGACTGACATAAAGATGACACCAATAATTGCATCGATAATCGGTGTCAGTCGCTGCAATTTAAGTTGCACCTGCGCCTTAGATAACATCACAGCCAAAAAGCCAAACCATGCCAGCGACAGCGATAACAACAAGACAGCGGAAGCAATTTTAGTGCTAGTGGTAACGCTTGGGGTAATCAAGGCCGAAAACAGCGTTAAGAAAAACACCAATGCTTTGGGATTCAATAGATTGGTATAAAGCCCAGTCAAAAAACCTTGCCTGCGTGACATAGCGCCACCTAAGCCACCAGCAATAGACGCCGCACCTTCAACGTCAGCAGAAAGAGCATCAACATTTGTCCCAGCATTTGTACTGGCACTCGCTTTACGTTTAGCCAGTATCGCAAGACCTGCACGCAGGGCACCAAACCCCATCCAAGCGAGGTAAGAAGCGCCCACAATTTGCACTAATAGATACAGAGTGTGTGAACTCTTAATAAGCAGACTCACGCCAGTCAGACTTAAAATCGTGTGGGCTAAAATGGCGATTGAAATCCCCACGGCTGCGGCAATCGCCGTGCTTCTGGACTGCTGAGTAGCAATCTTCACCATAATAGCGAAATCGGGTCCGGGGCTGATCAAGGCAACCGAGTGGATCACGGCCAAGGTGAGTAATAAAGATAAATCCATAGAGATGCGGCTCCGCAAAAAAGGTGATAAACGATAACTGAGGCTGTCAGTATGGCCATTTATCGCAGGGCTGAATTGTAATAAATTGCACGATTCTGTTTTATTCGAATTAGTGTTTTTGAACCAGTGACTTTAGAGGCAACCGTTTTCGAAATAACGGTTTTAAGTAACTGCTTTAAAGCTGCAATCTTCAACTCTACAGCAATCGTCGAAAGACGGGGGGAAACTAGAGCATACGTCGCTGAAATTGCACCGGCGATAATAGGAATGCCTGCTTAAAGGCTTTATTCAAATGGCTCTGGTCAAAAAATCCGAATTGCTGCGCCACATCCGCCACTAGAGCGCCATGACTTAAGGATTTTTTCGCCAACTCTAAACGCACCCGCTTGAGATAAGCATGGGGTGTCATCCCTGTTGCCTGTTTAAATTGCCGCAAAAACTGAAACTTACTTAAGCTCACTTCATTGGCTAAGGTTTCAAGCTGAGTATTATGCCAAGGCTCATCGTGAATTCGCTGCTTCACTAAGCTCACCTGCAACTTAGATAGCCCCTGCGGTTGATTCAGTTTAGAGATGCAAGATGAAACGCCGCTGGGGTAACGCTCCAGCAGCAGATGAATAAAGTTCAGTAGGTGTGACTCGCCCGCGAGCGCACTGCATTGGCCTTGGATTAATAGTTCGTGTAGCTGAATAAAATATTGATAAAGCGTTGGGTCATCCACCATAGGCGCGCTGAAAAAGTGCTCCTTCAAGCCCAGTTCTTGGCTCACTTCATTCATGTATTCAACGGGGATCGACATGACTTTCACCCGATAACCGTCGGCATCGCGGCTCTGGCCATCGTGGGTTTCGTCAGGATTTAAGGTCGATAGACTGTGCTGACCAAGCTGATAACTACTGCCCTTATTCACAAACTGCTGCGCACCTTGGGTGACCACACCTAAGTGGTAATCCAGATGCACATGTTTATCAAAGCTGAAATGAGTGAATTCCGCCTGACTCAGTTCTATGCCTGATAAGCTGGGATGACGCCAATAGTTAATGTTTTCAACGGGTATTGCTGTACTCATCGCTCGCGGCTATTACCTATAACATCAGTTTTAACACTGGGAAAACTCAAATCCACTAAGGTTCATTCTAGCCTTCATTGTTAGCGTGGCAATAGTAAATTATTGCAGCCATATCGTTTGATGAAATGTGCGCATAGATTGGCACATTAACTAGCGCATGAATGGGTGTTCACATTAGCGCCGAAGAAAAACAAAAACGCCCAACTCTGTGGGCGCTTATAAATGCAGACTAGCTTACGTTATAAGTTCAACTCAGCGCTAAGCTCGTCAGTATCACTTACACTTAATATCGATTAAATCGATTAATGCGAATGGCTGCCGTGTCCGCCTTGGGCTTCAATCGATTGGCCTTCGCTGTTGTAAAAACCGCTACCGCCATGTTCAATAAAGCCTTGGTTGATCATCTTAGCGATAAAAGGATCGGACTCACTGTCGCCGACATCGGCAAAATCAATATCTTGATAATCTTGGGTTAATACCACAAACGCATCGCTATCAAATGGCTCTACGCCCACCAGCTTGTAGGCTAGATTCGGTTGAGATTGACCTAAGATAAACTCAGCGGGCAGGCCGATGGCATCAATCCAAACAAGCTCACTCTCTAAACCGTTAACCTTACCTTCAAAGCCTTGAGTCGCAAAACACGCCTCTTGCTTAGCTTGTGTCTTGGCCATGTGTGTCGGCAATGCTGGCGATACGACATGGTACAACTGGTCGCGATCGTGTTGAATGTTGAGTGCGCGCAAATCACCTTTGCGGTAAGTCACAGAACGTTTTTCAGCGGGGAAATAACGCACGTACTCGCCATTGCTCGACCATTCTTCAAATGTTGATCCATCACGCTGAATAATAAAGTCTTGTCCATTACGGATGAGGGTCATTTGCCATTGCTGGCCCTTGCCATTGGTCACTTGATATTGAGCCTTTAAATGCTCGGCTTGTAGCGTTGGACACTGAGCCTCTTGCGCTGCCATAGCAACACTTGGCAGAACTAAGCTGGATAACATTAGAGCCAATAGACGGTTTTTCATTAGACTTCTCACTTGCTGAACAGGGTAAACACTTAAGCTTTTGTAAACGCTTTGGTATGTTAAATCGTTAGGCTAAAGGCCGATGGATGACGTATGCCATCCATCGGCACTGCTTTTACTTAGCTATTACTGCACTATGTCTTACTGCACTATTTCTTACTTCACTATGCAGAGACTAAGCGGGTCTTACTTAACGGCAGCCGCTTCAGCTTTAGCCACTAAATTTGCCGCGCGGTTCATCACGTGGAAAATGTGGTTCTGCTCAACCGTACCTTGGATAAGATCCGAACTTGGGCCGCGGGCGAAAATCGCTACGTCTTCCCCAGCATGGGTCTCATCGCTTAATGGCACTAGCGCTTCTTGGTGGAATCCTGCACTTTGGGTATCAACAAAGTTCAAGTCCTTACGACCTGCGTCCACTGGGAAGTTGTAACGCTCATCGCCACCTGTCGCTAATGACGCATAGCCCATGCCGTTAGCGTAACCGACTGTGGTATATGGCAAACCGTTAGCATCGGTAGAGTTAGTCACTTCAGCAACGCCGTTGGCGTCGTTCGACTTCACTAAACCTAGGATAGGGTTACCGCGAGTTGGATAACCTGCGATGGTGAACACATGGCTGTGATCCGCTGTAACCATTAACAAGGTATCGTTTGCCGAGGTTTTTTCCATCGCCACACGTACCGCTTCAGACAATGCCATTGTGTCATACAGCGCACGCGCTGCATTACCCGCATGGTGAGCGTGGTCGATACGGCCAGCTTCAACGATCAGCACAAAGCCTTTTGAGTTTTTCTTCAGAATATCAATCGACTTAGCCGTCATTTCCGCCAGTGATGGCTCGCCAGTCACGCCCGTTTCCTTACGGTCGTAGTCGTATTCCATGTGCGATGAGTTGAATAGGCCAAGCAAATGATCTGTGCTTGCCGCATCCACACTGAGGAAACCGTCTCTGTCTTGCACGTAAGCGGCGTTAGTGTATTTGCTCATCCACTCAGCAGTGAGATCGCGACCATCGTTACGCTTACCGGCTTTACCTTCTGGATCAACGGTCGTCTTAGGAATAAAGGCGCGGCGACCGCCACCCATCATCACGTTAAGACCGCTGCCGTAGTTAAAGTCGAGCATTTGCGCGGCGATATCTTTACAGCCATTAGTCACAGCTTCGGCTGGTAGGTTTGAATCGGCTTCCCAATCACGTTCTGGCACATGGGCGTAAGTCGCCGCTGGGGTTGCGTGGGTTAAACGCGCCGTTGTCACCACACCCGTTGCCATTCCCGCCATTGCGGCAAGCTCGAGTGACGTCACCAGATTTTGATCTTTAGTCGAAGCACAGTTAGCACGTACTACGCCTTCGGCCTGTGAAATCACGCCCACGTCGGTTTTGACACCTGTCATCATCGCCGACATAGTGCCTGCAGAATCCGGCGTTTGGCCGTCGACGTTATAGGTTTTAGAAAGACCAACATAGGGCAAAGTTTCGAAAGATAAGGAGTTTTCTTCGCCCGTTTTGCCTTTGAGCTGGCCTTCTAAAATACGTGCGGCGGTAATGGTCGATACGCCCATACCGTCACCCACAAACAGGATCACGTTTTTCGCGGCGCCAACATCATTGTTAACCGTTAAGCCTTCGGCTTTGGTCACGCGAGCTTGGGCATCGACATACCACTGATTCACTGCAGTCCAGTCTTTACCATTGCTACCGTTCGAGCCATTTGATCCATTGCTACCCGGTGTGCCCGCGGTACCGTTATCACCATCGCTACCGCATGCGGCTAAACCCAGCATGGCTGAAATCGCGACTACTAGTAATTTCTTATTCATTTTTTGCTCCAAAAGTGAGGACTCAGTAACTAATACGGGATTAGTACTTAGTGCCGCCAAGCTGCTGCGCTTGGTTGATAATGTGGAAGATCACGTTCTGCTCAATCACGCCCTGAACCAGATTCGAACCTGGACCTCTGGCATGTAAGCTGATGTCTTCACCGGCGTGAGTCTCACTTTCCATTGGGATAAGCGCTTGTTGCATAAAATCTTTATCTTGCGTATCGACTGAGGTTAAGTCGTCACGCACACCCACCACAGCACCAGGGCCGTTGGTATAAGCCAGCGTGGTGTAAGGCTTGTTGTCATTCGCTGTCGCTAATGTGCCATCGACGTTATGCACTAAACCTAAGATAGGGTTACCGCGTTTTGGGTAGCCTGCGATAGTGAACACATGGCTGTGATCCGCTGTTACCATGATCAAGGTATCGTCGCTGCTGGTTGCATCCATTGCCGCTTTCACTGCATTAGATAATTCAACCGCATCGGTCAGCGCACGGCTCGCATTGCCCGCATGGTGACCATGGTCGATACGGCCAGATTCAACGATCAGCAAGTAGCCTTTATCGTTCTTCTTCAATATGTCGAGGGATTTGGCGGTCATTTCAGTTAGTGATGGCTCACCAGCTACGTCATCGGCGCGGTCTGCTTCGTATTCCATGTGCGATGGATTGAATAGGCCGAGTAAGTGATCTGTGTTGGCAGCATCAATGGCGTCGAAGCCTTTTTTGTCCCACACGTAGGCAGATTTGCTGAAGTTATCGACCCAAGCTTTGGTTAAGTCTTTGCCGTCTTTACGTTTACCGGCTTTGTTCTCGCCATCTTTCACTGTTGTGGGTAGGAAGTAGCTACGGCCGCCACCTAATGCCACAGTTAACGAATTGGCTTCATCGCGCATCACCAATTGGCTTGCGATGTCGGTACAACCGTTCGCAACCGCTTCGGCAGGTAAGTTGAAATCGCCTTCCCAATCGCGCTCAGGGGTTTTGGCATAGGTTGCCGCTGGCGTGGCGTGCGTTAAACGCGCCGTAGTGACTATGCCTGTTGATAATCCTTTGGCATTAGCAAGGTCGACCAGTGAAACAAGTTCATTGCCTTTTGAAGACAAACAGTTACCACGTAAGCTGGTATCTGAAATAGAG
Source organism: Shewanella sp. SP2S2-6 (assembly GCF_031931965.1). Classification (NCBI taxonomy): domain Bacteria; kingdom Pseudomonadati; phylum Pseudomonadota; class Gammaproteobacteria; order Alteromonadales; family Shewanellaceae; genus Shewanella; species Shewanella sp. SP2S2-6. The sequence continues at coordinate 17,195 of NZ_JAUOEQ010000046.1, read as the reverse complement.
ATAATACCCGCCTTGGTTTTAACGCCTGTCGCCATGGCTGTCATAGTGCCCGCAGAATCTGGCGTTTGTTGGTTAGTGTTATAGGTTTTCACTAACGCCGTGTGGGGGAACTGCTCGAAACTTAAGAAGTTTTCTTCGCCGCCTTGATTGTCAGCTTTATCCTGCCCTTGCAGAATACGGGCTGCCGTTAGCGTCGAAATACTCATGCCGTCACCGACAAATAAAATCACATTTTTAGCGGTTTTTTTAGTGTCGACTTGGGCTTTAGCCACCACGTTTGCCGCACTGTCTTTAAACCACTGGCTGTCTGTTTGTGTTGCGGGTAGGACTGCAGCATGAGCCACAACCGTCATTAAGCTGCAGGAGATAGCTGCAGCGATCCGTTTAATATTCATCACGTTCATCACCGATTTATTATTGAGTGTATGAGGGTATTCCCTGTAGAGGCGACCCGATTTTCAGGCATTTATGTGACGAATAGGCGTGATTTGGATGGCGGTTTTATTGCAGCTAAGTGTCAGATTTATTTCAACTAACAATATGCAAGACGTTAAGTTTGACCACCAGCAGATCACGTTTTAATGTCCTATTGATGTGAGCTCATGGAAACGGATGATTAAACTTGAATAAAAATGAACCCATTTATCAGGCTAGCTATACTCTAGTTAACTCAACACGGCTAGGAACAGGTTATGCAGCGACGGAGCAATATGCGCATTTGGAGTGTGTTGATAGGCTTATTTTTTTGTATCTCTGTTCATGCGACCAGTAAATCCACAGCAGAAACCACAGCGGCACTTGCTGATAAACCTATCATTACCATGGCGTTTTATGAGGACCCCAAACACAACTTCTACTTTAAATGGGCTGAGCTGATATACAACCAAGCCTTTGAACGCTTAGGTTATGGCTTCTCCTATCAAGTGGTTCCCGCAGTCCGCGCCAGTATGATGGCTGACTCAGGAAAAGTGGATGGTGAACCGGGACGCGTATTTCATTATGGTGAAAAATTTACTAACCTAATTCGCATCGAAGAACCGGTTGTCGATACCCGTTTAATTGCCTTCGCACATAATCCCAACATCAAGATTACTAACTGGCAAGCACTGCAAAAGAGTCGATATAAGATCGAATACTATCGAGGCGTGTTCCTCGCAGAACAAAAGCTAAAAGGACTCATTCCAAAGGAACGCCTGACTGAATCCTCATCCCCTGTAAGCTCTTTTCGTAAAATACTCCGCGACCGGATCGATATCTATATTGATACGGAAGCAAGCTCATTGGATCTATTACAAACGCCAGAGTTTCAAGGTAGCGAGATCAGCGCGATTGCCACCCTAGAAGAACTCACCAGCTATGGTTACTTGAATAAACGTCACGCGGCACTCGCCGTTAATCTTGCTCGGGAGTTAAAACAGATGAAGCAAGAAGGCATATTTGAAACCTATAAACAGCAGGCAAAAAAATCACTTAATGATGCAGTGAATAATGGCGATGCCCCACAATAACTTAATCGGCATCGCCAATCTTGTTTCAATTATTTCATTGACTTAATTTCAAAGCGTTTTAGTGTTATCTAAAGTATGTCGCTGACATATATGGCTTAACTGACAGTACATGAATGAACTGGCAGTGTATTGCCCAACAAAGAGGCTGACCCACAACCAAACGGTATTTAGATTTAGCATGTGGAACAATCAACCTAAGGAACAGATGAATAGCAAAATAGTCCTCAAAAATTGCAGACAAATCGATTTACCCCTTCTCCCTAAGCTGCCCACTCAGAAGTGGTATTGCTGTGCTGGCCGTGGAGCATAAGGATGGGGACTCAGTTCGCACGCACCTTCGCTAGGTTACGGCAACGAACTCGTTCAACCGTTGCTAAGGTTTTATTAATCATCAGCATGTTCGTAGGGATCTGCATCGCGCTCGTCGCACTTGTGTATATTCAAGGCAATATATTTGATGGTGTACGCACCTATGTCCGCGGTGAAGGCTTGTGGGCCAAGGCGCAAAAAGATGCGGTACTTTATCTCACCCATTACTCTTACACCCAAAATGATGTGGACTTTCAGCGTTATCGTGCAGCGACGAGCGTCATGGAAGGTGATCATCAAGCTAGGCAAGCCTTACTCGCAACGCCAATCGATGAACAGGCCGCCAAACAGGGTTTTATTCAGGGCCTCAATGACGAACGGGATACCGACTCACTGATCTGGTTCTTCCGTCACTTTCAATCCAATGCCTATATGCGGCAAGCAATTCAGCTGTGGGGCTTAGCGGATCAACGCTTCGAGTTTGTAATGCAACTCGCTGAGAATATGCGTATTGAAATCAATCAACTGGGTGGCAGGCCCGAAATCCTCGCGCAATACCGCCAGCAATTGATTGATGCCAATGAAGAATTGCTTAGCCTAGAAATTGAATTTTCAGCAGTGCTCAGTGAAGGCGCACGCTGGGTCAAACAAATGACCTAGTTAATTAGCCTTGGCGCCCTACTGCTGTTTATCAGTATTGGGATCTTCGCCAGTCGGCAGATCATTCGTAATATAGCCAAGTCTGAACGGCAGTTACTGATCAGCGAATCTCGCTTCACTAGCCTGAAAAACTCCGACACTATCGGGATCATTTCATGGCAACTCGATGGCACCATACATGATGCCAATGATCATTTTCTCCAGATGCTCAATTTTGACCGTGCGGATTTAACTTCAGGCTTAATCAACTGGCGCTCAATTACCCCGCCTGAATATGAAACACGTGATGCCATTGCGATTGCAGAGTTAGAACAGTTTGGCCGCTGCCAGCAATATGAAAAACAACTTATCAGCAAGAATGGCGTCTTAGTGCCAGTGATGCTAGCGGCGAGCTTTTTGAATGGCAGCAAACATGAAGGCGTAGCCTACTTTATGGACCTCACCGCCAGTAAGCAGGCCGAAGATAAACTCAGACTCGCGGCAACCGTTTTTAATGCCAGCACAGACGGCATAATGATAACGGATCCCCTGCTAAGCATTATCTCTATCAATCAAGCCTTTACCCATGTTACTGGCTTTACCCAACAGGATTTGCACGGCGATGCTAGTCACTTCCTCAATGACGGGCACAATGGTGATGACGCCCGCCAAGCCATGCGAAATCTGTTGCAGCAGGGCGAGCAATGGCAGGGTGAATTACTCAAACAAGTTAAATCGGGCGACTTACTGCCACTCAGTGTGCGCATCAATACAGTGCGCAATGAACATAACCGTCTGACTCATTTTGTCATTGTGATTACCGACATTGCCGAACGTAAGGCAGAGGAAGAATATCTGCGTCATATCGCCCACCACGACGCCCTGACGAATCTGCCTAATCGCGTGTTATTTCACACTAAACTCGAACAAGCCATAGTGCATGCACAACGAACAGGAAGCATCTTTGCCGTGTTATTTTTAGACTTAGATAATTTTAAGCCAGTGAATGATTCGTTTGGTCATGATGTGGGCGACAAATTACTGCAAGAAGTTGCGATGCGGCTACGCTCAAGCACTCGGCAAATGGATACCACCACTCGCCTAGGCGGCGATGAGTTTGTGATCCTACTAGAACACCTTGCCAATACCCACAGAATCGGCCAACTGATCCCTCAGATAAGCCAAGCTATTTGCGCGCCTTACACTATCAATGGTCATCAAATCCATATCGGTGTCAGCGTAGGTTTGGCGATTTATCCAGAAAACGGCACAGATGCAAAAAGCCTGATCAATCATGCTGATCAGGCCATGTATTCGATGAAAAAAACCAATAAGACTCACCTGCAAAGCCTAGGTTAAGCCTCACTGGCTGGCGAGTTTACGCCAACGTAATCCATCACGAATCACCTCATACCCAGGGAACATAGCGGCAATCACTAGACTATAACTGAGCCATTGATCTAACTGCAGTAGTGTAAACCTCCCCTGTAATTCAGGTCCTTGGTCTAGTACTTGGTTTTGTAGTAACGGCGAACTAAATGCCAGAAAGACTAAGAACAAGGCATAAGCAAGATTGATCCCCATATTCGCCAGTAACAATTCAGTGGTCCACACTCTGCGGCGTAACTGCCACAGACTATTGCCCATAGACAGCAAAATAATAGGGCTAAACCATTGCAGTAATTGCTGAGCATTGGCGCTAAAAATTACAGTGCGGGCGGCTAATTGCTCGCTACTCATCCACACAGAACACCAGATCACGAGCAAGAGGAAGAGATACGTCGCCAGATCGGCAAACACATCACTTAAACTAATATGCTGCCAACCAGGGCCGACCTTTGGCAAATTCTGCGGCTGCCATTTTTGGCAATTACTGCCGGATAGCGGTTTTCCTTGAGCCGAAAAGCTCCAAAAAGACAAGCCAATTGCAGTAATAGCTAGACAGGCATCGCCGATAAAACCACTAACGATATGCTGGATAAATCTGAATAGATTTCCCTCTGTTGAGCCCAACCATTGCGTCGTACCGCCCACCACTTGCAACACAAACAAGACACCCAACACCATGAAAAGTGTATGTTTAAACAGCGGAATATCCTCAGAGGCAATAATAGGCATAGATGGTACAAATTGCTGCGCGACCTTACAGGGATGACCCATTTGCTTTAATACCGCGGCAATTTGCGATTCACTCAATTCACCTTGTTCAGATAAGGCATCCAATTGGTCGCAGATATTGGCTTTTAATTCACGGCCAATTTCCTGACGTTTGTTCTCGGGCAATTCTCGCTGCACCGCGGCGATATAGCGATCGACTAATTCCATATCAAATCTCCTCTGCACTCTCGTCTGAGCGGTTAATATCAGAGCTATTAGTGTCAGCGCTTTGCTCCAGTAAAAAAGCCAAGGCGCCATTAAGTTGCTGCCATTCATCGGTAAGTTGACTGAGCAACTCAGCCCCCAATGACGACAATTGGTAATAACGACGCTCACGCCCTTCGGCCTGTCGCCACTCACTATCCAACAATCCTTGATCGGCTAGGCGGCGCACTAAGGGATACAGAGTCCCTTCGTCAATATCGATACCGCCTTCCTGCAACTGTTTGCGGAGCGAATAACCGTAATGGGCTTGTTTTAATAATCCCAGTACTGCCAACACTAATACCCCACGGCGCAACTCGAGTCGCATTTTGACTAGCTGTGAACTTGTCATAGTCGAATTCCTATCCTGAACACTGTGTCACACACACTGTGCGCCACACAGCAAATACTATGCATCACACAGTAAGATTGCAAGCTATAATGCTGTTTTTTTGTACGCTTAAGTAAATGGAAAAACAAAAGAACAACAACTGAAGTACTTTTAAGATGATGCAGTTTGCAAAAAATAATACTTTTTAGTAACTTAGTTATCGATCGTTAAAAATCAAATCTAATGATCTATGTACTCACGGATGAAACCTCATCGATATTCAACAGGATATTAATGAGAAAAATACAGGACCTCTGCCTTCCTTCTCATCCATTAAAAATTATTTCATATTTACTCAAAAACTATCTAACGCGATGAACTTGTTAATCGCTGTATTCAACAGATTAGAAATAAATAAAAAGGTATAAAGTGAATCAATCAAAAACGTTAATAGACTCTGAGGAAGGCGTGTTCAAGCGTCTTATCACAGGTAAATTTGGCTTAGTTGACACCTTTTGGGGCGTTTATTTTGCTGTAAGCATACTTTTTAATATCGTTTTAAATGCTATAGAAGATATCAATACGCTTATTGCGCTTAATATATTGAATTCATCATATCTAATCTTTGCATGTATTTGCGTCTGGAAAGCAGCCAATTTTTTCCAAGGAAAAAAGTATTGGTCAATTCTCGCTAAAGTCATCGTTTTAATTTCTTTAATATCCAACATAATAATTGTCATCTCCATGATCATTTACTTCTTCACTCACTAACCATTAAGGACATAGAAAATGCTCATGGATAGAGGCGTGCTGGTACGCTGGAACGATGAAAAGGGATTTGGCTTTATTCAGCCTGAAAAAAATGCAGCCCAAGATGTGTTTATTCACATTTCGGTGCTGAAAAAGATGGCGAGAAAACCCATAGTGGGCGACAGCATTCTGTATCAAACGGAAGTGCAAAATGACGGCAAGAGAAAAGCGGTTATCGCCTCAATTGAAGGCGTCGCTGTTATTGCAGCAAGTGCAACACCGCGCTCCCACTCTCATGTCCAATCACGCAATGAAAACTTCAACTTCAATAACAAAGACAAAGCCCATTACCATAGCCCACGAAAATCTTCATTTAATACGATAATCCCGCTGCTAATAATCGTTGCCATAGTTATCTTTGGCTTTAAACAATACCAAGAATTTAATGAAGCTCCTGCAATCGATGAAGTACCAGTCCTCACGAATGAGGACATTCAGAGAATGCCCATGTACGAAACTAAAGTGAGAACTCAAACACCTGCAACGCCAAGATTCCAATGTGAAGCGGGTAAAACCCATTGCAGCCACATGAGTTCCTGTGCTGAAGCGACATTCTATATCCAACATTGCCCCAATACTCAAATGGATGGTGACGGTGATGGCATTCCCTGCGAGCGTCAGTGGTGCAGTTAGCGATACGACACCCATTAATTCATACCCATAGCAACTTCTAAATGGCAACGCATGCACACTGATATCATCACGCAAATTGACTCACCAGAGATGCTTGAGTCCATGTTAACCGAGCATGCTGCGGTGCTGTTGTTATTTGGCGCGCCGGACTGCGGTGTGTGCCAAACGCTCAAACCGAGAATTGCAGAGATGTTGGCGCAAGCGTTCCCGCTGATGCGGATGGCCTATATTGATTGCCAAGCCCAAGGTGAGATAGCGGCGAGCCACAATGTATTTGCCTTACCTGTGGTGGAATGTGTGTTTTATGGCAAAACCTTTGGACGGTTTTCCAAGGTGTTTTCATTAGCGGATATTCGAGGGGCGCTTGCCCGCCCCTACGCTTTAACTGTGGCGGAATAATTCAAATTAAACGATGATATTATTTGTTTACCAGCGGCCTAAACCCAGCGTAATGCACTGACTTATCGAGCTTAACCTGTACTACTGGCGTGCTTATAAGACGTGTTGAGCTAAGTGCTGCTTTAGCTTTACCGCTGCAACCACAGCCGTCACCTGTAGAATGACAACATCCGCCCTTGGCTGCATGTTTGAGTGAAGCGCGGCCTTGGGATGCATCCGTCAATCTAAGATTCAAATCCGCTGTTTGTGCCAGCAAAGTCGCCACTGTTTGACTGGCACTGCCTTTACTCACGCTAATCCCCGCATCGAGCAACTTTCCTAACATGCGCTCACCGATATTCTGCACAAGTACAATGTCGGTGCCTTGTTGAATAATCAGCTCTAATAAGGCTTTTTTAGCACTACAGTCACCCTCAATTGCCGGGTTATCGACCAGCTTAATTAGCTGAAGCTGTTCGTTATAAAAGCCAATTTGTAGGCCTTTCGTAAAGTGACTGGCGAGGCGTTCGCGGCTCATCGGCATGGCAATAATCATGATAAATCCTTGTCTGTTTGGGTTGGCAGCCTCAAGGCTTGACCTTGAGTGATAGCCGTCGCCACCTTTTTACGGGCATTGGCGAGAAGGTATCCAAAGGTTTGCCGAGAGATCCCCATCAAGGCCGCGGCTTCGATCTGGCTTAATCTTTTGACGTCACCCAGTTCGAGGGCCTCAAACTCATCGGCCTCTAATTGAATATGAGTTAATTTAACCGCAGGGATCCCATTAGGCTTAAATAGGCTACAGGGCACACAGCTCGATAATTGACGGCATTTTTTGGGTCTTGGCATAAATGTTTTATCTTTAAGTCGTCTTATATGTCTTGAAATCGGGTTTTAGGTCTTAGTGCACATCTTCGGTACTACGAGTAACACTCGGGCTCAACTAAAGCTCATCTAAGGCTCATTTCGCTAAGGAAGTCCATAGCTTTGGATTCTCAAGCGTGATAACTGACTTGATGAATAAGTTCAGTAGATGAACCATAAAACTGTCACGAGTTTCTGGCCTAGGCCAGAAACTATTATTCGCGCCAACGACATTAAAAACTGTAAGACGGCTCACAGTTACCTATATCAAGCATGACTAATTAACAGAACTGCTGCCTGGCGTGACTAACACACTCAATGGCTAGCGCCCATTAAGGTTAATCTTAACCTGCATTGGAGTGCCGAGGGATAATGACAAACTCTGCAAACAAATAAGCAGCCGTTAAGCTGCTGTGATAGGTGGCATTTACTGATTTAAACGGGTTTAATCCTCAGACTCACAGTAGTTTACCTGTACCGAATAGCCGTCATCTTGCTTGATAAAATCGACAAAGTTTTTAATCGCAGGTAAGGCATCTTCCCTATGGTGCGACACGTACAGCAATTGGCTCAGATGATGCTCGGCTATCATCTCCAGCGCCCGCATCACTAAGGTACGATTGATAAAATCTAAGCCCTGATACGGCTCATCTAAAATCAGCAACAGTGGCTGTTTAATCAAGGCGCGACCTATTAGTAATAACCGCTGCTGACCATAATCGAGCTTCTTAAAGCTGGTGCTCGCCAACCCTGTCATGTGCAAAATCGCCAACCATTCCTTCGCCAAATCTAGCTGAGGTTTAGTGGGTTTCTGGTACAGGCCAATAGAGTCAAAAAAGCCCGAAAGCAGCACATCTAATGCCGAGCAACTGACGCGATATTGCAAGTGCAGCGCCGACGATACTATGCCAATCCGTTGTTTAATTTGCCAAATACTCTCGCCACTTCCGCGAGGACGGCCAAAGAGCGTAATGTCGTTGCTATAGCATTGGGGATGGTCGCCTAAAATCAGCCCCAGCAAAGTGCTTTTACCGCAACCATTTGGGCCACGAACTTGCCAATGTTGCCCCGCTTCAATGCGCCAATTCACGCCGCTGAAAATCAGCCCACTGACGTATTCCACTTTGCCATTTTTAATCTCGACCAGAGGATCAAACGCCTCGGCGTTGTGCCTTTGCCGCTCCATCAAGGCCAAGAGTTCATCACTACGCTGTGCCGATAACGCATTCAACTGCGCCATCACAGGATGATTGTGCCATTGCTCAATCGACATCGACGGGCTGAGTTTGTGCACACTCTGCCCCGATTTCAGCATCTCGCCATTAAACAGCGCCACATGGCTGATACACGGCGGCAATTCTTCTTGGCGTGAGGTAATGATCAGCAACTGAGTATGCTCGGCCACTTCATTCAGCAGCTCAGATAAACTCGCCTGATGTTCAACATCGAGGCCTGCATAAGGGTCATCTAAGATCAGTAATTGCGGTAACATTGCCAGCGCACGCGCCAGCATGACTCGGCGCGTTTCGCCCGTAGATAACTGCCGAAAACCACGCAGACGCAGCGGCTCAAGCCCAACCTTTTGTAATAATGGCGCGAGTTGTACGGCATCTTGGCAGCATTCCAACACTAAGGATTCGACACTCGAACCGTAATCCAATTCGTCTTTTTCTAACTCGCGCTCCAGCAATGCTTGTTGCAACCCAAGTGACACCCAGCCGATACGTTGCGGCAGGCCAGCAATCGTCCCTTCATCGGGCTGAATATCACCGGTTAATATTCGCCCGAGCAAGGAACCACAATAGCTGTCGGTCGCGAAAATCGCCCAATGTTCAGCGGGATGCAGTTGCCACTCATCGACGACCAGCACCTCATTATCACGCCCATATCGCAACTGTTTAACCACAATACTTTTGTCTTGGTTCGCGACAACATCAAGCATAACCACAGTTCCTTTCTATTTTTAAGGGATGATAAAAGCGGCATGGCGCAGCTCCGCACTATCTAATGCAACAAATATCCACGGCCAAAATATCTAGAGCGACAAATATCCACGGCCAAAATATCTAGAGCGACAATATCCAATGCAACGGCTCACGATGCACGACAGTCGCTCAGGTTTTTATTGGCAGATTTGGGGGAATACGTCACCAGAGTAAAGCTTATTGGGGATAAAATCTAATGCGCTTAATGGCATAGGCAAAGCGTGGCAAAATCCAACGGGTACAGCATGAGTGAGGCAACCACTCTGGCAGAACTGTGATAAAATCGGCACCTGTTTAACTTTCATATCAACAAGGTAATGCAATGAATCCCATTATTGCCATCTTAAAAGAACACAAGGTCAGTGACGCTAAAATCCAAGAACTGTTTCAAACATTAACCGAAAATCCATTAATGGCGATGGGCACGCTCGGTCAATTAGGCATCCCAGCCGAAAAACTACAACAACTGCTGGGGCTAGTGATGCAAAAACCGGCCTTGATCAAAGAAGCCGTGCTCGAACTCGGTTTGGATTTCTCAAAAGTAGAAGCCGCAAAAGCCCAGCTACAAAAATAAGCGCAGACTGTTCAAGTTTGTAGCCATCATGCGCTAGGGGAATGCGCGTAACTCAGCTCCCCTAGCGAATGTTAAAACCACTAAACCTCAAAGTAACTAAATCTCACAGTAACTAAATCTTGCAGCGGCTGGGTAAAATCCGTCGCACTACTGAGCGCCTTATCCACATAGCTATCGCCCATCACAGCACGACGCACCTCAAGCCCCTTCTCGTATTGCTCATCGTTCATCGATGCACCCTTTTTGTTATGTAATTAAGCTATGTGATTAAGCGAGTGATTAGACTTATTGAACCGCCGCCAAAAACACGGCCCAGCAAAAACATAACATAGGATTATTAGATTTCGATGCTTATTTGCGGCCTAACGGCTCAGATGGGACATCACTTTCCCCGAGCCTGCGCCATCATCCATGATGTCGCCACGGCCCCACTCAAACAACTAAGAGCTATCTGCGTATTTCGACAACTTCGCCGGGGAAGGTGTATCTCTTTTATATTTGGTGTTGCTTGCGAGTCATGCAAAGCAAACAGAATTATACCCACCATCCCTTTTATAAAATTTAACAATGGGTGGCCCATTAAATTGAAATGGATATCAGTCCAAGCGTGTTAACAAAGCTAGTGCCGCGAAGATATGAACACCAATCAGGTAGTGAAGTGGTGCATAAATTCAAAATCTGTAGAGAAAATAATGACTAATAGGTAGACTACAGCTTACTAATTGATAAATTTTATGAAATTTATTCTTTAACCGCTACAAGGATGAGTAATATGGCAGAAACAATAAATCCCGAATTTAAATTCATTAATAATCTTACATCGGCTTTAGCAGAGGGTGATCAAGCTGAACTGATTAATTTGATCATTTCTACACCAATTGCAGATCTGGTTCAATTTATTCCTGCTCTTGAAATACAAGAAATCGTAGAGCTTTTTAGTTTATTGCCAGCTAAATACACTGACGTAATTCTTAGTAATCTCCCATCAACATTCATAAAAAAACTAAGCAGCAACCTCAATAATTTTAATTCAGAAAATCAGATGGTTAATAATATCAAGAAATTAATCTATGAAAGGTTGTCACATAATAATAGGGACTATGATTTAAGTAATAAATATTTTGAGCTAAAAGATGAAAATATGAAGCTTCAAATTGAAAATGTGAAGCTACAGGAAGATTTTAAAGCAAAACTACAGAAAGAACTCTCCGAAAAAATTGATAAAAACTTATCAGAATATGTTAACTCTGCCATTAATTCCCTTAAGGCTAACCGAAGGGTGTTTAACTCTAAAGCAGATAATTGGAAGCTTTATGGATTTATAGCTTTTTCCTCTGCAATTTTTGTATCTTTGTTGTCAGCGGCATGTGCAACTTACTATCTTCTTTATTCCGGATATAAACTCGACTGGGTAGTTTATTCATTATTGTCAATAAAGGTTTTAATTGTTATCTCCCTAGCGTGTGCATTTTCTAACTATGCCTATTCCGTCAGCAAGGCTTATATTCATGAAGCATTAATAAGAGTGGACAGGGAACATGCAATAAGATTTGGTGAAATGTTTTTAAATATATACGGTGATAGATTGGAACAAGCCGAAGTTAAATCTGTATTTGAGAATTGGAATTTCAGCTCTAACTCTGCATTTAACATAACTGAAAAAAATAAAGAGCCTGCAACAGATTTAAATAAATCAGTTGAATTAATATCAAAAATCATGGAGCTGACCAAACTTAACAAATAATGAAGTACCTGTTAACGAGTACGCTTTTCTCCCGTCTAAAATCCCCGTATACCTATAAACCGCAAGCCCGCCAACGCTGTGAAGCGTGGGCACTTTAACCCGCCGTGAGGCGCTCAATTCTGCCGTGAGGCAATGCATCCCAAGGGGAATAACATGTTTAAAAAATACCTGCGACAAAGATGGGGCAGGCATAACTCTTTTGGATCTAACAACAGACAACGAGACTACAGAAGTTCACCCTCCCCTGCGAAGTTGCCGCGGGGCGTTGAAGACTCTTTATTGAAAGAATGGCGTGTGACGCAGACAGGACGTCTGCGTTGCCTTCGGAAGCATTAGCGATTTTCGAATTAGCACGAAGCCCTGCTTTATAAATAGAGAGTCAATGCATGTAACTTCGCTAGGGACGCCGAGGGATTTCCAAAAGGGGAACAGGCGCTTTTCCCCTTTTGGTCGACTCTTAATTAAAAATCAGGGGGGGGAAGCCCCACGACTTTGATTTTGCCTTTAAAAGCAATCAAGAATTATGGGATATGCCCAACTCTATAGATTAACAAATAAAGCAAAGGTGACAGGAGTGCCCCCTTCCCTACGAAATTACCGCTGGGTGATAAGATATAGCTAGAGCTACACTTCCACATCCCTGACCTCGTCAGCAAAACTAAGGTAACGCTCACATCTCGCCAGTAACTGCGCTTTGTAATGAGCCACAAATGATGTTTCACTCTCATCGAGGGCCGGGAGCATTGAAACTACCTCAGCTATTGCCTGCGGTATTCTTCGCGCTATTGTCGTTAAGTTACTGATTAATAAATTTCTTGGTAAACCTAAGCCATCAATAAATGCGGCCAATTGATACGCGTAAATGCTGTTTGGATCAAATTCGTCATCGATTGCCATAGCAAGCTGTTGTTCAAAATCCTCATACATAGCCACGCTGACCAAATCGTACCAAGGAGTTGGCTCCATTCCGCTTGGCGTCATAAAAAACGAATAGTTTTTACCGTGTGCATCGGCATTGCCGGTTAGTAAATTGAACAGCGCCCATTGCAACATGTCTTGCTTAGCAGCCACTGGATTGCGACATTTTACAGCAAGACTAAAGAGCCTGTTAAAACTTACCCCTTCACGAATATCTTTAACATCACGCCCTGAACCAAAATTACGTTCATATTTTTTGCTAACACTAAAACCAAGTGCTTGGCAGCTATCGACAATATGCCTTCTTAATACCCTTTGCTCATTTGGCATATAACGTCGGTCAAAGCGTTCGACACAGAGTACTTTGTAATCTCCAAAATGAACGATATCAACATTAGCCACATTCATTCCAATCGCCTTGGCTAAGCGCATCGTCATAAATTCATTGAGCACTAAATGGCGATATTTTTCGAATTTAACAATATGGGTAGATGACAGTGCGCCTTCGGCAAATGCAAATTCTTCACCGTTATAAAACAGGTTTAATTTAGGTTGCACACCCGCAACCGACAGTCGAGGTTTGCCGTCCCAAATTTCCATCGGCCACATTGTGGGATCTTCAATTCGCTGAATAACTTCTTCAGCCTTAATTGGCCGTAATTGTGTTTCAGGCAGCAAAGTCCCTTTAGGAACAAAAGCAACAGCACCAGCGGTATCGAGACCAATTGCACGGATCAAGGCAAACGTATTTCCCTTGGAGACGCCAAGAGATTCAATTAAATAATCTAATCCTTTGTTTTCCGGTAATAAGTTAACCAAAAACATCGATATCTGACTGCTACTTCCTGTGCCATCTAAGGGAATTGTTGGGGATAGTGGGAATCCACTTTGTTGCCAGTCTTTGGTGTAATGCACGGCAAAGGTGTCGGTCGTCGCATCAAAGGATAACTCCCCGATAATTAAATCACCGAGGTGCATCTCTAACGTGAGCTTTTTGGAAGTACTCATGGGTTAATACCAGCCGTTAGTTTCGGTGGCGCTGGTTTGAGCCGAAACGATATCAATCCCCAGACCATCAAGGATTTTGAATACGGTTGAGATATAAACATCTTCACCTTTTTCAACTCGGATCAGCGTTTTTTTGGTTACGCCGCACAGCATAGCTGCCACGTCTTGAGTAAGAGCAGCACTTTTCCTTCGTTCTTTAATTAACAAGCCGAGGGATTGTTGATTTAGCCGTGATGCCATCATCATCTCCAAAAGTGTAACTTCATACACCTTAGTCCTAAAACCAGCCCCATTCAATATAAAAGTGTACAGAATTACACTTTTGGATTGTTGAAAATGATAAGCCACCAAAAAGTGTACAATGTTACACCTTTATGGCCATTTCAGTGCTTAAATTCCAAAAAGTGTAGCTAAGTACACCTACATTTGGCCAAGACGCCAGCAATCATAATTAACCTGAGCTCGGGATAAGCAGAGCCGCTGAATAGGCATCTTTTCGGGCCTCTCCGCGTTGCTCCGTCTAACCATAGCTCGCTATGGCGTACGACAGAGCGCCTTGATATGCGCATTCAGTCAGAAAATAGATTTTTCGTTTCAAAATAATCATTTATAGCATTGATTTAATTTGTTAAATTTAGATTTTTCGACACTCGTTATCCCTAGTTCAGGTTAATTAGCAAATGAGAAAGATGGGACAAGCTAAACTGCTTTTTGCCAGTCCTCGATTTCTCCCTTATAAATAACTCAGAAAGAAATATGTCTGTCCGCGTTTTCTCGCTTTCGATCTTATCAAAGGTTGACAGACTATTTTGCTGCTTGTTTGCAGCTTAACAGCCGAAGTAAATCAAGCTGATGATTAAGCACTGTCATTCCAGTGATACGCCACCCCTTTTATTTCACAAGAAGTATCCATGAGGGCTAGACGACGGCATCTGCTGCATACGGAAGTGCAAATGCCGCGATCACATGGATGTGAAAGAGCGGCCATGCCGTCAACGGTCACTTAAATGCCAATGCTTAATTCAACCAACTCTCCAGTAATCTGTATGCCTTTTTATAAGCATACACTCTGCAAATTTCACAATGGATGGCTCGTTAAATTGGGTTAAATTTGAAACGGGTGAAGCGCTTAATTACCTAACCTTTATTGAGTCGGAAGTGATCCCATTTGTGGAGACTCATTACAGAGCAACGCCCAACCACAGAACACTTGCAGGTCAATCTTTAGGGGGATCTTTTGGCGTTTTAGCACTGCTGACTAAACCCCAATTATTTGAAAATTATATTCTGACGAGCCCGTCGCTGTGGATCCATGACCGCTAACTTTTCGAACTAGAAAAACAATTCGCCGCAAAAAATACTGATTTAAAAGCCAAAATCTATTTTGCGACTGGCGCGATGGAAACGCCCGCCAACGGTAGCAAAAATGACATGGTAGGCTTGCAAAATGCGTTCGTCGCCAAGCTGCGTTCGCGCAACTATTTGAGTCTTGAAGTGAAAGACGACATCATCGAAGGCGCCTATCACGAAACGACTTTTCCTATCGGTTTCACTAAAGGCGCATTATGGTTATACGGGGTATAGTAGTCCAAAACAATAAAAATTTAACAATGGATGGCTCGTTAAATTCTCCACTTATTTATCTTCATTGATTGGGTAATATGCCTTACAAGACGCCATTCGCATCTGGCCATCACTTGAAATTTGCAGGCTTCCGACGTTCGTATTTACCATTAGCTCACCGCTTGCAAGTATTTTGGCTTCAAACATAGAATCGGGTAATCGCCGCCATGGTGTTGCCGACCATTGGTTGTCGCCAGAGCGCTTTATTTCGTAGATGATGTCAAACCCGTCAATTCTATCGGTAATGGCAATATTCCTGCTACCCAATTGAAAAATGTCCGCGATTGGCTCTGATAAGATGCGCGAAGATGTCCCCAAGTCTGAAAGAAAAACCAGTTCTCCGCCCCACTCACCAAGATTAAGGCCTGCCAACCATCCGCCACCGACTTTTAATGCCACATTTGGCTCTTGTGGGTATCGAACTCCTGGCAGGGTCAGCTGATTTGAAGCATCCAAAACTATCGTATAACGCTCTATAGCGTCCGGGTTTGTCTGTTCCAAAGAATTGGAGCCACGACTGATAACCCTATATGAAATAGCTGCCAGAGAACTGTTTTCAGTATCTTGATAGCGTTTTATGAACAAATTATTCTTCGCAAAGGGAACTGCCAATTCGCTACATAACTTGGGCCTTGGAGTACTGTAATTTTCGACCATCAAATAATCAAAAAAGACATCAGCGAAACTGGCATTCGGGTGCTGCTTCGGGTACTGACGATTATGCTCAATGTTGAATATCGCTGTTTTCGCAGCATTTCGAACTGCAGGGAACCAATGCGATTCTGCAACTGGCTCAAGAAAGTCTATTGCACGCTGGTCTCCGATTCGACCAAGCGATTCAGCGGCTATCAAACTTAATACAGCATTGGCTGGATCATTAAGCAACTTGCCCAAATAGGGAATTGCCTCTGGATAGTCAATAAATCCAAGTGCTCTGGCTGCCTTCTCTCTGATAGCCCAATCAGGATGGTCCAATAATGCCGCGACGACAGAACCAGCTTCACGTCCCATCGGGCCTTTTTCAGCCAGATCTCTGAGAAGTAGATAATCAGGTTTTTTTTGCAGCTGTACTTTTATCGAACAAACCTCCGGTGTAGAACATGCTGCATCCTGCGCAGACCAAACCGATAATACTGGCACTACAAACACACAGAACAGCGGCAGAATAATTGCTTTTGAAATTTCCATAATGTCCTTATTTAGACAATTAAAAACGACCCCTGCTATCTATTGTAAAACAATAAGATAATTCAGCTTTAGTCTGTACTCAAGCTAAAGCAAACCTCAGAATAAAAGCCATCAGGGGAAAATGGAACAGGCATAACTCTTTTGGGTTTAACCGCAAATTTAACGTGCCACCCATTATTAAATTTTCTAAAAGGTGTTGTGGTTAAAGAACAAAGATGGGACAGGATAACTCTTTTAGGTTTAACAGCCGACACCGAGATTACAGAAGTTCACCCTCCCCTAGGAGTTGCCGTAGGGCATTTGCGTTCGTTGCGTGAGCGAG
>NZ_JAUOEQ010000045.1:0-35514 GCF_031931965.1 Shewanella sp. SP2S2-6 | reverse complement strand
TATTAAAGATCATGATCTGTATAGCTTACCTAGAATAAGAGTCGATAATCAGGTCATTCGTTATCTATCTGACCATGAGGAAATAAGGCTGTATGCTGCAATTAACCAGCGCAACTCATTAAAACATGAGCAAAGAGCTAGGACGATTGAGCATAGGATATTACGCAGGCTAGAAACGCCAGCGCATCTCGAAAGTTGTCATTTTGTGGATCATGTTTCACCTTTTATTATTTTGTTCAAAGAGACGGGAATTAGGCCTGGTACGTTGTTCAATTCAAAATGGTCTGATGTTGACTTGGACTCAAAATTTTTCCGTATTCGAAAATCGATTGATAAACGCGGAATATCTAATGTTATTCCTTTAAATTCTCTGGCGTTGGAGACACTAAAAGAATGGCGTAAACATGGCATTCATAACGAATCTGCTAGTTATTTTAAGACCAGAATGGATGCTTGGTTATTTCCATCGCCAGCTAATCCTGAGCTTCAGCTCACCACAATAAAAAAATCATGGGACATGATTATTAAAGAGGCAAAAATTGAAAATTTTAGGTTGTACGATTTACGGCATGATTTTGCATCTAAAGTGATGATGCAGACTGGTAACATCTATATGGTTAGTCAGCTGCTAAACCATCAACAGATTGAGACAACTAAACGTTATGCACATTTGATGGATAGCTCAAGGTTTGAAGCTGTGAATACACTTGATAAATCAAGACAAGTGGGTGCATTACCTGACTTTCTTAAGTAAGTTAAGACACTGCTTCTATAGAACGTACTCTTCTATATTGTGAGAATGCAGATGTCTTATTATAATAATCATATTTTAATACAGTTACTTAGGTTGGTTTTGTTATGAATGGTAAGGCTATGCCAAAAATCGTATATGTAGATATGGACGATGTGCTTGTAAATTATACAGAAGCTGTAACCTTTAAAAAACTCCAGAAACCTGAGCAGGCATACCCTCAAGCTGAATTGGGATTTTTCAGCTGCTTAGCCCCTAAAGTAGGTGGCATTGCTGTGATGAAAAAGATGCTCGAACATCCAGAAATTGAACCTTACATAGCCACAGCGCCAAGTTTGCAAAATCCATTGTGTTATATGGAGAAGCGTATTTGGGTAGAGCAACACTTAGGCATGGAATATGTCAGTCGTCTTATCATCATTCCGAACAAAGGATTGCTGAAGGGAGATATTCTTATCGACGACCACGTTGAAGGAAAGGGCCAAGAGTTTTTTAAGGGGGATTTGTGGCAGTTTGGTTCAATACGCTTTCCAGACTGGAGTGCTGTTGAGATTGAGTTATTTAATAACTTTCTCAGATGATGACGCTTTACTTAATAGTCAAGCTAACTGGCGAAAGTTGTTGGCTCGAAGTGGTGGTTGAGCTAGATTGATTTCGATGTGATTTAAATAAGGAAACTGCTTAAACATTTAGGCAGATTCCTTACTATGGTCACGGATTTCAGAGATTTTTCTTATCTATTTCTTTGGCTTACATCTTTTCACAAGCACTATGCTGCCAATAATCATCAGCGCAATTGGTAGTAAAAATTCCATCATTTTTCCTTAACCGCCCTATAGGCGTCATTCACTAATTTGTCTGGTTAGTTACGTTGAGGTTTAGCAAAACCGGAACATCATGTACTTAAAACGCACCCATGGATCCTCGGGCTCGGGTGTATTTGCATAACGTCTATCATAGGCTAAAACACCGAAGGCGTACTTAATATGCAGTATTAACGGAGGTAAAAGGCAATTCATATCCTCAGTATAGATAAACCAGCAAAAGCACATGATAGTGATAATGCTCAAAAGGACTAAAGGTATCCATTTGGCAAGTGTTTTGTCGTTTAGATGACGGCGCATAATTAGAAACCATCCCCAAATCCACTGTCGAAATCGCAGCTAAATGTGTCGTTAGGCAATGACCAAGCATCATCGCTTATGCTGCTATTACACGCCGATGTGTCGGATTCAGTAATGCCAAATGGGTTGCCATGCACATCGATTCCTGTGTTACCTATCATAGGTGTTCCATCAATGTTTACGATCGGGCCGTTGTGATTATTGTCAGTCATGCTGTTATTCCTTTAGTGTGATTAAGAGTAAAGCTCCTAAATTGACATTAATGAAAAAAAGCACTTTTTCAAGCATATTTTTCGCAATGGTGAACAAGAAAAATGTTCAGTGAGTTTTGTTGTTTTTCTTTCATTTTTTTATCTTGTCTCGGACTTCACACTCACATTAGTGACGACATTTTAATGCTGAGCTTGCAGGTTGGCGTTAACAGAATGTGCTTTTGACGAGCAAAAATCGGTACGATTTTCTGCGACAAAAGTGCTTGTGATAACAAGCTTTCAAGCGCGGATTTGGGCGATTACGCAGTAATGGCTCAAAGGAGCACGCGCATGTACAGCTGGTCTGTACTAACCGCATTTTAGTTTTGCCTCAGCAAAATTTAGGGGTGAATTTGGCACAAATACACCGCTAAACCCCAGACTTTTCGTGAGAAAAGTGAGCGAGACGCGAGGGGGAATAAGATGGCACATCGCCCCCTCGACGTAAGCGGCGAAAATGCGGTTAGTACAGAGCGTAGCTCGGTGCATGCGCGTCTGATGTCGTGGAGTGCTAGAACGGAGTTCGTAAGCCAGCGTCGATGACGAGTCATCAGAGCTGGCGGGCGCTTCAGGGCATCTGAGTCGTTTGCGCAGCAAGTGACTCATCAGCCAAAGGCTGGCTTGGTAGCGATGTTCATCGCTATTTTCATTCCGACAGGATGAAAGCAGTTTATCGTGATGAAAATCTGCAATTATTCACTCAAAAATATCATCAATGCGTTAAATTTGTCCCCTCGATGGCTAGTTAATTGTACCCATTTAATCAAAGGTATTTTTAATGACATCACACAGTAGCGTAAAGGATAAATCGGTCGCGAATCTTCCACTTCGATACGACCCGTTTTTGAATTTTGATATGCAATATCGACCTGGCGTAAATAACAATAAAACGGGGAAAATCCGCCGTGAGTTCACCATGAAATTGGTGGCTCGATTCGGTCTGATTTCACCGAGTAACATTGCTTGGCTCTATGGCATCAGCCATCGGCAATCTCTGGAGCATTTAAATAAGCTTGTCCAAGAGCAACTGCTCTGTCTTGTTACTACCCATCGTTCCCACGATGGCCGTGTTTATACACTCACTTACAGCGGCGCAAAATACGCCGAAGAGTTACTGAATATTGCAGTCTACTATCGTGCGAAAGAACATCCGGCGCTGCAAGTGAACCAAAACACTTTAATGCACGACTTAATCATGCAGTTTGTGTTGTTAAAAGGCATCCATCATCACAAGCCCAACGGAGAGCCTAACCCGCTATGGTGTGCCATGATGACTGAGCCCGAGTTTAAACGGCGTTTTACTCACAGCAGCGTGCGAAATGTGGATGGAATAGTGAGGGAGGTGGATGGAACCATTTGTGCCGTCGAAATGGAGCATTCCTTTAAGACAAAAGCCGCGCGGCAAACCATTTTACTGAAATGGCATGATGGGATAGGGCAAGGCTATTACGATAAGGTCATGCTGTTTTCTCAATCCTTGCACATTTTTAGCGACATTAAACGACTTCATGAGCAGCTCTATGATGAGCTAACCACAAGGCCTGATAAAAAGACTCGTCAGCCTTTATTAACCGCGCAAGATGCGGCATCACTTAAGCAACGAATTATCTATCGTACTCTGCTGTGTGATGAACTCACCGAACGGTTTTATCGCTAGCAAACAATCTCTAATTTCCAAAAACGACAAAAGGCACCTAAGTGCCTTTTGAAGGGTATACAAAGATTTTACAATGCATTACCAGTAGATGAAGTCGGCTGCACACTTTGGTACTGCCATCTGAAATAATAATTTTTATTATTTCAGCCTGTTAAGGCTTCATTGCGAGGTCGTCCCTGTTCCCCACATTGATAAGTAAGCACATCTTAGGATAATTCAATCAAGTTGAAGAAATATTTCAAACGATGGGATTAAAAATAAAGAGGTTTAACAAATCATTTACAACTCTAAGGTTCGGTTACTTAAAAGCTTTATGTGCCACTACGCGGTGATTAAATTGGAAAACTAATTTTGTCTCCGGTTTGAAGTGATTGAGTGAAATTGGCTGCTTTCAATAGCATAAATTTTATCTAATATGCCGCTATCGACTGAAATTCATAACCCGAAAAATGTACAAAAGTGGATGATGCTTTAAAACGTTATGCCCCTTTCCTTGTTAGTGAACTAATTTTTGTGTGTCCATTAATGTACTATTAGACTTACTTTTTCTCAAATCTTGAATGTA
The DNA here is from genome assembly GCF_031931965.1 of Shewanella sp. SP2S2-6. Taxonomy (NCBI): domain Bacteria; kingdom Pseudomonadati; phylum Pseudomonadota; class Gammaproteobacteria; order Alteromonadales; family Shewanellaceae; genus Shewanella; species Shewanella sp. SP2S2-6. The sequence continues at coordinate 31,166 of NZ_JAUOEQ010000045.1, read as the reverse complement.
GCCAGTAGTTTTAAGACTGTACAAGGAATCGCATAGTGCTGAATAAAGAGACCGAAGATCTAGGCTTAGAAATTGATATTGCATTTGATAACAATGATATTTCAAAGCTAGAGGTACTGCTAGTTAGCTGTGATTCTCTTATGGAAAATGAGACAAGCGAGAATTATTCTGTCTTGTATTTCTATAAAGCTAATTGTTACGCAGCACTTCGTATGATTGAGCGAAAAGACGTAGATGATACTTGGAGTTGGCATCAGGAAAGGCTAGTGGCCGAGATACTTAATTTGCGAAAGGCCTTGGCAGAGCCTGGCTTCGAGAAACTTCATGAGATAATACAGTGTAAAATACTCACAAATATAGCTAACGGAATGAGTTCACTAGGGCGAGTAATTGAGTCAATTAGCTATTATGAAGAAGCCCTGTCTCGTATTGATAATTTTGCTATGGCACTAGGTAATAAAGCAATTGGCCAAGTCCACTATGGACAGCATCTATATGACCATGGGCATAGTGGTATTTTCTTTTTTCACGCCAATAAGGAGCTTAATCGTTTTGGAAGTGAGCCGTTACTATGGGATTGTGGTATTCAACAGGATGCTCTAGATACTTTTATGGGTTATAGGGACTTCACAGAAGACGTTCTAGAAGATATTGAGTTCGATAGTAAATTTGATTTTAATAACTTCTCATTAGGTAAGCACCAAAAAGAACAGGATTACAGAAGATGGTGCTTACAACATAAGCTATTTATAAATCCTTTGAATGATGTGTTCACCGCTACAATTGCTGCAAATGATGTTCTGCACTTACCTATTCATTTCTACGCAGTCGGAGAAGAACCTAGATTTCCTAAATATTTCAACTTGCTAAAGCAAGAGTTCATAGTTGCCCGACATATGCTGTACGAGTTTACTACCGCTGATTTCGAACACTATTCTGACAATGACGTTCTGCTAGAGAATGGTTTGGACGGTGTATATCTAGGCTACCGAAATGAGTTACTGAAAAACTCGTTGAGAATTTCGTATTCTATCTTTGACAAAATAGCTTTGTTCTTAAACGACTATATGAGAATTGGATTAAAGGTAGACTCTGTAAATTTCCGTAATATTTGGGGAACGTATAATAAGAAAAATAAAGCGCTAGAAATCAACCCATGCTTTCTAGAACGTGAAAACTGGCTATTACGAGGTTTATACTTCTTATCGAAAGATTTATATGATCAAAATTTTACTGATGTTGCTGAACCAGAAGCTAGAGAATTACATATCATTAGAAAAATGGCAGAACATAGGTATCTGGGTATTCAGGAGTACCCAGCTCAAGTCGATGATACTGAGTATATAAAGTATATAACTGTTGATGATTTAGCCGATAAAGCGTTAAAGATGTTGGAATTATCACGGGAAGCATTGATTTACCTTTCTTTAGCAATGCACATAGAAGAGCGTAAACGTGAAGGCACAAGGGGGGATGGAATCGTAGTGCCTATACAATTTACACATCTTTAAAACGGTTGTAGTCCTAGCCAGTTAGAAAGTATCTGATGTCGTTATAGTCGGCACTTTCTAACTCAATAGTGCCCCATTCCACGTTAGGGCATCCAATGGTCTGATTAACTTACATTCGGCAGTTGACCAAATTTTTGTAATGCTACATGGTGTCTACATCACTCAGGCCTTGCTAGTTAATTACGGGAGTACAGCATGGAAAAAGTACATATTGGATATGATATTCCGAGCCAAGAATTCGTTTTTATTGAAAGGTATTACAATGACGACGGAACTGTACCTGTAAAAACTATAATAACTTGTCCTAGCTAAAACTGGAGTTATAACATGGATTTTCTAACTCAAGATGAATTTGAAATGCTAATTGATCGTGATGAACCAATTCACATGAAAGAGGACATTTACTTAGACAATTTGGGTGGTGACGTTGCATCGTACTTTACGTGTTTTTAGTAAACTTTATCAAATATAGAAAAGAATGAGAGAGATTCTCAACACTTGGCATTTTCAGTAGAAGGTTGAGGCTCAATTGCTTAGGTCTGATGGTAACGCTGCTCTCACTTCAATGCGGCGTTTTAAGCTCAAGGAAGCTTTATGAGTAAATCAAAGAAGATCATTGACAATCCAACAAGTGCTGAACTTTTAAAGCAGTTCGCGGCGTTTGATAACTTGGAGGCTCTTTACAGAGTCTATCCATTTGCTCGTAAAATCTTCCCTAACATGGAAGATGCTTTCAATGAATTCAATAAGGTTAAAAATCAAGCAAAAATATTGGAGCTACCAGATCAGTTCAATGAACGCTTTGCGAATCTAGGTTGGATTGCATATGAATCCATAAACATGGAAATGATGCAGAAAGCAATAGATATTTATGACACTGACGGGAAGGATGCTGCGGAAAAATATATAGCCGACTCTTATGACGAAGAAAAATTAAAATGGGGCATATTGCAATTTAATGGAAATCGTGAATTTAAGAAAAGAATAAGGCTCATAGAATTGGTAAGAGAGGATTACTTAGCTGGTAGATATCATGCGTGTATACCTTTATTGCTGAGTTTACTTGATGGTCTCGTAAATGATGTTTCGAAGCATGTAGGATTTTTTGCTGAAAACGTTGATTTGACAGCTTGGGATTGTATTGCAGCTCATGAATCAGGCCTTCAAACGTTAGCTTCAATTCTCACTAAAGGCAGAAATAAAACAAATGAAGATGCTATATCCATTCCGTACAGAAACGGGATTCTTCATGGTCGAGAGTTAGCCTTTGACAATAAAATAGTAGCAGCAAAGTGCTGGGGTGCTCTCTTTGCTGCGAGAGACTGGGCTGGTGCTCTTGATGATGGGAAAAAGGAACCAATCCCAAAAGAAGAGGTGAGTTGGAAACAGATATTTAAGCAAATCTCAGACACAAATCTTATGAACAAATCCATTGACGAATGGAAACCGAGAATATCTGAAGATATTCCATACCTGCCATTTGGAGGGGATATCTCTAATCTACCTGAAAATACACCTGAACGTGCGGTGGCAGCCTTTTTAGATCATTGGTGCAATAAGCGATTTGGGCTTATCGTTGATTCACTTTTATACCTTACTGATACTCCCAAAGGGAAAAAAGCGGGAATGGCCAAGCACGATTTTGGTAAGTATGTACCAGTTTCGTATAAAGTATTAAGTATAGATGACCAAGCCGCAGCCATTACTCATGTAATAGCAGAGCTACGTTTTGAAGTTGATGGTCAGGAAAAATTTAAAGAAGCTTCAGTACGCGCAATATATCAAGACTTAGAAAATAATCCTTCTGTCCGGTCTATACCCGGTGGACACTGGAGGATCGTTCAAAATTCTTTAACAGACATCATATATGCGTCCAGCTTATAAAGAGGGGCTGCATCGGATTAAATTTCATCCACTGCACTCCCAATTTTCCGGTGAGCAAGGCGTTAATCCATAGAAATTTTAATTCGAAATTCACTAATTCGAGCTAAAAGTCTAACTTAGAAATGTTCAAAAGTAGATTTTTGCCTTAAAACGTTTTGCCCCGAAGCGTGTTAAACCAATCACTCAATAAAGAGCTCAGATTGGATCTCTGTTGTTCATTTTCTGTCGTTCAATGACTGCTGTTTGGTAAAATATAATTTACTTTAAAGATTTTAAGGTAAGTTAATTTTTACCGAGTTGGTTGTGGTCTATTAGTTTGGCATTTAGATTTTGGTAAATTATTGTTTACTCTAATTGGTTTATGGTAAAGAGTAATTTGCTGTGGGAAGGAATAAAATTCAAATTGGCACTGTTGCTAGTGCTGCACTAGCTCATTTCGCCACTCTGCTTTCAATCCAGCGTAAGGAAAAGAAAATCACAGTAGAAGAGCTGTGTTCACGAGTTGGGGCATCTAAGCCCACTATGACAAAGATTCTTAAGGGTGATCCGTCTGTAAGTATCGGACTTTACTTCGAAACTGCTTGGGTGTTAGGTGTTTCCTTATTTGACCCCGATGAAAATCAGTTTGCTATTAAACATAAAACAAATGCGAAAATAGAAGCACTGCTGCCTAATCGAGTGAGAAGGAAAAAGGTAATTTTGGATGACGACTTCTAGTAACCAATGCTTCGTTTGGAAATGGCTTAGAGGACATTCAGAACCTGTGATAGCCGGTAGACTCACTATTGATGAATCTGGCCAACATTTTACCTATGGTCAGTCTTACTTGAAGCGTCCAGATGCAGAGCCAATTTACTCACATGAATTACCGCTTTCTGCTGGTACTATGGGGCCAGTTCAAGGCATGTCTATATTCTCATGCTTGCGTGATGCAGCTCCTGATGCTTGGGGATGTAGGGCTATTATTTCTCGGCTGATGAGCAAAGGCTACGATGCTGGGTTTAACGAAATGACGTATTTGATGCATTCTGCTTCAGACCGGATCGGTTCTCTCGACTTTCAAGATTCAGCCACTGAGTATGTTGATCGTTCTACTGATGCAGCCACGCTTGAAGAGTTATACCTGGTGTCTGAAATCGTCGCTCAAGGTAAGAAAATCCCGTTGGATTTGGATAAAGCACTTATGCATTGTACATCGCTGGGAGGTGCTCGTCCGAAAGCGATGATCACTGGTGGTGAAGCTAAGTATATTGCTAAATTTTCATCCCAAAATGATACTTACGAGGTTGTCTATTCAGAATACGTAGCCATGAAGTTAGCTAAGTTAGCCGGACTCAATGTGGCCGAAGTTGTATTAAAAAAAGCATTAGGCAAAGATGTTCTTCTTGTTAAACGATTCGATAGAGAGTTGATTGGTGGTATTTGGTGTCGTCGCTCTATGGTGTCCGGACTGACAGTTTTAGGTTTAGATGAAGCATGGGCTAGCGAGGCTTCTTATGTAGACCTAGTAAACGTTATGAAGCAGTATTGCATTGCATTTGCCTCTGATAGCCAAGAGCTATTTGCACGAATGGTATTTAACGTGCTGATCGGCAATACGGATGACCATGCTCGTAATCACGCTTTCTTTGTCGAAGGGGATAAAATATCTCTATCACCTGCTTATGATATTTGTCCACAAAACCGTAGCGGTGCGGAGGCGAATCATGGAATGAAGCTCTTCGACAATTCAAATTTGTCTCTGTTATCACTTTGTCTGAAAGCAGCACCAAGCTTCAATATTAAGGCCGAAAAAGCAGAAGAAATTATCAGATCGCAGATTAATACGATTATCCAAGAGTTTGAATCCGTGTGTAACGAAGTAGATGTCCCTGAAGTAACGCGAAAGTTACTTTTCAAACGTGTGATATTGAATGACTACATATTCAATGAAATGGAACTTTAGATGAATCTAGACAAGGCATTTATGCTTAAAGCATTGGAGGTATCTCGGGCTGCTCTGCCTGAGTGCCAACCAAATCCTCCGGTAGGTTGCGTTCTCGTTCTAGGCGGGCAAGTCATTGCCGAAGGATTCACACAGAAAATTGGTGGCAACCATGCTGAGGTCGAAGCGATTAGTGCTTATGATGGCCCTATGGAAGAAGTGACTGCATATGTCACTCTTGAGCCATGTTCATTTGTTGGCAGAACTCCGGCATGTTCTTCTGTAATCATTAAATCAGGAATTAAGAGAGTTGTAGTTGCTATTCTAGATCCTGATGAAAGGAACAATGGAAAGGGTCTTTATGCTCTAGAGAAAGAGGGCATAAAAGTTGATATTGGTATCGCTTCAAGAGAAGTTAGTGAATTTTTGTATCCTTATCTTGGAAAGTCATAATTAACCTCGCATAAGTTCCAGGCGAGGACGGTGTGTATTACAGGATTTTGCCTCCCAAATGGGCTAGTTGATTAACTCATTTATGCCCCAAAGCGTTTTTCATTAGCAGCAGTAATCGATTACTAATCCTTATTTGAAAACACCTTCAATAAGGTATTAATTGCTTATGAGGGCCACTTAGTTCGAACTTAGCCCAACATCTAAAAAACCGATTTAAACATTGTCGTTTTTGTTCAATCTTAGCGAGCAGACATTGCTTATTATGTGTGACATACGAAAGCGAGGCACTTCTTAGATAAAGATGGAAGGCTTTCCAGTAAATCAAAAAATTAGGTAAAAAGCGATGTTAGAAATTAAACCAATCGAAAATCTAGAAGAAATCAGCACACTAAAGCAAGCATATTTTGCACAATCAACAGCACCTCTTGATGGTATGTGGCACTTTGGATTTGTACCCATGTCTACACACTTTGGGTTTTATGAACAAGAAACCCTAGTTGGATACTGCTGCATCAATGGCGAAGGTTATATGTTGCAGTTCTACCTGAGTAATGATACTAAAATGGATGCAAAAGAACTGTTCACGCTTATCGCAGAACAAAATAACTCAGTCATTGGGGCTGTAAATGGCGCATTTGTCAGTACAGCAGAGCCGCAGTATCTATCACTTAGCCTTGATAACGCATCAGCAGTGAAGGTTAATTCTCTGATGTACAAGCAAAAAGAGGCGAGTAAGCAAAGCACTATTCCAGAGTTTGAACTAAAGCTAGCAGAGTCAGAGCAACTGGAGCAATTTGTTGAGTTTGCAGCCACTACTATCGGTGCACCAGAGCAGTGGCTTACAGGCTACTTTGGTAACCTGATTAATCGTAAAGAGTTATTCGGTTATTGGAGCGAGAATGAACTTATTGCAACGGGCGAGTGCCGTCTGTTTGATGAGTACCAAACGGGATATGCAGACCTTGGCATGATTGTCGCTCAATCACAACGTGGAAAAGGCATTGCTACTCAAATGCTTAACTGGCTAGTTAACTCAGCTAATCAGCGTGGTTTAACGCCTATCTGTTCTACTGAGAGCAGTAATGTAGGTGCACAAAAAGCCATTAAACGTGCGGGTTTATCATCTTCAAACCGCATTGTTCAGGTTGAATTTAACAACAAATAACTTGTTATCCCTCTTGCTGTTGTAAGGGGGATTTTGGTTTACGACGATCTGACTTATAGTACCCTTAATCAATAAACCTAACGGAACTGGTTATGATCCATTGGCTAAAGTCGCCAAACTCACCATGTGTTTCCCAATATGTAGAATGCTATTGGTTGATTGATAAGCACCCTGATTCAGAGACTTATCAATTCCCAAAGCTCAACCCTGACCCATCGGCACATTTGATTCTTTCACCTAACAATCAAGCCTACTCTTATGACCTGAACCCGAGCATAGCGAAGGGAGAAGGCAGCCATTGGCTTTATCCACATCGGCAGACCTTTGAATTAGATCACTCTAAGCCATTTGTTCATCTTGGTATCAAGTTTCGTGTCGGCGCTCTTTACTGTTTACCCAATTTTTCTGCCAATCCTTTGGCACTAGATGAAGTGGAGTCAGTGGAAGACTCAACATTGTTCAAGCAATTAGGTATGGATGAAAGCAGACTGATTGAACTGGCTCGAACCAATCCACAGCAGTGTGTAGAGCAGTTAGATACGATGCTGTCGCCTTGGTTGGAACAGTGCACCGAAGATCAGCACAGTAAAATCACTCGCAATGTACTTAAACATCTAGACCAGAGTACGATATCTGAGCTGGGTGAAAAACTGTATTGTTCACAAAGAACCCTAGAAAGAAGCTTTCAACGCACCACAGGGCTTACCCTTAAACAGTGCCAGTCGATGAATAGATTAGAAGCAATGCTAGAGTATCTCTATCAACGTGAATCGACTGAACTAGATTGGGTTGAAGTTGTCTTCAAATTTGGTTTTAGTGATCAACCTCACTTGATCCGCCACCTTAAAAAACAGCTTGGCTTTACACCTAAAACTTATGAGAAAGAGCGAGGGTTGACGATTGATGTCTATGGTGGTGTTAGTTCAAAATCAAAGTTAGGCTGATGGAACTATTCAATGGGCACTAACGCATTACAGAACCTAATCTAAAGTGAAAGTATTGACGTGATTATTCTAGCTCGCTTTTGTCCCAAAGCGTTTGTGTTGTAACACGTTGCTAGAGCATCATCAAATATGATCTATGGACTTAATTTGTGCACAAGTTTGATTCGGTATGAAAAGCGAACCCCTTCGGGTTCGCAAGTAAGTGGCTAACGCTTAGCATTACTGCTGAATGTTAGCTTAAGCTTCGGCTTCAATAATCTGCTCAGCCCAGAATTGTTCGGCAGCGTCAAAATAGAGAATCGGGGGCAACCCGAATATCTGTTGAAACTCCGCGGTGAACAACTCGCAAAAGGCAGAAATATCATCTTTATACATCAACAATAGCATCATCATTTCCAAGCCCATTAAATACTGAGTATCAAACTCAGCATGTTCCTCAAGAAGCGATTTACTGATGCTAATGCCTAAGTGTTGTCCTTTGATGTCGCGATGAAGATAGATATATCGAGTGAATTGTAAGGCTCTAGGATTATTATCATTTTCGTCAATGTCAGCGAGTAACAAGACGGTACTATGATCATCCCAAGGGCTTTTTGATTTACGTTGATATACGCGAATAAACGGTGACTGACTCATTATTAACTCCTCGTTATTGTCCTTATCAATAACTAGAATTGGGCACCGGATATTCTGTCGGTTCAGGGGTTAAGTTTAACGTTTTAAGTAAGAATCCCTTCTTAGCCTTTTGCTGGTAACTAATATTCCCCTCATTCTGCTAGTTTGCATTTTTCGACAAACATGTACCTAGGGTACTAAGTAATTGCAATTTATAAACTCTGCTTCTATAGTTGGTTTAATTTACTCTATATTTTGGTACTTATGGTGCAACTATGTCATCAAAAATAAACTGGCTTATTAATCATACGAGTCCTGGTGCGGTAGTGCTTCAGTCGTGGTTGACACAAAATGAGATCAGCTCATCTTTGGTGAGAAAATATGTGCAGAGTGGTTGGTTGTACAAGATAAGTGCGGGGGTTTACGTTCGTCCTGAGTCAACAGGCAAGTTACAGCCTCATTGGGTTGAAGCGCTCAAGGCTGCGAATGAGCAGCTAAAGCTTCCTGTTCACCTTGCGGGAGTTAGTAGCCTAACGTATCAAGGGCTTAGTCATTATCTTCAACTAAGCAGTGAGCAAGTTTGGGTTGGCTGTCAAAGTAAGCAGGCGTTGCCAAAGTGGTTCCGTGAATTGGAGGAGCAAAACTGGCTTTTCTATACCAGTAGCAAGCTGACCCAAACGTTGGAAAAAGACTTTATAACTATAGGGGTGAACAATAGGGAAGTTAAGGCAAGTTGTGCGGAGCTTGCAGCCTATGAGGTCGTCAATGCCATTGGCAAACATATTAGTTTTGAGCATGCCGCGGAGCTGTTTCAAGGGTTAGTGAATCTCAGCCCACGTAAAATACAGTCAATACTGAATCGAAGTGAAGCCGTACAAGCTAATCGCGTATTTCTCTTTTTAGGCCACTACTATCAACACCAGTGGAGCAAAAGGCTAGATGAGCAGCAAATCACGCTAGGCGCGGGAAAGCGTCAGGTGGTGGCTCATGGCCGTTACGATGGACGGTATCAAATAACAGTGCCTGCATCGTTTATTAAGGCAGAAGAAAATCAGTATGAATAAGTCATCGATATACTACCAGCAAGTGACCTTGCTTATTCGGATGCTGCCGCTCGTCGCCCAAGAGAAGGTATTTGCCCTAAAGGGCGGTACGGCTATCAACCTATTTGTGCGCAACTTCCCACGCTTATCGGTCGATATCGATTTGGCTTATCTTCCTTTGGAGCCAAGGGAACAAGCGCTACAAAGTGTGAAGGAAGCGCTTGGTCGTTTGACTGCGCAGATCAATCTACAACCGAACCTTAGTGCAGTATTTCAAGACAATAAATATGATGAGCTCAGGGTTGTCGTGACAAGTGATAGAGTCACAATAAAAATTGAAGTCTCTCCTGTTGCGAGAGGTACGCTACACAAAGCGGTATTAATGCCAGTCGTTGAGTTAGTTGAAGAAGAATTTGGGTATGCAGAGATCCCCGTCGTAAGCCTGCCTGATCTATACGGAGGTAAGTTATGTGCAGCGATGGATAGGCAGCACCCAAGGGATCTTTTCGATGTGAAAATGCTGCTGGCGGAAGAGGGGATCAGTCGAGAGATTTTAGTCGGCTTTCTCACTTATACACTTAGCCATCCAAGGCCCATTAATGAAGTGATGTCTCCACGCTGGAAACCGCTTGATGAAAGCTTTCAAACTGAATTCAATGGAATGACGACAAAGCCGATTAAACTCGATGAGCTGGTTTTAACTCGCTCAGAAATGCTAACAGCGTTGCAGCATCACTTTACTGTAAGAGACAGAGACTTTTTATTATCCTTTAAACAGGGTCAGCCTGATTGGTCATTGTTTGATGAACCGAGCGTCGCGGCATTACCTGCGGTGAGATGGAAGCTATTGAATATCCAAAACCTAGCGAAAAACAAATCCAAGCATCAAGAACAACTCATTAAACTGGCTGATGTATTGGAAACGTGGGTTGCAGGTCGGATACTGTAATGTACAGTGTATTGCTGATTTTATCTGATAGTTCGCTGTTTGTGGGCGTTGGCTGCTTAGATGTGAGCTAAGGCTTTAAGCAAAAAAAGCGAACCGTGAGGTTCGCTAGTAGGTGATTATTGAGGCGCGTTAGATTGTGCTTCAATCATCTGCTTTTCCCAATATTGTTCCGCGGCTTCAAAGTAGACTGTCGGGTGATACCCTAAGACATACTCAAACTCTGCGGCAAATAATTGGCAAAAATTTGTTATATCATCAACATACATGAGTAATAGCTGCATCATTTCTAAGTCGTTTAAAAACTGAGAGCTAAACTCAGGATGCTCCTCAAAAATAGATTGGCTAATACTCACACCTAGAACATGTCCATCTATATTTAAGTGAAGATAAATGTAGCGTGTAAACAGCAGCTCTATTGAGGTTTGGTCGTTCAGTTTAATATCTGCAAGCAACACGACTTTGCAGTGTTCATTCCGAGGACTAAATGTTTTAAGCTGATTTACATGAATAAAAGTTGAGTGTTCCATTTGTTACTCCTATTGGTTTGGCCTTTCAACTTTTACTTAGGTCTGTGCCATGGAAATTAGCCCTGTTTGCATAAATTGCTCAGCAAATGAAATTGCGAGTTCAATCTGAGCGGCGGACATTTTTTCACGCACTAAGCGTTGTTTAAGCATGTGCAGGAGTATTTCTTGCTCAACGTTGTCCTTGTAAGAAAAGGTGTTGTTGCTATCAGGCATCTCTTTTTTAATTACATAGGTCATCAATTCGAAGACCATCAGCAGATTGTGGGCTTGTTGTTCAAACGCAGTCGATTGCATCATCGTGGTTTCTCGCTTTGCAGGAAAGTATGTCCTGAATAACTAGAAACGCACGATGAGAATTTCACTGTTCTGTCGTTAAATTTATACCGTCATATTCTGAGTTACGAGATTTTGACGTTACTTCGTACCTGCTACTAGTGCTCTGGCCTGAAGGATCTCGTTATCTACCATCTCGGAGTATTGAGTGTAACAACGCTTGATATCCAAATCCGTATGATGCGAATATCGCAACGTTGTCGTGACATTTCCATGGCCAAGGAACCGTTGCGTTTTAAAGATATCATGGCCCCCAGATTGAAAATGTGTCGCAGATGTATGACGAACAGTTGTAAAGTCAAAGTGTTCAAAACTCAGCGTTTTTTTGAAGTTTTTGACTAATTTACTGTAGTCTACTAGGTGTGATTTATGATCAATTGGATTAGGGAAAAGCCATTGACTTTTTGAGGAGTGAATTGGGTGTTGTAACCATTCTTTAATAATAACATCGAGGCCATTACACAATGGAGTGTATTGCGGCTGCTTAACTTTTCCCTTATCTCCTCGAATAATCAGCATGTTACTTTCCCAATAAATATCTGTTTTTTTGATTTTTAGTGCATAGCTCGGCCTTAACCCTAAGTAGATGCAAATTAAAATTAGAGGTGTCAGGTAGTCGTAGAACGGGCAGGAACCTAGTTTTCCAAGCAGTTTGTTCCGGTCTCGTACAAATAATTTTTGGTAAATTTCTACTCGCTCTTCTTGGCTGTAATATTTATGCACCAAGTTTTTGGGAATAAATTTAAGCTCGCTGGTGTGAATGATCTCCTCCGGAATTTTATAATTATGAAATGGTGATGCGGAAGCCGATCGTAAAGCTGCTCTGAGTGATGAAATTGCGCCTTTAAGTGTTGATTCTGCCAAATCATATGGACATTCACTTTGTTGTTTCTGTTTTGTTGTTAGCTTTCTGATATGGCTTTCCTTCCAGAGGATTAGTAATTTTAAGTCTATTTTATCAATAGGATATGCTAGGAATTGTTTGAAGTGATAACGGATGATATTGATTTTATTTCGCGCTGTTTTTGGGTTTTTTGATATCAAAACCACTTCATATTCTTTCAGATACTCATCAAGCGTTAGGAGATGTTTGGAGGTCAAGTGGAATTGAGGTTTGGCGAGTTTAAGCAGATGAGCTGAAATAACGTTATCCAAATCTTGTTTTGGCGTAAGGTCGCAAATTTTTCTTGTTTTCAATTTCCCCGTGCTGCTTTCTCTCACTCTGCTATAAAAACTCATGGCTGCTAGGCTGTTGGGGACTAGCTCGTTAGTATCGTTATTTTGGAAGTTTTTGATATCTAAAATCCGAATGTAAAAGTTAGGTATATCTTTTACTGAAACGGTCAGAAATTTTCGTTTACCTGAGTGCCATTCGTGAACAACCTGGCTCAATTTAAGGTCTTTGTTCTGCGGCTCATTTCCGCTCCCGCTGACATTGAAGGTTTTGTGAAACTGTTGAATGACATCGTCGTTTGGCGCTCCCACAATAATCAGGTTGAATGTATGAAGTAGAAGATCCCACATAAGTTGGTAGAGTTTCATTTGTTTTGCCTTTTGTTGTTTAAGATGGCAATAGCATGCAAATTTTTTTCAAAAGGCAGAAATTTCGATTATGCATAAAAAAATTAATGAGGAGTGTGCACAAGATTTCTAGACCAAACATAATCGTTTTTTTTGTTTTTTTTACGCACCAGATATTCTTCGCGGGTCTACCCACTAGGAGTTATTTGATGTCAGATGTAAGGCTATACACCGAAAAACAAACCGCGATGAGGTTGTCTATGTCAGTTAGCGCATTACAGAAGAGTCGAACTAAGGGCTCAACTGCAATTGAGCTGGGGCATGCACCAAGCTTTATTAAGATTGGTAGTCTTGTACGCTACACGGCCGAGGATATTGAAAATTTTATTTCTTCAGCAAAGCAATATGCACTTGAGTCAGAATCGAAGTCCTCGACCAAAGAGCAAAATCTTGGAACCGTGATGTGGGGAAATACGGGGGGGAATGAGAGGACAGATAATAGTCAACATGTAGAAATGGTAGTTGAAGACTCTATGGAGGGGCGGCTGATAAAGGAAAAAAAACCTAAATGTTGGCTGACGGGTATTGGCTTATAGCATGTTGATATTGGGCCTAATCCTTTATTTCTTTTCTCTCAGGCCCATTGAACTTCTATAAGTTGCATACGCTTTATCAGATAAGTAAGCATTATTAAAAAATGCTGTAATTGGACGAGTTGAACACTGGACTCGTCAAGATTGATACTTTCATCTTAAGCGACGCGTTAGAGCGTCGCTTTACTCTTTTCGGGTTATCTTCAGCTTCGTTTTTTTGCACTCTATTAACTCCCTAACTTTTATCATTCTAAGATGCTGACACGACCTAATGCGTGTTCCATTTTAGGTAGAATAAATTTGTAGCTTGAATTGCCTTGAAGTTTGGTTAGACTGATGTTTTGCACCCTTTTGCATGGGGTTGCATGCAGTTTGTGCGATATAGGTGCGATCGTTCCTAGGTTCAGGTATTTCGAAGGTGAGAATGGGTGTGCTTTAGATACAAAAAAGCCCATTGAATCAATGGGCTTCTTCGTTGTATTGGGTGGTGGCCCCTCACGGACTTGAACCGTGGACCTAACGATTATGAGTCGTGTGCTCTAACCAACTGAGCTAAGGGGCCGACTTAAGGTAATCGTCATTACCTGAAGCGGGAGGAAGTATACTAAGCTTACTTACGCTTGTCACCCGTGTTTTGGCTGGAAATTCACGCAACTGATTCAATTGGTTATCTGTTAATCAACTTAAATGCCATCGTCGGCTAAATTTAATGCTTTCATAGCGTGCTTATGCGGATATTGGCGCCGGAGAGGCAATAAAAAGCCCTGCATAGGCAGGGCTTCAAATCTTACTTAGCTGACTTTAGGCTTATAACGGCCTATTCATCTAGGAATGATTTTAAGATTTCTGAGCGTGAAGGGTGACGCAGTTTGCGCAGTGCCTTAGCTTCAATCTGACGAATACGTTCACGGGTCACGTCGAACTGCTTACCCACTTCTTCAAGTGTGTGGTCAGTGTTCATATCGATACCAAAACGCATACGCAGTACTTTTGCTTCACGGGCGGTTAGACCTGCTAACACTTCGTGAGTGGCGTTTTTCAAGCTTTCGCTGGTCGCTGAGTCCAGTGGTAGTTCGAGGGTCGTATCCTCGATAAAATCACCTAAATGCGAATCTTCATCGTCACCGATTGGGGTTTCCATGGAGATAGGTTCTTTAGCGATTTTCAGTACCTTACGGATCTTATCTTCCGGCATCATCATACGCTCAGCCAGTTCTTCAGGTGAAGGCTCGCGGCCCATTTCCTGTAGCATTTGGCGAGAAATACGGTTCAGCTTGTTGATCGTTTCGATCATGTGTACTGGAATACGAATCGTACGCGCTTGGTCGGCAATAGAACGAGTAATCGCCTGACGGATCCACCAAGTTGCATAGGTCGAGAACTTATAGCCACGACGGTATTCGAATTTATCCACGGCTTTCATCAAGCCAATGTTACCTTCTTGGATTAAGTCCAAGAATTGTAAGCCACGGTTGGTGTATTTCTTCGCGATAGAAATGACCAGACGTAAGTTGGCTTCAACCATTTCTTTCTTCGCACGGCGGGCTTTAGCTTCACCGATTGACATACGACGGTTGATGTCTTTAATGGCTGAAATCGCTAAGCCAGTTTCTTCTTCAACTGCTGCAAGCTTAGTACGACAACGGATCACGTCGTCTTCAACCATTCTTAGGCCTTCGGCATAAGGTTTAGTTGAGGCTTTTTCAGTGTTGAACCAATCGAGGTTGGTTTCGTTGCCAGTGAAGAATTTAACAAAATTTTTCTTCGGCATTTTGGCTTGTTCAACGCATAGTTTTAACACTAAACGTTCTTGAACACGCACGCGATCCATCATAGTGCGCATGCTTTTTACTAAACGGTCAAACTGTTTAGGTACTAAGCGGAATTCTTTGAAGATTTCACCAATTTCGAATAGTGCTTTTACCGATTCTGGGTGTTCACGGCCCTTAGCTTCGATAATTTTCAGTGCACTTTCGTAGGCGGTTCTCAGTTGAGCGAATCTTTCGCGTGCTTCTTCAGGATCTGGCCCTTTGTTGCCTTCTTCTTCATCTTCACTGTCTTCGTCATCATCTTCGTCATCTTCATCGTCCAGCTCTTCTTCAGATAATTCTGAGCCGATGTGAGTTGCTGTCGGTGCGACGTCTTCTTCGTCCGGGTTAACAAATCCAGAGATAATATCAGATAGGCGCAGTTCGTCGGCTTCAAATTGGTCGAATTGCTCAAGGATCATCGCGATCGCTTGCGGGTACTCGGCGACTGAACTTTGAACTGTGTTGATGCCTTCTTCGATGCGTTTGGCGATAACAATTTCGCCTTCGCGGGTCAGAAGCTCAACGGTACCCATTTCACGCATGTACATGCGCACGGGATCGGTTGTGCGGCCAAGTTCGCTTTCTACTGTTGCGAGTGCGGCAGCGGCTTCTTCAGCGGCATCTTCGTCTGTGTTGTCTTCCGACATCATCATGTCATCGGCATCTGGGGCTTCTTCGAATACCCGGATACCCATGTCATTTATCATCTGGATAATATCTTCGATCTGGTCAGAATCGACCATGTCTGCAGGTAAGTGATCGTTCACTTCTGCATAGGTTAAGTAACCTTGCTCTTTACCTTTGGCAAGCAACAGCTTAAGTTGCGACTGCGGAGTATGATCCATAGATATCATCCAAGTTGGGAAACTGTTACAACGACGGACACTTAGCATAAGCTAAGTGCCGCGCAAATCGTCAATTATAGCCGTGTGCACATGTCTGTGCTAGTCACTGGGACAGTGAATGAGGACATTTTTGCCTCAGTTTAACCCTTTCATGACTGAGATCAGCTTCGAGAGCTGCATCTTCTCTTCTTTAGTATGAGTCTGTTTTAGACTCAATTCCTGATATCGTTGTTCAATATATTGATTGTTCAACCAAACCAGGGTTTGTTTAAACTTTTCGAGCAAGTTTTCATCCGCCACTTGATGGTCCCATTGGGCCAATTTATGCAGAGTGCCGCTATAAGGGTGCTCTCTGAATTGTTCAAGTAGTTGTGCGCTGTTTAACGTTTGCTCTCGAGTCATTTCCAATAACAGTGGCAGCAATTCTATGCCTGGCATCTGTAAGTGGGCGAGTGCGGGTTGTGGGGGTAAACCCATACCCAGTTTAGGATGTTGTACTAGCAATGCGATGGCGAGTCGCAAGGGTGTACCGCGTCCTTTTAATCCATTATTTGCCATTGGCTTAGCTTGTTTCACGCTAAAGCCTAGCTTCTTTTTCATATCTTCTGAGCTGTTCATTCCTAACTTGTGAGCTAAGTTCTCAAGCAGTAAGTTTTGCAGCACAGTGTCTTGAATTTTTTCAATTAAGATAAAAGCTTGTTTCGCTAAGTTGCCTTTATCTGTACCGTATTTTGTCGCTAATGTATCAAACAGAAACTCGGGTAGTGCTATGGCTGAATCCATTAAGGTTTCAAATGCATCTTTACCAATTTTACGTACCATAGAATCAGGATCTTCGGCCTGAGGCAGGAACATAAATCGCACTTGATCGCCTGGCTTTAATAATGGTAATGCCGTTTCCAGTGCGCGCCAAGCCGCTTCAGTACCCGCTCTATCACCGTCGTAACAGCAAACCACTTCTTTAGCGCTGCGCAGCAAAAGCTGAAATTGCTCCGCTGTAGTCGAAGTGCCTAATGACGCGACGGCATAATCGACACCAAATTGCGCCAATGCCACCACATCCATATAGCCTTCAACGATCAGTACTTTGTCTGGATCGCGATGGCGTTGTTTTAGTTCATAAAGACCATAAAGCTCATTGCCCTTATGAAATATGGGCGTTTCTGGAGAATTCAAGTATTTGGGTGTGCCATCACCTAAAACTCTGCCGCCAAAACCAATGACTCGTCCGCGCCTGTCGCGGATAGGAAACATCAGGCGGTCACGAAATCTGTCGTAACGTTTACCACTGTCGTTACTAATTAACATACCCGCAGTGAGTAATTTATCCTGCGCATCTTGATTCTGACGATAGCGGCCCAATAAGCCGTCCCAACCGTCTGGCGCAAAGCCAATACCAAAATGTTCGACTACATCATCGGATAAACCGCGATAGGCAAGATAATCGATAACTTTTTGTTTATCTTGGTGTTGTCTAAGTTGGTTTTGAAAGTAAAGGCTCGCTTCTTCCATGAGTTGGTATAAGTCACGACTTAAACCGTCATCATGTCGCTTGCCTGTGCCTTGTTCTCTGGGAACCTCTAATCCAAGCTGGCCCGCCAAATCTTCAATGGCATCAATAAAATCGAGTCGGTCATACTCCATCACAAAATCGATGGCGTTGCCGTGAGCACCGCAGCCAAAGCAATGATAGAACTGTTTATCACGGCTGACGGTAAACGAAGGTGATTTTTCGCTATGAAAAGGACAACAGGCCGAGTAGTTCTTACCCGCCTTTTTCAAGGGCACCTTACGATCGATAAGTTCGACTATGTCAGTGCGAGCGATTAGCTCATTGATAAAATCACGAGGTATTGCCATTGAGTGCTTAAAATCCCGCCTTGCGCGAATTTAAACAAACAAGCCGCGCATAGGCACGGCTTGTTCATACAGTGAAACGCTAATTATTGCAATTTTGCACGGATCATAGCGCCGATAGCGCCCATGTCTGCACGTCCTTGCACTTTAGATTTCAATGCTCCCATTACTTTGCCCATATCCGCCATGGCGGATGCACCTACTTCTACAATAGTTGCATCGATGAGCGCCGCGACTTCCGCCTCTGTAAGAGGGGTAGGCAGGAAAGCTTCAATAACTTGAATCTCTGCTGCTTCCACGTCGGCCAACTCGTTACGACCCGCTGCTTCAAACTGAGCAATCGAGTCACGACGTTGTTTCACCATTTTGGTTAAGACCGCTATAACCTGTTCATCAGTCAGAGATTCGCGGGTATCCACTTCAATCTGTTTGATGGCGGCTAATGCCATACGAATAGTGCTCAAGCGCGCCTTCTCTTTGGCGATCATGGCCTGCTTCATGTGGTCTTTTAGCTGATCAATTAGGCTCATATGAGATTAATATAAACGTACGCGACGTGCGTTTTCGCGAGAAAGCTTCTTAGCTAAACGTTTAACTGCAGCTGCTTTTGCGCGCTTACGTGCAGTAGTTGGCTTCTCGTAGAATTCACGAGCACGCACGTCGGCTAAAATACCAGCTTTTTCACAAGAGCGCTTGAAACGACGCAGAGCTACGTCGAATGGTTCGTTTTCACGTACTTTAATAATTGGCATACGCCATCACCCCTTAGGTGTAGGTTGTTCTGGTTCAATTACTCGAACCAAGTCTATTTAAAATGGTGCGGAATTTTATACCGAGACACCTAGGCTTGTAAAGCCCTAAAACTGAGCTCAGTCCTATAGTGGACTCAATATGGTCTGCGCGACTGGAGTAATCGAGCGCTTGCAGGTAGAATTAGCGCCCTTTTGTTAGCAATTGATGAGACACCATGCGGGTTCTAGGTATTGAAACATCCTGTGACGAGACAGGTATCGCCGTCTATGACGATGAACTGGGCTTATTATCGCACACTTTATACAGTCAAGTTAAGCTGCATGCTGACTATGGTGGTGTGGTGCCTGAGTTGGCGTCGCGTGACCATGTACGCAAAATTGTGCCGCTTATTCGTCAAGCGCTGAAAGATGCGAATACTGAAATGGCTGATCTCGACGGGATTGCCTATACCAAGGGCCCAGGTTTGATTGGTGCTTTGCTTGTCGGCGCCTGTGTTGGGCGTTCACTGGCGTTTGCTTGGGACAAGCCTGCAATCGGTGTGCACCATATGGAAGGGCACCTGCTGGCGCCTATGCTTGAAGATGATGCGCCTGAGTTCCCATTTGTGGCCTTATTAGTCTCTGGTGGCCATTCTATGTTAGTTAAAGTCGATGGGATTGGCCGCTATGAAGTATTAGGCGAGTCGGTTGACGATGCCGCGGGTGAAGCATTCGATAAAACGGCCAAGTTAATGGGGCTGGATTATCCCGGCGGCCCGCGCTTAGCGAAACTGGCCGCTAAAGGCTTACCTGCAGGCTATAAGTTCCCGCGTCCTATGACCGACAGACCTGGACTCGATTTTAGCTTTTCGGGTTTAAAAACTTTTACCGCCAATACTATTGCCGCTGAACCTGACGATGGGCAAACGCGCGCCAATATTGCCCGTGCCTTTGAAGAAGCCGTGGTTGATACGCTAGCGATTAAATGTCGCCGTGCGCTGAAGCAAACTGGCTATAACCGCTTAGTGATCGCCGGTGGCGTGAGTGCGAATACGCGTTTAAGGGAAACCTTGGCTGAAATGATGAACTCGCTAGGTGGACAAGTATTTTATCCCCGCGGTGAGTTTTGTACCGATAACGGCGCCATGATTGCCTTTGCGGGATTGCAGCGTTTAAAGGCGGGACAACACGAAGATTTAGCGGTAAAAGGTCAACCTCGATGGCCATTAGATACCTTGCCACCAGTGGCATAACTGGTTGTTGATGCCGATACTTAATATTGAGACAAAAAAACTGCGCTTTTAGCGCAGTTTTTTATTGGGGTAATTTCATTGGGTGTAATGTTATCTTAGGATTTTTTAGGGCGCTTCTTGCGTGACACTTTAGATTCTTCACCCTTGAGTAAGCGCTGAATATTGTCTTTATGGCGAATGATGATAAGTGTCGACAACATGGCAACGGGAATGGTGAATCTGTCGTCTAGCCACCAAGTATAAAGGGGCGCCAGTAAAGCGGTAAGAATGGCGGCAAGGGACGAGTAGCGGCTAATTAACAATAGGACGACCCAAGATGCCATTAGGCAAATCGCTAAATCATCGCCGATGGGAGCCATAGCGCCAAAGGCGGTAGCAACGCCTTTGCCACCTTTGAATCCAAAAAATACCGGATAAATATGTCCAAGACAGGCGGCGATGGCGATGAGTCCGAGTGACACTGCATCTATGCCCATAAGATAAGCTAAATAAGAAGGCACGGCACCTTTGAGCATGTCGAAAAACAACACCATGGCAGCCGAACTCGCGCCGCCAATTCGCAGTACATTGGTGGCTCCTGGATTGCCTGAACCTTGCAATCTTGGATCGGGTAGACCTCTCATCCTACAAACCAGCACGGCACTTGAGATTGAACCCGCCAAATAGGCGGCCAAAATCATCAAAAGTGTCTGTGTTAATGGACTCACATTGGTTTCCTTACGCGTCTTAAGGTATTATCGCGCAACAATTTAAAAAGCTGACCCAGTTGCCAATCCCGCTATAGGTTTGTGCGATAACTCGCCTAGTTGGGGCTGAGATATTTTCTGAATGAGCAAATCCTTTTAGGGCGTTATCCTACTGTGGATTGGCTCGAGTAGAAAGTAAATTAGTTATCTGTCAGAAGATTGCGGATTATACAGCTAGGATCGCTTTTAGCTTATCAGACCTCATAGTCGTTAGTTGGAGAAAGCATGGATAAGGTACTTATACGGCAATTACGCATTGATACTGTGATTGGTGTCTATGAGTGGGAAAAGAAAATCCAGCAGAGCCTGTTATTAGATTTAGACATGGCGTGGGATAACAAACCCGCCGCTGCGACAGACGATTATCAATATGCGCTGTGCTATGAGACAGTTTCCAATCGATTAACCCAACTTGTTACTGAGCATCCAATCGAGTTAATCGAAACGGTTGCCGAGCGCGTGGCCGATTGCCTACTTCAAGAATTTAATGTGGCTTGGGTGAAAGTTGTGGTGATGAAGCCGGGAGCAGTCGCAACGGCAGCTTCGGTTGGCGTCGAGATTGAACGTTCACGTTAGATGAGTACTTGATCAACTGCGCTGTTGATTGAGAAACAGTGTTTATCTTCAGATAAATCGGACATTAGCATGGCACGTATTTATATCAGTCTGGGTAGCAATATCGAGCCTGAACAGCATCTGCAAGCAGGATTAACATCGCTGCGAGCGTGTTTCGGGCCGCTGCGCCTCTCTTCTATGTATGAAAGTGAAGCGGTAGGTTTTAGTGGCACTAATTTTTTGAATATGGTTGCTAGCGCTGAAACGGATCTTAATATAGCGGCGGTAGTTGCACAGTTTAAGCAAATCGAGCAGAATCACGGCCGGCTTGCCGGGGCAAAGAAATTTAGCCCAAGAACCTTAGATTTGGATCTGCTGCTTTATGACCATGTGGTATGCCAAACGCCTGTTGTGCTGCCCCGTGCTGAGATAGTCAATAATGCCTTTGTGTTATGGCCATTAGCCGAGTTAGCGCCGGAATTGATTCATCCCGTGGTAGATAAAAGCTATGCAAGTTTGTGGCAAGAGTATGACAAAGATTCACAGCGACTTTGGCCTGTGACGTTTGAATGGCCCCCAGGGCTGACGTTTTAATTTATTGATAGGATTGTCATGGATACGTTTCAGGTCATTATTTTAGCGCTTATTCAAGGGCTAACCGAGTTTTTACCTATTTCTAGTTCTGCCCACTTAATTTTACCCGCACAGCTTTTAGGTTGGGAAGATCAAGGTTTATCCTTCGATGTGGCAGTGAATACAGGTTCGTTATTTGCTGTGGTAATTTATTTCAGACACGAGTTATGGACTATGTTTAATGCTTGGATTGCGAGCATTTTCAGAGGTCAACAATCCGAAGACAGCAAGCTGGCGTGGTGGATTATTCTGGCGACCTTGCCAGCGGTGTTTTTTGGTTTTCTGGCAAAGGATTTTATCGCGACTCACCTACGTAATGCTGAGGTCATCGCGGTCACTACCGTCGTATTTGGTTTATTGTTGTGGTGGGCCGATAAGATGTCGCGCCGCGATTTAACGGTTTATCAGACGGGCTGGCGTAAAGCCTTGTTAATTGGTTTCGCGCAGGCATTGGCCTTGATCCCGGGGACTTCGCGCTCTGGTGCCACTATGACAGCGGCGCTAATGTTAGGCTTAAGTCGTGATGCAGCGGCCCGCTTTTCATTCTTAATGTCAGTTCCTGTGAGTTTAGGCGCGGCGATTTTAGTGGGTAAAGATCTGGCGAAAAGTGAGCTTCCGATTGATTATCAAGCGTTAATCCTAGGAACTCTGATTTCGTTTGTTGCCGCTTATGCCTGTATTCATTACTTCTTAAAAATCATCAGCCGCATGGGAATGACCCCGTTTGTGATCTATCGTTTAGCACTCGGTGCAGTCTTGTGTGGATTTATCTTCTTCTAGCCACGCGAGTTTGGTCATCATAGTGAGATAATAAATAATAGAATCGGGTCATGTACCCGATTTTTGTTTTTGGAGCTTCCTCATTTTCTGAAGCTTAACTTATTTTTGGAGCTTTATATGGGTCTCGAATATCAATGTCCAACCTGCGGACTTGCGTTAAAACAACACAAAGCCTCCCAAGGTTTTTATTGTGTCAATAAGCATCACTTCGATCGGAATGAGCAAGGTTATTGGGTTTTTACTAAACCACAACGCCAAAAGCCAACTGGTGATTCGCGCGAGCAAGTTAGAGCTAAGCGTTTTCTGCTCGAATCAGGCATCTTTTCACCTTTGATCGATAAACTGGCTGAGATAATCACTGGATCTATTACGCCTGATGCTTGTTTATTGGATTATGAATGCGCTGAGGGCTTCTTCTTGCGTGCTTTAGCTTCCAAGCTGGCTGAGGTAGAAAATCCGCTAAACGTCCAGTACGTGGGCGTAGCGGACGCAGAAAATGCTATTTTTGCTGCAGCGAAGGCGCAGACTCCTGGGATCTTGTGTTTAAGCTCTTCTAAAAAATTACCCTTTATCGATAATTGTGTGGATTTTATTACTGTTATTGATCGGCCATTAAAGGGAAAAGAGTCTGTTAGGATATTGAAAGACGATGGGACCATGTTACTGGTTATGCCTGGGCCACGACACCTATGGCAGCTCAGGGAATATATTTATTCTGACTTGGCTGAAAAACCTTTCAAAGTGAATTTGCCCTCTGCATTATCGGTAAAAGAGACTCAGGCACTGAGCTTCACTTTATCTGTTACCGGTGAGCAAGCATTAACGCTATTGGATATGGCGCCTTATGCGTGGCGTGCAACTGACAAGATGAAGCACGATATTCAAGCTAATCATTTTGAGTCGTTGGAAATTGACTATGTATTAGTCTCAGCACATAAACGTGTGGTTGAATCGCTATAGGTTAAAATCTGCAGTTGATGCGGTTAATTTTAAGCCAATTCATAGGCTTAGTTCGATGGTTTTTAGATGCTTTAAAAGGCTATATTACTCAAGTCTATGATTCTGTTTGACGTTTTCATGTTGTTTTTATGTTATATAGGCCGAAGCTGTTATTATTTTTAACTTTAGGCCTATTTGTTCTGTGCCAAATACAGCTTACTTATTGCCTTTGTTTCCCATGTAGCCTCGATTTTTGTCAATAGCTTTTCTTTTAAAGAGAAATATTATTATTTTATAAAAAACCATTTTTTAAGATAAACGAGACTGGCTTTTAAGAATACTTAAAAGTTTAAATGAGAAGCTTAGATTAATAACGAAGGTTTTAATTAAAAGACGAATGGGATCCGTTTATACAGGCGCATACAAAAGTTAACTTTTTAAGGGGATTGGGGGATAACCTTTAAAGATGCGTTTGGAGATTTAAAGTCAATTTAGCGTTTTGGTATTAGTAGATTGGTAATCTTGAGTATCAATACCTTGAATAACAGGCATAAAAAAAGGCTTAGATTGATGTGCTTATCGCTTTCATCTTTCTTAAGCCTTTTGTCTTAACTTACTAAACAGTAAGCTAAATTACCTTTCATTACTTCTTGTAACGAGAAGCAACGTTGTCTAAACGGTCGTTTGCGCGTTTAGCTTCTGCTTGTGCGTCCATAGATGCTGCTTTTGCATCTTTAACGTCTGCAGACAGTTTGCTTTGCTCTGATTTCAGAGAACCAACATCAGCTGACAATTGATCAACTTTGTTGCCCAGAGTTGCAACGCTTTCTTCCAGAGCAGTAGTGTTCGCGCAACCACCTAGAAGGGCAGTCATTGCTAAACCAGCAATCATCAGTACTTTTTTGTTCATTGTAAAAAATCCCTTAAAATAGGTTGGATTTGAATGTTTCGTTACTTTGTAAGCGAAACTGCCTAATTATGACATAGCTATTTTAATTTGCTACGAATATTAATGTGTTTAACCACTATAGGCATATAAATTTTTTTTAAAAGCTTTTTTTATAAGTTATATCGACATTTCTAATCGTAAAGGAGGGCATTTTTCACTATAAAGTGATGCGCCACTTACAAATCCTTTACAAATTACTGTTCATCCGTCGGCAGTTTAGTTTGCATTTTTTGTTTAAACTGACTGACCGCTTCAATCCGACGTAAATTTAACGCTTGCTTTATCTCTGCGCCTTGAAAACCTGCGGCAATAATGGCGGCAATATCGACATTATTGGCGGCAAGGAAGCATTGAGTTAAATATTCACCCTGAGGGTAGGGGTTGTTTTCAAATCCTGTGCGACCACGCATATCGGCGAAGCAGGCTAATTTAAGCTGCGTTAAGCGCTCGGGCTTACGCCAAAAGTCAGCTTTATCGAATATTTTTACGATCGTTTCGGCTCTAAGCTCGAAGGCCTGATGAACGTTCTGATGTTGGTCACTGACCAGTAACGCCAGATCGCGGGTTTCGTTCGGCACTCGTAAACGGGTGCAGAGCGCTTTTATCAGCGGCAAGCCCTTTTGGCCGTGACCGTGATGTTTAGGTAAATGCTCTTTTGGACTGAGGGCTTTGCCTAAATCATGTACCAGAGCGGCAAAACGAACGCTTTTATCCTCAGTGAGAAGAGCGGCTTGGGCGAGCACCATTAAAGTATGCACACCGGTATCAATTTCAGGATGCCATTTTTCTGGTTGAGGAACGCCAAATAAGGCAAAGATCTCGGGAAAGAGTACTTCAAGGGCGCCGCATTGGTGCAGTACCTCGAAAAAGACCTCTGGGTGAGGTCCGCCTAAGCTTTTATCGACTTCTTGCCAGACTCGCTCCGCGGTTAACGCGTTAAGCTCATCGCTTGCGCTAATTTGGCGCATCAGTGCCAGAGTTTCTGCGGCAATGTGAAATCCTAAAGCATGAAACCTTGCGGCAAAGCGGGCGACACGTAATACGCGAAGCGGATCTTCAATGAAAGCATCCGACACATGGCGCAATAGGCGCGCGTTAAGATCCTCAATGCCATTAAAAGGATCGTATAAGTTGCCCTTTTCATCTTGGGCGATAGCATTGATGGTCAGATCTCGACGTAACAAGTCTTGCTCTAAAGTCACATCGGGACTGGCATGGCAGCTAAAACCACCATAACCCAGTCCAATTTTTCGCTCTGTTCGGGCTAACGCATATTCTTGTTGGTTTTTAGGATGCAGAAATACCGGGAAATCTTTACCGACCTGGCGGTATCCCAGTTGCAACATTTGTTCTGGAGTCGCACCAACGACGAGGTAATCTTTGTCCTTGATAGGGAGATTGAGCAGGCTGTCACGCACAGCACCGCCGACGAGATATATTTTCACAGGCAAGATTCGGCTAATGTGTCATAAACATAGCTTATCATGCCCATTAAGGTGATGGATAAAGTCGTCGCGAGATATTTGCGCACTTATGTGTCACATTGATGTTGCGGATATTTTGACAATAACATTGGGACGCTTTAACGTGGGGCGTTATTTTTAAATTAGGATGATTGGTGGTATGTACAAGGCCTTTTACGGACTCAGCGATAACCCTTTTTCGATTGCACCCAATCCCCATTATTTATTTTTGAGTGATAGGCACAGAGAGGCGTTGGCCCATTTAACCTACGGGTTAGGGGAAACGGGCGGCTTTGTGTTGCTAACAGGGGAAGTTGGCACGGGTAAAACGACGGTATCTCGCTGTTTACTTGGGCAATTGCCCGATAATACCGACACCGCATTTATCCTTAATCCATCGCTAACAGAGCTCGAGTTGCTCGCCACGCTTTGCGATGAACTTAAGATTTCCTACGGAGAAAATCCCACACTCAAGCAGTTGACCGACCACTTGAGTCGTTTTTTATTGGACAATCACAGCAAAGGTCGTAATACCGTGCTCATCATCGATGAAGCGCAGCATTTACGCCCTGAAGTGCTGGAGCAACTGCGCCTTTTGACCAATCTTGAGACGGACACCAAGAAGTTACTGCAGGTCATTTTAATCGGTCAGCCAGAATTACAGCTGTTATTGAAGCGCCAAGAGCTGCGTCAGTTAGCCCAGCGGATCACTGCTCGCTACCATTTATTGCCGTTAAATGAAGATGAAATCGCTCTTTATGTGTTGCATCGCTTGCAAGTCGCGGGACGATTTGAACCTTTATTTACCCGCAAAGCCGTTAAGGTGTTGCAAAAGTACAGTGGCGGCATCCCTCGATTAATTAACCTCTTATGTGAACGTTCGCTGATGGCGGGCTATGCGCAATCGCGGGTGCCCATCGATCATCATATGGTGAGACAAGCTGCGGCTGAAGTATTAGGTGAAGAGGAGCCGACTCAGAATAGGTATCTTTGGCCGACAGCGACCGCTGCGGCGTTATTTGTCGCTTTTGGTGTTTCCTATTGGCTATTTACCGACAAGCCTGTCAATGCCGCGTTAGCGTCTAGTAGGGTCCTTGAGTCAACGTCAGCAAATGTTGCTGCATCAAACACTCAAGCTTTGAGTGCGACCGAAGGAATGAGCAAGGTAGTGCAACCCGCTGATCAGCAAAACAATCAGACGACTCAGTCGTCTATTCCAGATCCCAATCAGCGCTTACTTAATGATGCGATTAATCAGAGTCGCGATATCGATACCGCCTTTGCGGGTTTGTTTAGCGTGTGGGGCAAAGTACCGTATAAAGGTTTAACCGCCTGCCAATCTGCGGTTGAGCAAGGATTGTCTTGTTATCAGCAGCAGGGTAACTGGATGTCACTGACTCGGCTTAATTATCCAGCCGTGGTGTATTTGGTTGATGATAACCAACAGGATTTTTATGGCGCTGTGATTGCGGTAGATGGCGAGCAGTTGCTGATGCAGTTAGGTGAACAACAACTTTGGGTTGATAGAGCTTGGTTCAATCAACATTTCAGTGGCACCTTCGAAATCCTATGGCAAGCACCTAATTTACCTATGATGGATATCAGTCAAAAATCGAGTCCAGGTCAACTGCAATGGTTAGAGAATGCCTTAGCCCATGTGAATAATCGCAATACTCGCAGGGTCAATCAATTCGATGTGCAACTGGAAAATGATCTTAAAAGCTTCCAAAGTCAGCATGGCTTAAAAGCCGATGGTATTGCCGGAAATCAGACATTAGTGAGATTAAATTTGTATTTAAGTCAGCAAGGTCCACGTTTAACCGATAATGGGGCGCGCAGCTGATGTCCATTTTACTCGATGCCGTGACCCGTAATAAACAACAGCAACAATCGCCTTTACCCGATGCGGTGATGACGCCAAGGGCTAATTACCCGCAGCCACGTAAATCAGGCGTGCCGATAGGCAAACTGTCTTTACTTGTCGTCGCCGTCGCCGCCGGAATTTGCGTCGCTTGGGGATTAAGTGTATGGGACCAAACTCGACATATTTCAACCGAACATGCTTCAACTAACAATATGGCAGTGGCAAAGGTATTACCACCAACTGCATCTTCATTACCAGCTTCGACAGTGGCTAAAAGTGAGCTTCAGACTGTCTCGACAGAATCGGTTGCTCAGCCGCAATCTGAGGGTAGTGCTAATACAGGTGTTCGACTCGCAGGCAAAGTGGCGCTGCCTCGGGCACAGACTTTGCCCGAGTTGACTGCATCATCGCAATATCAGGGCGGGGCGGTAGCAAATTCGCCTCAAGCTTCTAGCGCGAATATGAACAGCAATGCAGCTCAAAGTTACAAGGTTACTAAAAATAGTGTTCCTAACAACAGCGATCCGAATAATAGCGATTCCAGCTACGGGGACTATATGTCGACGTCAGCCCAAGTGGACGCAGCAAGTCGCGAAGTTGCGTCTATGTCTGCTGACACGCAAACACAGCAACCTATGATGTTAGGTGCTAATGCCAATGAGTCGGGTCTTGCGAGTCTTGAGGCGCTGCGTCAGCAAGTCAGTGCGGCAGCGGAAGATGTCGGTTTAGAAACCAACAAAAGTCGCGATGAAGACAAGTTAGTGGCTTCCTTTCAAAGTGCGCTAAAGGATGTGGAATACACCAATGCGGCGGAGACAAATGTCACTGAAGCTAAATTAGATCCTATTCCTAAAACGGCTGCGGATGATATCCCTAAATACGGCCAACTACCTGCCGGGCTGCAATTACAAGTGCCTGAATTTAATATCGTTGCCCATGTTTATTCCAGCGATCCGACCCAAAGGTGGCTGAATGTGGACGGTGCAGAGTTACAGGAAGGGGATATGATTGCGGGTAAGCTGAAGATTATCTCCATTCGTCCGCGAGACATAGTGTTAGATATTCAAGGTACCCAGTTTAAAGTGCCTGCAATTTAATCTGGCTTTACGATGAGCCATGCTAGCGGTTATCTGTGCTAGTCATGGCTAAAGTAGAAATGAAAAAGGCGCCTAGGCGCCTTTTTTGATCTTAATGAATCTCAACTTAATCAAACAGTCTGTAAGCTAAGAATAGGGTCAGTGCGTAACCGACGCTGTAGCAAAGGAAAAGTGCTGGAACGTATTTTAAGTAACTCACAAACGTCAGTTCTTTCACTTTACTCATGGCTACAATACCCGATGCAGAACCGATAATCAGCAGTGAGCCACCTACGCCAACGCTATAGGTTAAGCCAAGCCATTCAGGGGTATTCAGCACTGGACTTGCTTTTAACAATGCCGCCGTTAATGGCACGTTATCAATCAAGGCTGAGCCGATACCTGTGACGAAGTTAGAGATGTTTGGATTAAACATAGTATAAGCTTCGGTCAGCATGTCTAAGGTGCCGATTTCTTTAAGCATACCCACGAGCAGTAAAATACCTAAGAAGAACAACAGGGTGTCGTATTCAACTTGGCGAATATACTCAAGGATTTTGATTTCTTCTTTATCGCTACGTGTGGTGTGGCCAATCAGGAACATGATTGACAGACCCGTTAGGAAGGTCAGCACTGGCGGGATACCAAACAATATGTTCAGTAACATGGTCATTAAAATCGTGCAGAAGAACACGAGGGCAATCATGACATCAACGGTTTGATAGGTGTGTTTGATGGGGGTCGTGCTCACCACGCCTTCGGCTTTGAGTGAGAACAGGGTTGCCAACAAAATCACGCTTACGGCCGATGGGATAAACAACATCAGCAGTTCGGACATATGCACATGGCCGCCTAAGAAGATCATCAACGTTGTCACATCGCCGGTGATCAAAGCGACACCGCCTGAGTTCACTGCGAAGATAATCAACACTGCCATTCTGCGGCGCATTTGTTTGTCGAGTTTAAAGGTGGTTAATAAACCTAATGACACTAACGTCGCAGTGACGTTATCACAAAATGCCGAGAGCACGAGTGCAAACAGGGCAACTTGGATCATCAACATGCGCACCGACACTTTCTGCGGGAACAGCTTTTGCACCATGATTTGGATCATGCCTTTAGCGTTCAAATACGCGACGAAGGTCATGGTCGACATCAGAAAGAGCCAGAGTGTGGCAATTTCGAGCAAATTTTCATTGAGTTGATGGGCAACGAGTTTCTCGTGGGCCGGTTCTCCAGCAGCCATAAACAGCGCTACCCAAGAAATACAGCCAAAGAATAAGGTGGTTTTTGCTTTATTAAGGTGGGTCACTTCTTCGAAAATAATACTGAGCAATGCGAGCACGGCCAGTATGATGAGAAAGGTATTTAACATAACTGCAATTCCAACTGCTGTTTTAATGTCGTAGGGCGACTTGAGTCAACCTAAAGATTGAGCATATCAAGGCTGAATTAAGCCAGCCGTGTTAGCGCGTGCGGATCAGAACATAATGGGCTAAAGAACGCAACTGTTAGCTGTGACTCAATTTGCTGCTGCTTTGTGATGTTGATCTCATGCTTTTTGGTAGCAAACTGGTTTTATATATCGCAATATTTATATTTATCAGTTTTATTAACTGTATTGTTTGATTTGATTACTAGGTTAAAAGTGAGATCTACGATTAAAGTCTAAGCAGTCAGTTTGTCGATCCTTCAATTAATTTTTGTTCAGCAAGATATTCATGAATGCTGCGGCCTGAGTCGTGTTGCTTTTCCACACTTTCCTTTGTTACTGACCTCTAATGGCTTAATCGATTAGCGTGTCACAAAAATGTCTTTGCCAAAATCTTGACTGGATACAAAGCGAGCGCTATCTTGTGGCTGTTTTCTTATCTAGGCACAGTATGTTGTGTTAACACCGGATGTTGTGTTTTTGGAGTAGAGGTAAATGACATTTGTTATTCGGAGCCTTTTGCTTTTAGGCTCACTGGTTTGGTTAACGTATTCGGGCAAGCAGCTTATTGCGCTGGGTGTGATGAGTCAGCCTGAGCTCGCCATTGAGCATATCAATTTGACCATACAGCTGGTTGTGGCGGTGATCATATTTAAATCGGCTTTAGGTTCTAAAAAGTCCGATAGCTACTAGCGCTAAATAAAGCTTACTGAATCTAAGTAAAGCTAATTAAATTTAATAAAAACAAAGGGACGCTATTGCGTCCCTTG
>NZ_JAUOEQ010000044.1:0-35839 GCF_031931965.1 Shewanella sp. SP2S2-6 | reverse complement strand
GGGAGCCTAAGCTCCCATTTATTTTGATGTCCGATTACGTTCGGACCTTAATCATTACAGTGCAGCTAAAACCACTTCGGCTTTACTGGCTTCAAAAGCCTTTGGCTCTTCAACATTCAGCAGAGTCACTACGCCGTTATCTATGATCATGGCGTAACGTTGTGAACGCACGCCACCAAAACCTGCAGTGTCCATTTCTAAGCCTAAGGCTTTAGTAAAACTGGCATCGCCATCGGCTAGCATCATCAATTCAGAGGCATTTTGCGCTTCGCCCCACGCTTTCATCACGAAGGCATCGTTCACAGCAACACAGGCAATCAAATCCACGCCTTTCGCTTTAAATTGATCAGCTAATACGACATAGCCAGGTAAATGCGCTTCAGAACAGGTCGGAGTAAACGCACCGGGTACAGCAAACAATACCACTTTTTTACCAGCGAACAGTTCAGTAACTTGGTGATTCACCATGCCATCTTTCGTTAGTTGGCCTAATGTAGCTGCTGGTAATGTTTGACCTTGAGCAATCATATTTATCTCCATTTAGTTAAATTAACCTGACCATACTAGCCCTATTTACCTGAGATAAACACAGAGAGAAAAAAGGGTGATTAGCCGCGAGTAAGATTCATCCTCAGCCCTGCACACAAACCGAGGAATAACAGACCCAATACCGATAAGCTACCGCCACTTTCTTCGACGACGATGACTTCAGGCTCTCGGTCTCGATCGCTACTTTCCAGTGGCAGTGCATACAAACCATCAGTTTCATCGGCACTGATGGTCGCGACAATATCGCTGTAACCCACTTCATACACATCAATCAACACATCGTAGTGGTCCGTCGCATAACCCGTGTAGAGCGTGGTCAGCACTTCATAGTCGTCCTGTGTTGAATCGCCATAAATAGTAAACACGTCCGTGGTGTAATAATGCACCCAAGGGCCGCCATTACGACTGAGATACAGCTCGGCAAATAAGTCAGCTCTTTCATTAAGATACGCGCCGTTAACATCGACGTCGAAGGTCACGCTAAAGGTTTGATAAAACCCATCGTAGTCAAAGTCTTCGAACAAACGACTGCTGGCATCAAAAATCGAAAAGCTGTGATACACAGGGGCGCGATAGGGATCTTCACTGGTCGTGCTCGAACTCGGCATGCCTTGGCTCGCATGTTTCGCAGTCACTTGCTCACGCGTCATCGGCGATGCGCCCATTAGTTGCACGCGGTTTGCCGTCGGCGCTTTAGAGGATAACGCGGGCGCCAAGGATTTAACGGCTGCAGCAGCGGCTTCAGTGACATTTTTTGCGGGCGCAGCTTGTTGTAACAGGGCTAAAGCTTGCTGTTCCTGCTCGGCTGCTTGCTCGCTGTTTTCAGCTTTTTTGGCAATGCCGACACTGGCCGCAGTAAATGGCGTTAAGCTTTGCGATGACTCCAGTTCGCGGGGCTGAGCGTTAACAGCAGAAGATGCTAAAAACAGCGCAGCAATGGCCGTCGCTTTAACGAAATGGGTGTTAACCCGACAGTTAACTGTGGCTGCCATACCTTGTTTATTGAGTGTGTTCATCTTGAATACCCCATGGATAACCCGTTCAAATTGGAGCCATTAAAGTGCAATGAAGGTGAACATAAGCTGAACATCAACATTTAGTGTTCTTAGCGCGACAATACGTTCAGCCTTAGTTCATCTGGATTAGTCGACACTAGGGCATATTGAATGCGAGCATAGGAATAGACTCGCTGACAGAGCTTCAGTTCTGTCACGAATAACAAAATGACTACCAAAGTTAATTTTGATGGAATTGTGCCAACCAATTGGCTGATCTCTATGTGTTTGTTAAGGTGATGAGGTATTCTTAGTCGACTCGATAAGTTATCCATCTCACCCATTAACTTAAGATCGCCGAACATTGCGGGTACCAGATATGAAACTTGGTTTGACATTGGCCCTAATCGCTTGCTTATTGGCCTCCTTTGGCAGCATGGCAGGCAATGATAGACAGAATGATCGCAACCAAGGTGCGAAGAATGAGCAGCGCCGTCTGGCGGTCAATAGCCCAGATCAAGCTGTGGCTATGGTGCAGCGCCAATACCAAGGCAAGGTACTGAGCGTGCAATCCAGCGGCTCAGGGTATCGGGTTAAGCTCCTCAATAATGACGGCCAAGTGTTTTCAGTCTCAGTGGATGCCGCAACTGGCCGAGTGTCGAGGAACTAACTATGCGATTGTTATTGGTTGAAGATGATTTAGAACTGCAGGCGAACTTAAAACAACATCTGCTCGATGCCCATTACAGTATCGATGTGGCGAGCGATGGTGAAGAAGGCTTATTTCAAGCACTCGAATACAACTATGATGCGGCGATCATCGATGTCGGTTTGCCTAAACTCGATGGTATCGCGCTTATCCGTAGCGTACGCGAACAGGAACGCGACTTCCCAATCCTGATTTTAACCGCGAGGGACAGTTGGCAAGATAAAGTAGAAGGACTCGACGCCGGTGCCGACGACTACCTGACGAAACCTTTTCATCCCCAAGAACTGGTCGCGCGGCTCAAAGCCCTGATCCGTCGCTCTGCCGGCAAAGCCAGCCCTTTAATTTATAACGGCCCATTTAGCTTGAATACCAGCAGCTTAGAAGTGCGTAAGGGTGAAGAACTGGTTAACCTCAGCGGCTCTGAATACAAGTTATTCGAATTTTTTATGCTGCATCAGGGCGAAGTGAAATCTAAAACCGTATTGACGGAGCACATCTACGATCAGGATTTTGATTTAGATTCAAACGTCATCGAAGTTTTTATTCGCCGGTTACGTAAAAAACTCGATCCTGATAATCAATATAACCTGATTGAAACCCTGCGCGGCCAAGGTTATCGCCTAAAAGCGTTAACGCCCGAGCCAACTGCCGATGAGTAAACGTGCCATTGTGTGGCAAGTATTGAACTCCCTTAAAGCGCGCTTAGTGATTAGCGCGCTATTGTTTATCTTAGTGTTATTGCCTTTGATCGGCGTCGCCTTAAACGATGCCTTTACCGAGCAAGTTAAAAGCGCGACCAAAAATGAACTCAGCGCCTATGTCTATTCGATACTCGCGGTGACTGAAGTCGAGAATAAACAAATCTCTATCCCAGAATTAGTACTCGAAAATCGTTTTAACCTCATTCAATCTGGGCTGTATGCCATTGCGACCACTGAAGATGCCTGCGGTAAACAAACGATCGTGTGGCACTCGCAATCTTTTATGGGCATGGTGCCACCGCCGCATTTTACCATCCCAGCAACCGGTCAAAGTGCCTTTGAGCAAATCGAGCTCGCCGAACAACCCCATTTGATTTATAGCTTTAGCGTCAGTTTCGCCAGTCAAAATCAAAACGTGCCTGTGACGATTCACATCATTAAGGACGAGCGCGAATTTCAGCAACAAATCGATCAATTTAACCAACAGCTTTGGACTTGGCTGCTGATCTTAATGTTCGTCATGCTCGTGTTCCAACTGAGCTGGCTAGTGTGGACGCTGCAACCATTGGCGCGCTTTACCCAAGAATTACATTCCGTCGAGCAAGGAAAGTCGATGCAGCTAAGTAGTCAGTACCCCACTGAATTACAAGCAGTTGCTCGGCAGCTCAATATTTTGCTCAATACCGAACAAACCCAGCGCAAACGCTATCGTAATGCCTTGGCCGATCTTGCCCACAGCCTCAAAACACCGCTGGCGGTGATCAAGAGTCAGGCCGACTTAAGCGAAGCCTCCAGCGAGCAAGTATCGGTGATCAGTCGCATTATTGGCCACCAGCTGAAACGCGCCCAAACGGCAGCGGCAGCCTCGTGGCATTTAGGGATTCGAGTCGATGACGTCGCCGCTAAGTTATTACGCACCTTAGCTAAAATTTATCGCGAGCCGCAAATCAACCTCAGTGGCGAGATGGCTGACGAAGCAGTATTCAAAGGTGATGAAGCGGATCTCACGGAAATTCTCGGTAACGTGCTCGACAACGCCTGCAAAGCGGCAAAGTCCACGGTTAAATTAACCGTGACCGGCGATGCCTATCAATTGCTGATCTGCATCGAAGATGATGGGCCAGGGATCAGTGAAGCGCTGCAAAATCAAATCTTTGAACGCGGTATTCGTGCCGATTCCTATCATCAGGGTAATGGTATTGGGCTTGCGATCGTGCGCGATTTAGTCGACAGCTATAACGGCAGAATTTCAGTCTCACGTTCAGAAACCTTGGGCGGCGCCAAGTTCAGCATCAGCTTTGTACACTCAATATAATTATTTATTTTCAATACCATAGATTTGAATTCCCACCTAAATTGCGGTTAAAAATAACTTTTTAACCGCAAAATGCTTTCAGCTTATGTTCATATTCAAACGCCTATGATGCCCATAACATCCTCGAACAGGATTATTGGAGCAAACCATGAACAGACTACATCGATGGAATTGGCTAGTGTTAACGGCGGCATTAGTGGCCTTGCCTTTCACTACCACAGCACAAGCTGCGGGCGTATCTGTGAGCCAAGGCTCGAGCGCTGCGGCAAGCCAAGCCGAACTCGAACAAATGCTGGCGCCTATTGCCCTGTATCCCGATAGCTTATTGACCCACATACTTATTGCCTCAACTTATCCACTCGAAATCGTGCAGGCACAACGTTGGTTAACCCAGCGCCCCAAATCCTCGGTAGATCAACTGATGTCGCAAGCCGAAGACCAAGATTGGGACCCGAGCGTCAAAGCTTTGCTGGCCTTTCCGACGCTGCTGCAAAAAATGAGTGAAGATCTCGACTGGACTCAAAGACTCGGTGAAGCCTTCTTAGAAGATGAAGGCCAAGTGATGAACAGCATTCAATCCCTAAGGCAACAGGCTGATAAAGCGAACAGCTTAGCGGACATGGATAACATGGCGATCACCCGCGCCAACAATCAGATCATCATAGAACCCGTTAAGCGAGAAATCGTCTACGTACCCTATTACGATCCGCGCGTGGTTTATGGCACATGGCGCTGGGGTGTGGCTTATCCACCCGTGTATTGGGAATTTGGCGGTTATGCTGGCTATCCCTATCGTCCGAGTCATAACCATTTCTACTGGTCACCTGGCATCCATATTTCCTTTAACTACTTCTTCAGTTCGTTCCACTGGCACAACCATAAAGTGGTCGTGATCGACTATCGCCATTCACATCGTTATCGCCCACGTGAAAGATACACAGTCAGCTATGGTGCCCAGCCTTGGAAACATAAACCCGAACATAGACGTGGCGTGAGTTACCACAACCCCGTCGTGAAGCAACGCTATTACAACGAAGACAAGTATCGCGGCAGAGATTCACACTCTAGCGGCAGCAAGCAGCACTTTAATAGCCAATACTCGAAATCAAAAGAACGCCAAGATACCCATAGCAATCAGGGTAATATGAGTAATCAGGGTCATAAGAGTCGTGACAATAAGGACTATCACAACGCCAGCCGTGAACGTGATAACCGCGCACCGAGTTATCAAAAAACGCAGGCCGAGTTAAAGGAACGTCGATCCGCGACTATGGTACAAACGCCGACTCACAAGGATCGTAATGACGCGCAATCGAGACCCGTGCAGTCAAAGCCAATGCCATCGAAGGAGTCTCAGCAAAGGCAATATCAAACTCGGGAGTCACAGCCGCGTAATATCGATCAACAAAGGACGCAGCCACAAAGACAAGAAAATCCAAGGACAGCGACCCCAAGAGTTGAAACGCCACGACCTGAGACAAGACGCGCAGAACCGCAACGTATTGAACAACCAAGACAAGCAGCGCCAAGACAACGCGAAGACGTGAGAGTGAGACAAAGTGAGCCACGCAAAAATGCGCAAACCGCTCGCTCGGTAGAACATAACCAAGGTCGCTCAACTCAAAGCCAAGAACGTCGTCATAGGGAATGATCCCGCTATGGCCGCAGTAACACAAAGAGCGCAGTTAACTGCACTCTTTTTTTTAAATCAGTTGTTGTTAAATGGCTTATTTTTAATAAGCTTAAAACTTCAAGGTCAGGGACTGACCTTCACCCATTCCCTGCCACTCAATACTCAACTCCATAATCTCATTAAGAATATGCTCAAAGTCCGATTGGCTAACGGTTGGAACGGCTAAGTCTCGGCTGTTGCAGGCTTGCTCTAACAGATAAATAAAGCCGTCATAGGTTGGCGTTTCGCCCGACCAGAGTAGCGACTGCAAGGTCTCAACTATGGATTCGGTTTGCCACACCTCCGTTTTATCAGCGATGGCGCGAGAGGTTTCATTATGCTCTAAGGTAAAGCTGATATCGGCGCCAGCTCTGACCTGCGAAAAGAAAGCCCCTTGAATATGCAGACGTTTTTCAACCACATAATGAATCATATCGTGGGGAGCAATGCCCTGTTCTGGCATTTGGGTTTGGGTCGCACTACCGTCCATGCGCACGCAGCGCAACTGACCATAACGCTGGGTTCCTTTGGTGAAGATGACTTGCATAAAACCATCCTTAGTATTTCGATTAACGCATACATAATGCGAACTCAAGTATAGTCCAACTCTGCGCCAGCATTAGAAAAACAACAATACTCTGCCGTTATAAATTACGCTGGATAAAGCGGAAACACTCTTCTGCCGCTAAGGGTTTACTAAAGTAAAACCCTTGCACTAAGTCGCACCCCATGCTCGACAATAATACCAATTGCGCCTCGTTTTCAACCCCTTCGGCCACCACAGTTAACCCCAACTCATGGGACATAGAAATGGTCGCAGCACTGATAGCCGCATCGTTCGGATCGCTTTCAATATCCTTCACAAAGGAGCGGTCGAGCTTCAATCTGTCTAAGGGCAAGAGTTTCAAATAGGATAACGAGGAATAACCCGTACCGAAATCATCAATCGCAAGTTCGATACCATGCTGGCGCAATTCAGCCAATAGGCGCGCATTCTGCTCAGGATATTGCATCGCCACACTCTCGGTGATTTCAAGCTCCAATGCCCCTTTGCCCAACTTATGCTTTAAAAGCACATTGGTGATATCGGCGACAATGCTATCTTTGCGGAGTTGATGCGCTGACAGATTCACTGCCATTCGCAGCTCAGTCGCACCCGCAGCGCGCCAAGCGGCAAGCTGCGCCATGGCGGTTTCTAACACCCATTGGCCGATAGGAATGATCATGTCGATCTCTTCGGCGATGGGAATAAAGCGGTCTGGCGCTACCATGCCAAATTCAGGATGTTGCCAGCGAACTAAAGCTTCGACACTGACCACTTGCCCAGTGCGGATATCAATTTGTGGCTGATAATGCAGTCGTAATTCATCGTTAGCGAGCACTTGCCTGAGGCCCGTTTCAATTTGCTGGCGCTCAGTGATCAAGGTATTCATCGCCGCAGTAAAGAATTGATAGTTATTGCGTCCCGCCGATTTGGCGCGGTACATGGCCATATCGGCGTTTTTCATCAGGGCTTCAACACTGTCACCATCGGTCGGGAATAAACTGATGCCTATACTTGGCGATGAATGT
Source organism: Shewanella sp. SP2S2-6 (assembly GCF_031931965.1). Taxonomy (NCBI): domain Bacteria; kingdom Pseudomonadati; phylum Pseudomonadota; class Gammaproteobacteria; order Alteromonadales; family Shewanellaceae; genus Shewanella; species Shewanella sp. SP2S2-6. The sequence continues at coordinate 28,326 of NZ_JAUOEQ010000044.1, read as the reverse complement.
AATGCTTGATTATTAATGATATAGGTTTGACTCAAACCACTGCGCAGCGCCTCGGCTAAACTGGCCACCTTATCATGATTCGTATCAGATAATGCGACCACAAACTCATCGCCACCCAGACGCGCCACAGTGTCAGTATCACCAACAATGTTTTTCAAACGACGCGCGACCTCTAACAACAGTTGATCGCCCACATGATGACCCAAGGTGTCGTTGATATTTTTAAAGTGGTCCATGTCGATAAACATCACAGCAATTTGGCTGTCGGATGCCAGCGCCTCACTGAATACCACTTCGAGACGCGACTGCAAGCTGAGTCGATTAGGCAGTAGCGTCAAAGAATCATGGTGGGCGAGGAAATGAATCCGTTCCTCACTGACTTTACGCTCGCTGATATCGGTAAAGCTGCCGATGTAATGGCTCACCGCACCTGCGTCATCGCGCACCACAGACATCATCAACCATTTAGGGAAATCGTAACCATGCTTATGCCTGTCCCAAACTTCACCTTGCCAGAAACCTGTTTGTTCTAGGGCAGCACGCACTTGAGGATCGATACCTTTGTCGGTACGCTCGGCCTCTAAAAAGCGGCAGTTTTTACCAATGATTTCTTCTCGGGAATAACCGGTTATCTGAGAAAACGCACTATTCACATCCACAATAATGTCGTTGGCATCCATGATAGTGATGCCTTCACCACTCTGCTGGAACACCTGCGCCAATAGATTTACCCGCGCAACGGTACGCTCCTGCTCGGTAATATCTTCAACGATAAAAAGAATAAGCTGTTCACCATCGGCGCCTGTGACTAACGCACCGTTGAGGCGCACTGCCACTAACTGGCCGTTCTTATGAACATAATGCTTCTGATAGGGGCCATAACGACGCGTTTGCTTTAAGCGCTCTAATTGCTCAGTTTCACTTAATTGATAACGCTTTGGCGTGAGCTCCCAAGGGTCAAGCTGATTTAACTCAGCGAGTGAGTAACCCGTCATGGCTTCGAATGCGGGGTTAATCGCTACAAACTGACTATCATCTAAACGTTTAAGCACATGCCCTACAGGCGCCTTATCAAACAAATTACGATATCTTTGCTCGCTTTCGACTAAGGTGGCCTGAAAAGCCTGACGGCGGGCAATTTCCTTCGACAAGGCCATGGTTTTTTCAGTCACTTTCTCGGCAATACGTTGGCGCTCGCCGGAGGAAACCAGCGTCATACCACCCACAACAGCACAAGTGATAAAGGCGAGGAGCAGCATAAGTAGCGATAAGCTAAAAGTATCGCCCATCAGCACGGCATAGGATTGATAAATCACTATGTGCCAATGCCGATCCGCTAGCATCAGGTTTGCTTGAAAATACTGGCCGGTTTTATCGCTAAATAACTTGCTGCTAAACGCGGGAAACGACTTAGTGGTATTGCTATAAAGTAATGCACCGCCCGCACTCATGTCGGAGAGTTTCCACTGCAGTCCCTTTACGCTCTCAACATCATTAATAATGCTCTGCAAATCAATCACAGCTGAACAAAATCCTGAGATTCTACCTAGTCGGTCGAACGCGGGCGCAATGAGTAAAGTACCACCTGGGCCATTGGGATCTTGAGCTAATTGAATCTTAGCCGTCATCACAGGCGCTAAGGTCGCGCGCACTTTAGCAATGGCAGCGGCTCGTGTCGGCTCGCTATTGAGATCTAATCCCAGCGCTGCCTCATTGCCTATGATTGGCTGAATGTACATCACAGGCACTAACCAGCCATCAGTATTGACTTGCCAACCTTGAGGCCGCGTGACTTTGTAAGGGCCGCCAATGGCAGAGCGGGTCGATGCCTCAAAACTGGGCAGATCGGCAGCCGCCACTAACGGCGACCAAGACCAAGCTCTAAAGCCATCTTGCTGCAACATGTTACGTTTGCCAAACTGCACAAACTCATCCTCTGAAACCTGCTCGCTATTATCGAACAAGCTCGCTAGGGCGACGATTTGCTGCAGATTAGCCTCTTGAAAACTTTCAATATTGCTAATCACGGCATTGGATTGGATCTGAAACTTATCCTGCAACTGTTGGCGCTGGTTCATATCCGAGTAGTAATAAATCCCCACGCAGAATAAAAAGCCCACCAGCAGGGGAACACCCGTCTGAATGCGGCGAGCACGCCAGATAGCTCGCTTATCAAATAACAACATAGTCAAAGGGATAAAGATCACGGCGCCGAGCAAATCCCCCGTCCACCAATTCACTAAACTTCCCAATAAATCAGATGGTGGAATCGTACCGTTGATCACTAAGGCACTGTTGCCAAAAACGGTCGCCACAATACAAGTTAAGGCTAAGCTCAAGCAGGATTTAATAACGGTATTAGGATTATCTAAGGTGAATAAATGATCGACTCGCCCAAGAACATGGGCAGAAAGCACAGCCTGTATGCAAGACCCAATCGAGATAGCAAAAGGTAACCAGCCCCAATGGATATGCCCGCCAATATTGATGTTGATCAGCAGGGAACCAATAAACACGCCAACCCAAGGGACATACTCTTTCCACAGGATACAGGCAGCAATGGCAATCCCTGCGGCAGGCCAAATGGCAGCTGAATATCCTGGTGGCAACGCAATCACCAAGCCTAATTTACCTACAATGATGTAAGCTAAGGCGATGAAAATGTTTACCTTAAGGTATGGGGTAATTGACTTTATGTGTAATCCTTTAAACTGCCATAGTTACAATATTCAGAATCATAATGCCCTACTCGTTAACGCAATCTCAAGTAGATATCTGGGCAGTGATAAAATCACAGTCTAATAATCGTTTTACCTAATGTAAATAGCGTAAATGACTGACACAACCATTGTTTTAACTTGATGTTTTTATTTGAGATGCCCATCTCAAATCCGCTTAACCAAACTTAACTCGCATCAAAAATCAGCATGCAAAAATGTGCGGCGAGCAAGGGTAAACAGCAGTGTCATTCGTATGCGATAAAAGCGACTGTTGGCTAAAACCCACATGCTTATGATGGCATTAATCCACGCCATACCGTCGCCAATACATCAACTTTAGCCAAAATGAATAAATGAAGCACCTCACACATTCCCAATTTATGAGAACCAAATCAGTTAAATTTAAGTTAATTTTGTAAATCTATTGATTTTATTTGGTTTTAATTAAGGTTTTTTTAATGCTTAACGTCTTTTCGCACGGGGATCCGCTTTCAATCAATAGCCGCTTCTTGGTATCCTCCTGCCGCATAAAAAAGTTACATGCTGAATATTTTTTGTTCTGCCAACTGACTCCCTTTCCCGTTCAACCGGACCCGTTAATTGAAATTAGCTCTTAGCCAATTCATTGCTGAAAGATTGAACCTGATTATTCGGTTTTCAACCTTTAGCATGACAAACCTAACCCTGTTTTTCGGGTTATTGTTTGTGCTGCCTGTAGCTGACGTTTTATACGTATTAATCGGCGGTTGTGTTGATATTAGTGAACTCATCAGCCTCAGCAATGGCTTTTTAGTCGAGTTTATCGGCGCTAGTCTGCTCAGCCTGTTATTGCTCAACCCCCTCGTTATTCTGCAGTTATGGCATTTAATCGACTGCTGCTTCAAATTTTTCAATAATCTCGATTTAACTAACGCTTCACTTTTTTTAGCACCCCCAAGGCTAAAATCCCTCGAACATACCGCCCACGGTTGTCGCGCCCCACCATTTTAACCCTCTGTTTTTAAATTCAAATTAAGCATTAAGCGCTGAAAGCGGATTTTCGATCTCGTCGGGATGGCGGCACATTGTTGTGTCATTCCTCTTAGGTTTCAGGATTTGCGCTCAGATAACGCCGCTTAGTGCGACTGCCGGTTCACGCTTGGCAGAGTTGTAAACCTTAGGGTTAGAGGAATCTTCCTTTGTTAATTCGAAAATTAAGTAAAGCGGCAATCGCGGCAGTAGCATTCATGCTCGCGGGTTGTGATGGCGGTGTGTTGGACCCTAAGGGCCAAATCGGTATCGATGAAAAACACCTGATTATCGTCGCCACCCTACTCATGCTCATTGTTGTTATCCCTGTGATTGCCATGACATTGTACTTCGCGTGGAAATATCGCGATGGCCGTGATCAGGAAATCTATGCGCCTAAATGGGCACACTCAACAGCGATTGAAACCGTAGTGTGGATAGTGCCGATTGTGATCGTAATAGTGCTCGGTGTGATCACTTGGGGTTCGACCCATGATCTTGATCCATACAAACCTTTAGATCACGAAGCTAAACCCGTCACGGTTGAAGTGGTGTCGCTGGACTGGAAATGGTTATTCATTTACCCAGAACAAGGCGTGGCATCGGTCAATGAGTTGGCGTTCCCAGCCAATGTGCCGGTGAACTTTAAGATCACCTCTGACACTGCGATGAACTCCTTCTTCATCCCTCAGTTAGGCAGCCAGATTTACTCTATGGCGGGCATGACTACTAAATTGCATTTGATCGCTAACGAGCCAGGCACCTTCGACGGTATCTCGGCAAACTACAGCGGCGCCGGATTTGCGGGCATGAAGTTTAAAGCGATTGCCACTCAGACACCTGCCGACTTCGATGCATGGGTGGCCAAGTTAAAACAACAGGGTAAGACTTTGGACTCAGCGGCCTACGCCACACTGGCTAAACCGAGTGAATACAATCCGGTTGAATACTTTGGCTCAGTCAGCAAAGGGATGTTTGACCAAATCGTGATGCAGTACATGCACATGGACTCACATGACGGCATGAAAGGTCACGAAGGAATGGACATGCACGCAGGCATGGAACACATGGGCACTGAGCACACATCTGACATGGCAGACATGAAAGGTATGCACGACATGGCACATATGGCAGGCGAGCACGCGATGGAAAATACACAGAACATGGCCGACATGGATAGCTCAACACCTTCTGTACCGTCATCAACACAGGACTCATCCACAGAACCTTTATCCTTAGAGCACTCATCCACTCAAAAAGTGGAGGCGGAGTAATCATGTCATTTCTCGGTAAATTAAGCTTAGATGCGATTCCGTATCACGAGCCTATCATCATGGTGACCTTAGCGGTCGTCGCAGTGGTAGGTTTGTATATCGCAGCCTTGATCACTAAACACAAAAAATGGAGCGTACTTTGGAACGACTGGTTAACCTCAGTTGACCATAAACGCCTCGGTATCATGTACATAGTGTTAGCTTTGGTGATGCTCATTCGTGGCTTCTCCGATGCCATTATGATGCGTACCCAGCAAGCACTTGCCACCAACGGCGCCGCAGGTTATCTGCCGCCTGAACATTACGACCAAATCTTCACCGCCCATGGCGTGATCATGATTATCTTTATGGCGATGCCATTTATGATAGGTCTGATGAACTTAGTGTTGCCGCTGCAAATTGGAGCTCGCGACGTTGCCTTCCCATTCTTGAACAACCTCAGCTTCTGGCTTACCGCCTCTGGCGCTGTGTTGATCAATATTTCTTTGGGTTTAGGTGAATTTGCTAAAACAGGTTGGGTAGCGTATCCACCACTCTCAGAGCTGGCTTACAGTCCGGGGGTTGGGGTCGATTACTATATCTGGGCACTGCAGATTTCGGGCATAGGGACGACCTTAACCGGGGTGAACTTTATCGCCACCGTACTGAAGATGCGTGCCCCAGGCATGAAGCTGATGCAAATGCCAATCTTCACTTGGACTTGTACTTGGGCGAACATATTGATCGTCGCGTCATTCCCAATCTTAACCGCTGTGTTAGCCCTGCTGACACTCGACCGTTACATGGATTTCCACTTCTTCACCAATGACGGTGGCGGTAACGCCATGATGTATATCAACCTGTTTTGGGCGTGGGGACATCCTGAAGTTTACATCCTGATTTTGCCTGCTTTTGGTATTTTCTCCGATGTGATCTCAACCTTTACCTCCAAACGCCTGTTCGGTTACACCTCTATGGTGTGGGCGAGTGGTGCGATTTCAATTCTAGGTTTCATCGTTTGGTTACACCACTTCTTCACCATGGGCTCAAGTGCCAACGTCAACGCCTTCTTCGGGGTGATGACTATGGTGATTGCGGTTCCGACCGGGGTAAAACTGTTTAACTGGTTGTTCACTATCTATCGTGGCCGCCTACGTTTAACGGTACCAGTGTTGTGGACGCTGGGCTTTATGGTGACTTTCACCATAGGCGGCATGACAGGGGTGTTATTAGCCTTACCAGGTGCCGACTACGTTCTACATAACAGTTTGTTTTTAATCGCGCATTTCCATAACACTATTATTGGTGGTGCGGTCTTTGGTTACTTAGCAGGCTTTGCTTACTGGTTCCCGAAAGCAACAGGTTTCCACTTAAATGAGCGTTTAGGTAAAGCGTCATTCTGGTGCTGGCAAATCGGTTTCTATGTCGCCTTTATGCCTTTGTACGTACTGGGCTTTATGGGTATGACACGCCGTATCAACCACATTGATAACCCAGCGTGGAACCTGTGGATCTACTTAGCCGCCGTGGGTGCTTGCATCATCATGGTCGGTATCATTCTGCAGTTTATCCAACTGTACGTGAGTATCCGTGACCGCGACCAAAACCGCGACACGACGGGCGATCCATGGAATGGCCATACTTTAGAGTGGTCAACCGCTTCTCCACCACAGTTCTATAACTTCGCTAAGCTGCCACAGGTTGCTGATATCGATGCCTTTACCGATGCGAAAGAAAAAGGCGTGGCTTATCAACGTCAAAAACACTACCAAGCTATCCATATGCCGAAAAATACCCCAAGCGGTATCTTAATGGCGCTGGGGATCACTGCCGCTGGTTTTGCCGCTATTTGGCACATCCTGTGGTTAGCCATTGTGGGCTTAGTGGGCGCTTTCGTGGTGTTCCTGTTCCGTGCTTATAACAATGACGTCGACTATTACGTGCAACCCGATGAAGTGGCTCGCATTGAAAATGCCCACTTAAACAATGTAGTAAGGGGCTGATATGAGTATTGCAATCCCAGCAGATTTAGAAGTAGCTCACGCAGAAGATCACCACGAACACCATGACACCAGTGGCAACACTCTGTTTGGTTTTTGGATTTACCTGATGACCGACTGCATTTTGTTTGCCTCGGTTTTCGCAACCTATGCTGTGCTCTACATGAACACGGACGGTGGCGTTTCGGGTAAAGACATTTTCGAATTGGACTTTGTGCTGATTGAAACTGCCGCCCTGCTCGTCAGTAGTATTACCTATGGCATGGCGCTGATTTTTGCTAAGCGCCACAACAAAGCCGCAACCTTGGCTTGGTTACTCGTCACCTTCGCCCTCGGTTGTGTGTTTATCGGGATGGAAGTCTATGAATTCCATCACCTGATTGAACATGGCAATGGCCCGCAGCGCAGCGCTTTCCTGTCGTCCTTCTTCACCCTTGTCGGTATGCACGGCTTGCACGTGACCGCAGGTCTGATTTGGATGGCGATCATGATGATTGAAGTGGCGAAAACCGGTTTAGGTCATCGCAGCATCACCCGCCTGAGCTGCTTAAGCCTGTTCTGGCATTTCCTCGACATAGTGTGGATTTGTGTATTCACGGTCGTGTATTTATTGGGAGCACTGTAATGGGCGCACATAGTCATACGCACAATCAGCCTAGCCATGGCACTGACGATCTGGCCGCGAGCATTAAGTCATATCTAATGGGCTTTGTGCTGTCAGTGGTATTAACCGCCATTCCATTTTGGGCTGTAATGACCCATCACTTCGAGAAAGCGACCACCCTTAGCTTAGTGCTAGTGATGGCGATAGTGCAGATAGTGGTACATCTTAAGTACTTCTTGCACTTAGATTTCTCGAAAGAAGGCAAAGTAAATACCTTCTCCTTCCTGTTTACCGCCCTGATTATTGTCATGGTCGTCGGCTTGTCGGTGTGGATCATACTCGAAGCCAACGCTTTGATGATGTAACGAGAAACAGTCTATGCAAACACAAGACAGATTTATGTCACCGCAATGGAAAGCACGCTTCAAAGGGTATGTGCAGGTTACTAAGCCTGGCATCATTTTCGGGAATCTGATTTCCGTTGCTGGCGGTTTTTTATTAGCCGCCAAAGGCGACGTAAATTTGGTCTTGATGCTGGCGAGCTTAGTGGGATTGTCCTTGGTCGTAGCCTCGGGCTGCGCAATCAATAACTGTATTGACCGTGATATCGACGCCAAGATGCAGCGAACCTGCAAACGCGTGACCGTCACGGGCGAAATTGCCGTGGGTAACGTACTCGCGTTTGGACTCGCCTTAGGCGTGTTGGGCTTTAGCATCTTAGCCTTGTTTACCAATGCATTAGCCCTGCTATTTGCCGTTATTGGTTACATAGTTTATGTGGGGGTTTATAGCCTCTACATGAAACGTAACTCAGTGTATGGCACTTTAGTTGGCAGCTTCTCGGGCGCAGTACCGCCCGTGGTTGGCTATTGCAGTGTGACAGGGCAAATGGACATGGGCGCGGCTATTTTGCTGTTGATGTTCAGTCTATGGCAGATGCCGCATTCCTATGCCATCGCGATTTTCCGTTTTAATGACTATGCGGCCGCTAATATTCCTGTGCTGCCGGTTGCAGAAGGCATGACCAAGGCAAAACTGCATATCGTGCTGTATATTGCTGTGTTCGCCTTAGTCAGTGCGCTGTTACCACTCGCGGGTTACACAGGTATCGCCTTTATGGCGGTCACCTGCGCCACCAGCCTGTGGTGGCTTGCCATGGCATTAAAAGGTTATCGCCACGGCGTCGACATGCACCGCTGGGCTCGCCAAGTGTTTGGGTTTTCAATCATCACTATTACGGCGCTCAGCGTGACTATGGCGCTCGACTTCCAAGTCGTGAGTCAGACGCCACTGCTCACCTTAGTGAAATAGTTGAATGGCGTTACGCTGTACTAAGTCAGTTACTTTTTGATCGCTCTAAGGATCAACATCATGGGTCGCCTGAGTTCATCTTGCCAACCCATTTTGTTGATCATTTCCAATGGCGGCACTGGCTCGATCAAAGCATCAACCTGAAACCCTGCCGAGATCAGCGCTTTGAAATGGCTTTCAATCGTTCTATGGTACTTAACGACGTCAGCACCTAGAAAAGAGGTTTCTCTTTTCCCTTCCTTGAAGTAATTATCCACCGGAAAATGCGCAATCTTGCCTTCACTATCAAAGTGCCAGTTCTGCTGTTCGCAGGAGGTAAACACGGGATGCTCAACGGAATAGCAAAAAACGCCTTGCGCTGATAGTTGCTCCGCCACTTTGGCAAAGACGGCGTCTAAATCTTGCACATAATGCAAAGTGAGCGAACTGAGCACGACATCAAATGCGCCGGAAGGCGACTCAAAATCCTCAATGGCAGTATTCTCATAACGAACATTGTCCGCAGTCGTCAACTGCCTTGCCTTTTCAAGCATTTTAGCTGAGATATCGATTCCCACAACGGCCGCAGCGCCCTGTTCCGCGGCATACTGGCAATGCCAGCCATAGCCGCATCCAATATCTAGCACTCGCTTGCCACGAAGCTCAGGCAAATTGTCTCGCAGCGCCTGCCATTCCCCTGCGGACTCTAGTCCTCCGGTTGAGCGCGGCATTTTGGCATACTCGTTGAAGAATGCCGGATCATCATATTTATTCTGTTTCATAAGATTTCCTTATTTCTTGCTTGTTACCGATACGAGTCAAGCAAACTCGCCTGATGCAGCCACCAGATCCTGCTTTGGATTCAACCCACTTGAGCTGATCACTAAGCAACTCCGGCAAACTGCAGTCAGTTTAATTATTTGATTTAAGTAAAGAGCATTCGCCACCACATGCCTGGCAGGCTAGTAAAGCCAGTCGTGTAGTGTTTTAACTCGCCATCTTTAAAGATCATAATGGTTGGCGTCGCCTGCAATGACCAATCACGGGCAATCTTGCTGTCACTATCGTTAATAGTGTCAAAGCCATAGCCTTGATGCTGAAGATATTTTCTCAGTTTCTCATCCTCCCCCGAATTCATGGCAACCGTCACCACGGGGTAATAGGCCGACATTTGATTGACCGCCGGACTGACAAAATTACACACAGGGCACCAAGTACCCCAAAAGTACACCAATACCGCCTGATCTTGGCTGAGCGTGGCAATATCAAGCATCTCCCCAGCCAAGGTCGTCCCTTGGAGCTGCGGCAAATTATCCCGCGGAATATCTTTGCCGCGCCAGATGTCCATCACGCTGGTCACGATAATGACAATGAGCAGCAAAAGTGCCAGCTGCTTAATCCAGCCCAATATGCGTTTAGGTAAAGATATCGAAACTTGTTCGGCGCTCATATTTTCAGTTTCCTTTGGCGGCATCTTAACTGCTCTTCTGCGTCTTATCTTTAGCGGCAATCGCGGCTTCAAGCTGCTCTTTTAACACTTCGTAAGGCACTAATCCGGGAATAAGCGTATCGGCCACTATCATACTTGGCGTGCCACCTATGCCTAACTCATTCATTAAATTAACATTGTCATCGACCATTTTAGCGACGCGCTCATCTGTGTTGCCCACCCAGCGCTCGGTTGCCGTCAGTTTAGCGACCTTAGCGATGGCGGCGGCATCGAGTCCACGCGGGCTCGACATCAACATATCCTTCACCTTGAGATACTTTTCAGGCTCGTTTAACCAAACCGTTTGGGCAAAATCGACCGCCATTTTGGAGCCTTCGCCCTGCAGCGGCACCATTTTGACTATGATTTTTAACTGAGGAAATTCTTCAATCAGCTGGTTCAGCGAAGGCTCGATTTTCTTGCAGTATGGGCAGTTAAAATCGGTGAAGTACACCATCTCAATCTCAGGTGTCGCAGCGCCCTTCCACGGATCGCTTTTGGTCTCATACATGGCTTTATGATGGGTCACAAGACTGGTTTGCATGGCTGTATTTGCCCCCTCTTGCTCCCTTGCTTGCCACGCAATAATCGCCTCTCTCATTAGGTCAGGATCATTGATCAAGGCATCTTTAAGAATCGCTCGCACCTCTTGCTGCTGCGCCGCCGATAAACTGCTGTCCTTGGCATAGGCCATGGTGCTCACCGAAGGCAAGGAAACCACCAGCATGGCCATGGCGACACCCGAGACAGCAAACATCTGCAACTTGCGATGTTTGAATAAAGAGCTAAATTTCGACATTTTGGTGCCTCCGATGACTTGAGTATTCTGCATTGATTCAGTGATGTTTTGTGCTTCAATTGTCTGTTTCATAATCGATGTCCATTGTTTCAGGTCAGGGGCTTCCTGACCTGAGTATTTGTTGAGTGTCACTCGGCGAGCTACCGTACGAGATTGGCTAGTGATATTGCCGAGTGAACGGCTGGTCGTTAGCGTTATTTCCCTGACGCTACGGATGACTTTTCAGGGGACGCAGAGGCCTGTTCAATCGCAGCAAGCACAAGGTCAGTCGATAGAATTTCCGGTAACTCAATCCCTTGCGGTGCACCCGGGCCGTAAACCACGTTGAATGGCACCCCGAAACGATTATGGCTTTGCAGGTAGTGAGTTATGGGCTCAGAAGGCGTGGTCCAATCGCCCTTCATCGGCAAAATATGCGGCTGTTGCAACAGGCTATAGACTGGATCTTGCAAGATCACGCCAACTTTATTGGCCTTACAGGTAATGCACCAATCGGCAGTGACATCGACAAACACAGTTTTGCCTTGGGCAACCTGCTGATTAATCAATGCTTGATCCAATGGCGTCCAAGCAAGGTCCGCAGGTAAAGGTTTAGCCCACTGGTTCGCCGTCATAAATGCGATAATCGCCGACAGTAAAATGCCGATACCTAAGCAGCTCACGATGGCAATCGCGCCATACTTTTTAGCCATAAACACCATAAATATCAGTGTAATGACACCCGCTAACGGCCACAGGTAGAGCACATCAATAAAGCTGGCCAACAGGCTAATGAGCCACAAACTGGTGATGAGCAACATGCCGGAGAAAAACACTTTAACTGTATTCATCCAGCGACCGGGTTTAGGGAAATAACCCGCCACTTGCGGGAATGCCGCCACGATTAACCAAGGGAACGCCATACCCACGGCCAACGCGGTAAAGATGGCAAACAGGCTCAGTACATCGGCGCCCAAGGCGAAAGCGACCGCGGTACCCAAAAATGGTGCACTGCACGGTGTCGCCAGCAGCGTCGCAAACATGCCTTGTAAAAAATGGCCGCTGTTATTATTGCCGCCCGTTGTCGCCAACTTGGTTTGCACGTTAGAGGGTAAGTTGATCTCAAACACACCTAACATATTGAAGGCAAACACTGTGGTCACCAGCGCCATAAAGCCGATAAACCAAGGGTTTTGGAACTGCACACCCCAACCAATCGCTTGACCCGTGAGCTTAAGCATTAAGATAAAGCCAGCCAGTAACCAGAATGAGGCCAATATCCCCAGCGCTGATGCGATGAACTGTTGGCGGATTTGATTACGCTTAAGATCAGGCGCAGCAACCACTGAACTGAGCTTCATGCCGAGAACGGGTAACACGCAGGGCATGACGTTTAAGATCAAACCACCAATAAGCGCTAACAGTATCATGCCAAATATCGAGGTACTTGCTTGGGTAATCACCACAGGCTTCACTTCGGCGCTGTATTCCAACGCCCGCTCGCTATCGGCAACAGTCATGTTCAGCGATTTACCCAAAACTTCAGGCTCGCCCAGCCAACTTTTACCGCTAAAAATACCAACTAATTGCTTGCCGTTAGCATCACTTTCGTTTGGTTTTAAGCTCACTAGCTTGAATGTGGTATCTGGCTCGCCATCGATAATCACGGTTGGACTCTGCCAGTTGGCATCATTGAGTCTGACTTCAAGTTGACCTTTGGCGGCATCCCAACCCATTGTCATGGCAGGATTCTGGCCCTCTTGGGTCAACACTTTTTGTGGCACAAGTGACACGGCCTTGTTGTAAGCCAACATGGCATCGGTATCTGCTTGCAGCAAATTGGGCGTGAAGTCGAGACTAATCTGATAATCCGTTAGTACACAGATAGTGGTACAGGTCGACAAGGTCACTTTGCCACGCAACTGAGTTGGGGCAGCGATATCATCGACTTTCAAGGTTAATGGAAAGGTGGTATTACCTTTGTAACCAAAGGTTTGTAATCCCAATAATGAGAATTCCTCTGGCGCTGGCCATCTCCAATCCACTTGCTGTAGATTGCGAGAGCCATCCCACTTGATGGTAGGCGCGATACCGCCTTCCCCAGGACTGCGCCAATAGGTTTTCCAATCGCCCTCGAGTTGTACTTCAAGCACAGCGGGCAAAGTGTTCGTTGCGGGATCAACTTCGCCCGTCAGCATAAAACGTACTTTGGCTGGAGGGTGATTATCGTTAACTAACCATCCTGTCGATGCCGCCATGAGCGACGGGCTCGTCACTATCAAGGCGAGTATCCAGAATCTGGTTAACATGGATTTTAATGTACTCATTTTGTCCCCATTGGCATGAACTGTTCGTTATGCCCTGTAAATGCTTGCTTTACTTCTTAACTCTGCCCCCGTTACAAAGGGCGTGATGGCTTAAGAAAAATCAATGTGATAGCAGGCTTAATTCAAGAAATTTGATCTGAGATAGGATGTGTAAAAGCGGACGTTCTGCAGCTGGTAATGGTCCTTTCAACCGGTAAACGGGTAAGAAAAGCCAACTATCGAGCTAGAGAATGGGCGCCAGAATAAACTCACCTATCAGTTTGATAAGTAAATTATTTCTATTCTTGAAAGCGACAGAGAGTGAGATGTATTCGCCTAGGTTTAGCTTGATAACCTTGTATGGGTAACAGTGTTATCACGCGGGAGGCGCGGGGAAGTAACGGAAGTAGGAACAACAGGATAAGAAATGGAATGGAACTCGGTGCATCGATACAGGTTCGGATCGATTTCTCAGACAATTCACATTTTTTAGGCTCGCTTTTGACCAGCTCAGTACCCGCCGCTTGGGCATCGACGTGACTAGCCATATTGCTTGAAGCTGAGCTGCTGTTTAAAGCTGAACTTGAGTTTAAAACTGAGTTGGCGCTAAAACCAGCTCCAGAAAAAGACGTAGCCGACATCGCTTGCGCGCTCGACTCTGTGAGCAACAAGTTAAGTATTCCACTGTTTTGAGTCAAACAGAACAAGGTCAGAATGGTAAACACCATCACGCACCATAAGTTGCCTGTTTTCTTAGTCAATAACGTAAAAATTTGGATTTCTCTTCGTCTTATTCTTTGATAATAAAGATAAAAAATGAGTGTCTTTCAACAGATAGCTGAAGATAAGACCGGCGGATTGTAACAATAGTTCATCAACAAGCAAATTAATTTGCCTTGCCTGAAAAATAGATACAGACAAAGCTTATGCTGAAAACCCACCATCAATCATCAAACTCGCACCAGTGATGTAACCCGCTTCTGGACCCGCGATAAAGGCGACAAAACTGGCAATCTCTTCGGCTTTACCATAACGACCCAGGGCACCCATCGCCTTGATTGGCTCAGATGAATCACCGTTATCAGGGTTCATATCGGTATCCACAGGGCCAGGCTGAATGTTGTTCACCGTAATCGCACGTGGGCCTAAATCCCGCGCTAGTCCCTTGGCTAAACCGACTAATGCCGATTTACTCATGCCGTAAATCGCACCACCTACAAACGGAATGCGCTCAGCGTTGGTGCTACCGATATTGATGATGCGGCCGCCGTCATTCATGTGCAGCGCGGCTTCTTGGCTCGCCACAAACACACTGCGCACGTTAGTGTTAATTGTTCGTTCCCAGTCTTCTAGCGTCAGATTTTCGATGCTATCCCAAATCAGCGTGCCCGCATTATTAACCACTATATCTAAGCCACCGAAATGCGCTTTGGTCTCGCGAATGGCACGACGGATCGCCTCTGGCTCAGTACTGTCGGCCTTAATAGCAATGGCTTGGCCACCCTGCGATATAACTTCATCCACCAGCAATTGTGACTGCGCCTCAGATGACACATAGGTAAAGGCAACCGCTGCGCCGTCAGTCGCTAAACGTTTAACGATGGCAGCGCCGATACCACGGCTACCACCTTGTACAAAAGCCACTTTACCTTGCAGATTATTCGACGATTTCATAGTTAGCTCACTCAATAGGGATAAAAAATTTATGGTATAGAAAACGTTACTTATCAATCATAAATTAGCCATTGACCAGTTATTAACGCTCATTTTCATACTGTGGTAGTAGCTTACGCGATTCACTTGCCATGATTAAGTCACTAAAATGACATTCACTAAGTCCTTCAAGGAATTAATTGCCGTGATAAATAATCAATTTGTTGAGATACGTCATTTCGTCACAGTTGCACAACTCGGCAGTTTTACCTTAGCGGCGCAGGCGTTAGGCATGACAGGTTCGGCGCTCAGTAAAAGCATAGTGCGATTAGAAAACCGCTTAGGCACTAAGCTGCTGCACCGCACCACAAGGCGTGTGAGCTTAACTAATGATGGCGATTCGTACCTCAAAGACTGCCAAAATGCTATGGCAATCCTAGACAATGCACAAAGCCGACTCGGCAGCGAACAGCAAATTCCCTCAGGTCGAGTGCGAGTGGATTTACCCGTCACGTTTGGGCGGCGATATATACTGCCGACCCTATTAGCACTGTCGCAAAAATATCCCAAGCTCGAGTTATCCATCACCTTCAACGATAGAACGACCGACTTATTCAGTGACGGCATTGATTTGGCAGTGCGTGTCGGACAACTCGGCGACACTCTGGATTTAGTCGCCCGTAGATTAGGGGAACAACGCCGAGTGATCTGCGCTTCTCCTGCCTATTTCGCTCGACTTGGCACACCAAAAGACAAAGCAGATCTCAGCCAGCACCAATGCATTGTTGGCTGGCCGCTTGGGCAGCAACATCGCTGGTTACTTAAAAATGAGGATGGGATCATCGAGGCCTATGACATTCCAGTGCGCCACGAAATCGCTGATTGCGAAGCCATTTTAGCGGCCGCACTGGCGGGAGTGGGTTTAGCGCAAGTGCCGATATGGTTGGTTGAGGACTATCTTAAAACCGGTGAACTAATCTCGGTACTGGACGAACTCGCCAGTGACGACACACCTATCCACCTTATTTGGCTTAAAACCCCTTACCTCCAACCCAAGCTACGGGTGATCATCGAAGAACTGGCCGAATTAGCCAAAACGCCAAAAAGTAGATTTAAGGCAGAATAAGTGAAAGGACTCGACTGAGCGCGACCTTTCACTTTGGGACTAACGGTTATTTGCTTTGATGTATGGATTGGTCATAGAGAGTGATCGCTTTGCTGAGCACGTCAAAATCCGCCGAACACAAATACCGCTTTAAGCTTTCAAACTTTTCGGCAGGCCAATCGTAGATTTTTAACGCCAGTAACTCAGTAATGACGTCTTTATCAAACCGATACTTGATTAATTTCGCAGGTGATCCCGCCACAATACTGTAGGGTTCGATATTTTGAGTGACGACACTATTTGCGGCAACAACCGCACCTTCACCTATCGTCACCCCAGGCATCAGCATACATCTCATACCTAACCAAGCCCCATCACCAATATGAGTATCGCCTTTGCCTACATAGGCCTCCTCGATGAAATCCATAAAGGGATATAAACAAAACCAATCCGCTCTATGCGTATGATTTCCGCCCATTAAGATCACAACTTCGGCGGCGATACACACATAGTTCCCGATATAAAGTTTATCGATAGGCCACTTAGGCTCCCACTCACGGCTCACTTCATCACCATGAAGATATCTCACTGCTGATCCCTCAAAGCCAGCATCCCAGCAATCACTGTAATAGCTATGTTGGCCTTTGACTATGATATTGGGATTGGTGACCACCTCATGCAATAACTGAACTTTTGACCAATGCTTGTTCTGCATTGTAAATCCTCTTTATAAACAAAATAATAAATATAAGACATGATGTTATGAGAAGTTTCACATTAGAATAGTCAGTGAATACGCGGTTGTTTTAGCAGAGGAATGAGTTTCATATAAAAGTCATAAGTGGGTATCAAAAAGAAAATAGCCCATAAAGCTGAAATATCGACATGAGCTATGCCAGCCGACATGTTAACCACCATAGCCCGCCGCTGCAAAGCTATGATGGTTAGTTAAGTCACACGTTTAGACAATGACTTGATGGTGAAAACATTTTAATCGTAATAATATCCCACTTTTTTACCGCGCAATAAAATCTAATCAATCATATTTACCTTTATATAAATCTTGAACCATTGTTTGATATAGCCCTGATTTCTGTATTTTTTCAAAGCCAGAATCATACTTTTCTACAAAAGCTTCGACATTAGGGTAATTTTTAGAAAACATGAGGAAGGAGAAATTTTCATCATACGCTAAAGGGTGTATTTGAATTTTAGCTTGTTCTTCAGCAGATAAATCGCGTATCAGTTTCCGCCCCACGGCTTCATTTACAAGGAACGCGTCAAAACGTTTAGCAAGTAGCATCTTGATTCCCTGTGGGTATTCGTTTAACTCTTGAACTTTAACTCCTATCTCAGTCAGTGCTTTAACATAGTAATCGGCTCGGTTGCACCCGATAGTAAATTGTTTAAGATCACTCATAATCTTCCAGTCAAACTGACTATCAACTCGTTCAATAAATACGCTGCGAGAAACGATTATCGGTTTCTTACTGAACAGATATTGGGCTTTACGATCTTCTTGAATGGACCAACCGGGTGACGCGAGAAAATACCCATTACCGGTTTCGACTTCAATACGAGCCCAAGGTTTGAACTCGAATTTTGCGGTAATTCCTTCCTGCTCAAAAGCGATTGTGACCACATCGTTTAAAAAACCTAATCCTTTCAATTTAGCGCCAGCATACGGAGACCATTCTCCGCTACCGATAAGAACATCTTGGTTTGCAGCCGCAACAAAGGCACTCATAGTTAAAATCAGGAACAGCAGAAACTTACTCATCAATTTCTCCTAAAATATTCCAACTTTCTTTTTATTCACTTAGAAAATAAGTTAAACCACCAGCAAGCTAAACCTAACAAGATGTTTTTATATCATTAATGAATCACCATATTTTTCAAAAAGATAATCGGTAGTCCTATAGAGATAAGGCTCAAGTTTAGTTGAGCCAGTCAAAAACACAAAAAGATAGGCGAATCCTTTTGCTCGAAAGTCGCATAAAACAGGATTACAGCTTATTTCCACCATGATTCTCGCTATGCATAAGCAGGTAATCTCATGGGCGTAATGACACAAAACTTGACCCATCAAATGATAATCAATATCATTACAGCATTATTAATATTCTTGCCTATACCGTATGACGTCGGTCAATATTTCTTCTCCTATCAATAACCTATATAGAGATAACCAGTTTTGGCTACGCGGCTGGCTATACTCACGCGTGGGTTGTTCAGAAACAGCGGCCGACCTAGCCCAAGATACATTTCTACGTTTGTTAAAAACCGGAAATCTACCGCCTTCAGGCGAATCGCGGCGATTTTTAACTCGCATTGCCAAAGGATTGATGATTGATGCTTATCGTCGGCAGAAGATTGAAGAAGCCTACCTAGAAAGTTTGAGCTTGATGCCAGAAACCTTCATTCCTGGGCCAGAGATCCATCATGTCATCATTGAAACACTCGCTGAAATTGCCGTTATGCTCGATAACTTGCCGGATAATGTGCGCTTGACGCTGTTACTGCGCCAGATAGAGGGTTTAAGCTATGCCGATATTGCTAAGCAACTATCAGTTTCTGTTTCATCGGTAGAAAAGTATGTTGCGCGAGGCTTAGCGGCCTGCTGCCTCGCGCTGGAATCCTATTAGTCATGCCTGCCAATCAATCCGGGGCCGAGAATATCGGGCAGGAAAACGACTGCGATGCCATTGAAGCGGCGGCTGGCTGGATGGCACGCCTGTTGGCGGATGACGCTACCGAGCAAGATAGTATTAACTGCCAACAATGGCGTGACCAAAGTTCACTTCACGAACAAGCATGGCAACGCATGTGCCAGATCACTGGCAAGTTCGCCTCCTTACCTAAGGGTACAGGCATCCAAGTGCTTGAAAAAGTTAGCCAGTCCGTCGTATCACGTCGGCGTTTCCTCAATGTTTTAGCGCTGGCAGGGATTGGCGTCACCGCGACTTGGCTTGGCGCGTCACAGACTCGACTTGGCCGGAGCCTGCAGGCTCAATACCGCACTGGCGCAAACGAGACTCGCACCTTTACTCTTGAAGATGGCACCCGCTTAACACTGAACATAGATACTGCGGTGGATGTGGATTTCTCCGCAGAGAAGCGGCAAATACAACTCCATCAAGGAGAGATCTTGATCAAAACGGGTCATGAATCTCCCCGTCGCCAATTCTTAGTCACCACCCACTTCGGCCAACTAATCGCGTTAGGTACTGAGTTCTGCATCCGCCAATACGAACACTATGCCCGTGTAGCCGTAATCGACGGCGCAGTTGAAGCTTATGCTGCCAGTGGTGTTAAGCCACAACGAGTAGATGCAGGCCAACAAACTCGGTTTGATAAGACAATGATTGCGCCTCCTGAACCGCTACAAAACGCAGCGATAAGTTGGCGCCATGGCAAGCTAGTGGCAGAAGGGATGCGGGTAGCGGATTTTATTGAGGAGATCGGCCGCTATCGACCCGGCTTCACGCTTTACGATAGTGCCGTGGCCAATTTGACCATCAGCGGCGTATTTTCTCTGCAAGATACCGACCTTGCCCTACAAAGCCTTGCAAGCAGCCTGTCAGTAGAACTGCAATATCGCACAGCTTACTGGGTCAAAGTGATCCCAGCCCGCTAAAACCTTAACGCTGAAAATTATTTTCAAAAATTTTTACGGGTTTTGCGATCTCGTTCGGAATAGTAGATAGAACCTATTAACTTTCCCCCTTGGGACTCTCTATGCATTCCGTTGAATTTGGCCATTCGCGACCAAAAAAATACCGCGCTAACTACTTGTCCCTTATGGGCCTGAGTTTCACCGTCATCTTAAGCATTACAGCACCACAGCCATCACTGGCTCAAACTGTCGATGTTGATGCTAGACAAATCAACAAGCTACAACATTATCAAATTAAGGCGGGCACGCTCGATGCCGTACTCAACAGCTTTGCTCTGGCCGCGAATATTGATCTATCGATATCTTCAGCACTCACTCGGGGTAAAACCAGCTTAGGGCTAGAGGGACAATATTCGATTGAAGCAGGCTTGCAAAAGATACTGGCGGGGACGGGTTTACAGGTCACATCGCGCCTTGAGGGGCAATATATTCTCGGTAAGGCGACCGCCGCAATAGTGTTGGCACCCATAACTGTTATCAGCGCTGCGGGTTATGAACAGGATATCAAAAATGCGCCAGCGAGCATTAGTGTGCTTTCAGGCAAGGATCTAGAGCAACGCAAATTTAATTCACTAAAAGATATCGCGCGGGAAATTCCCGGAGTCAATGTTATTGGCTCTGGCGCACAGAGCGGAATATCCATACGCGGTATGGAGAAGGGTTATACGTTAGTGCTCGTTGACGGCAAGCGGGTACGCTCGGACACGGGAAATCCGCGAGGATTGAACAACGAAGATCTCGATAGCAATTTTATCCCTCCCGTTGCGTCGATTGAGCGCGTCGAAGTGGTTCGTGGACCTATGAGTTCTCTCTACGGTAGCGATGCAATGGGCGGTATCATCAATATCATTACCAAAAAAACACCCGAACATTGGAGTGCTAGCGCGGGCTATAGTTTGCGCGTGCCAGACAGCAGCGCTATGGGGAATCAAAACCAACAGGATATCTATATTTCGGGGCCGCTGGTTAAAGATCTACTTGGTGCTTCCATTTGGGGAAATCAAGCCGTACAGGACGAAGACAAATATTACGGTGGATATCAGGAATCCACTAAGCGAACCCTAGGCGGTAAGCTGCGGATCACGCCTAATCGCGACCACGAGTTTATCCTCGACTACTCAAAGGCGAGTCAGCGCTACATTGGCAATCCTGGTGGAGTTCTACTCACCACCGCCAGAGGAAGTATTGACCGCGAATGGACCCGAGATGCATGGAGCATTGCCTACAATGCCTTGTTCGATCTTGGCGAACTAGAACTGAAATACTATGAAGAAGATTATGAAAGACTGACTTATCCTGCTGCAGCTGATTTCACTACAGGCTCAACAAACAAAGTCGGCGATGCGCGCTTCATCACAGGTGTAGATAGCCATACTCTGACTTTCGGTGGTCAATGGACTAACGACAAACTGACTAACGGTGATTTAGGTAATGGTACTCCCCGAAGCTTTGGTACCCGCTCTGTCAGCGATATCAGTCTTTTTGCAGAAGACGAATGGGAACTGCTCACAGAGAAACTTTATCTCACCCTTGGTGCGCGACTAACGGATAACGAATTCTTTGGGCATCATGTCTCACCTAGAGCATATCTTGTTTTCAATCATAACGATCACTGGACTTTCAAAGGGGGCATCGCCACCGGCTACAAGAGCCCGAAGATTGACCAGATTGATAACTCCACAGGCTCTCAACGCGGCGGCAGTACGAGTCAGTTTGTCATTGTTGGTAATCCCGACTTAGAGCCAGAACAAAGCACGAATTATGAAATCGGCGCGCTTTACACTAAAGATGACACGCTAAATATCGGCGCAACGCTATTTTTCAATGACTTTTCCAACAAAATCCTCAACACCAACACCTTCTATTTCGACGATGGTAACGGTGGATATATTCCAGCCTATTGCATTTCAGGTGACGTTGGCACCAAAGACTGCCCAGCCTGGGCCACTTGGCTAAATGCCAAGGGAGCACAGATCCGCGGTGTCGAACTTGAAGGCCACTGGGACATAGCTGATACCTTGGCGCTCAAAGCGAGTTACACCTATACCGATTCACGAATTAACGCAGACAACGTGATCATCAATACCCCCGCGGGTCCACGCCCTTTCGGTGACACCTTGGCATTGCTGGACGGAAATTCGCTCGTCGGCATTCCAAATCATAACGGCTCAATAACGCTCGACTACCAACCTACAGATGCACTCTCGGCATTCCTGAGAGGTAATTATGAGGGCGAAATTACCCGAGTCAGCTTCGAGCGCAACACGGTCGATAAGAGCGACAAGGATTTGATCACGCTGGACGCAGGTCTGAACTATTCGCTGAACCGCTTTATTAGCTTCAACGTCGGGATAGACAACATCACCGACGCTACGCGATTTAAAGTGAATAACGATACTGGGGCCTACCGCTATTCAGAGCGCGGACGTAGTTATTTCGTTAGCGTTAAGACGCAATTCTGAATATGGACCTACATATCATGCTCGAAAAAGACTCACGATTGTCCCATCAATCGAAGCGAGGCAATCAAAGCGCCGTTAGCAAATGGCTGTTCACCACTGGGATGCTGGCACACTCAATCGCCATCTGTTTATTGTGCTATTTATCCAGTGGCCAACTTGTTAATACAACAGGAGCTCTGCTTTACCACATGGGTATGCCATGGACGGATGCCGTGGTCGTCACCAGTATGCTGGGGTTTATCTACTTAGTGCTGATTCTATTGTGGGCATTTTCCCGTAACGGCGTCCTGCGAACTTGGCTGAACGTAAGCAGCCTGACGGGTTTTAGTATCTTCATGGCTTGGATAATTGGAGCATTAGCATGAAAGATGGATTCCGTACTCGGATGAGTATCCTGCACACTTGGGCAGGATTGATATTAAGCGGCTTGCTGTTCGCCATTTTCTGGACCGGCACGCTGTCAGTATTCGATAAAGAAATCGATCGCTGGATGATGCCACACACTCGAATCCACATGGATACTGCAAGGCCATTATCGGTAGACCGCGAGATCATACCTTTACTGGTAGAGCGAGCTGAGGGGGCAAAAGCTTGGACTATAGTGCTACCCGCTGAGCGCAGACCTTTTTTGACATTGGCTTATGATTCTGCAAAGTCACACATAGCACAGCGAAATAGTTTCCACCCGATCACGCTCGAACCGCTTCCAGCTCCAAACACCCGAGGAGCGAGTAACTTTATTTACCCCTTCCATCACAATTTAACCTTACGCCAAAACAACATTGGCGCCCTACTGGTTGGCATTGCGAGCATGGGTATGCTTTGCCTGTTAATTTCCGGCATAGTCATACACCGTAGAATATTTGCCGATTTCTTTACCCTTAGGCTGCTTCGTGGCTTTGGCAGAGCCAATCTCGATATTCATAACCTCACAGGCGTTGTGCTGCTGCCTTTCACTATCGTCATCACCTTGTCTGGGCTAATGATTGCGCACTTGATCTATTTCCCCAAGGCGCCCGATGCCGTTTTCGCACAGCTCAACCCACCATCCGTGACACAGGAACGACCCAAATCCAAAGTAAGAGAAGCTTCACGCAAACGAGAGCAAGATGTTAGCAGTGAAAATGAAGACGAAATTACCGATGCCAGAGAAGGCTCACGCAATAGTCCTGCACGGAGCCGTTTTATCGCCGAATCACAGGGGCGTGTTAGACCACAAGCAATAGGCCAACCCGCCAATGTTGCCGCAATTGATCCTATGATTGCGGCGACCGAAAGCGAACTAGGTCAAGGGGCTGTCTATATGATTCGGGTTAGCAATCCTAGAGATGCAGGTGGCGTCGTCGCACTCAGGCTAAATGGCGATAACAGCGTATCTCAGAATATTGATAATAGGAGGTTTTCTACCGCCACTGGAGAGGAACTAGCACATTTCAACTCATCCTCGACGACCAATGTATTTAACTTTATTGCTGGTATGCATTACATCAAATTTAAACACTGGCCACTGCGCTGGCTTTATTTTATCGCAGGGCTGGGTGCTTGCGCGTTAATCGCCACTGGCCTACTGCATTGGACTCAGGCACGTAACCAAAAGCAAGGCAGCACTGGCTTCAATGTGTCTTTTATGAATGCACATAACATCGCTGCGATCACTGGCATTATTTCTGCGACCGGGGCTTTTTTAGTGGTCAATCGCTTGCTCAATAATAGAGAACAATTTGCAGGTATCTCCAGCCGCGATCTAGAGGTATATGCCTTCTTTGGTGTCTGGTTAGCTTGCTTACTTCATGCGTTGATCAGAGTGTTTTTAAACAAACAGCATGGTTACCGAAAGGCTTGGGCAGAACAATGCAGGGCGATTGCTCTGATTGCTATCGCAGCTGTGGGACTGAACTGGATAACCACAGGCGACCATCTGCTTAAGACCCTATTCACCCATACCTATTGGCCCGTTGCGACCCTAGACTTAGTGCTTGTTACTAGTGCTGTGATGGCCATTTACGCAGCGCGGAAACTATCCGTTATCCGTGAGAGTTAGATGTTAAAAGGAGAGGATTAATGCCTAAAGACCTGCTGTTAGTCGCCATATTTAGCACGGCCTACCTCAGCTTTGCTTTGTTCGCCCTGAGCCAAGTACGGCATTGGCGCGTTGTTTTCGATAAGGCGCTACCCACTCAAAGGGTGGTGTTGACCCTACGCTGCCTAGGCATCTTGATGCTAAGCATATCTTTAGCACTGTCGCTGGTGCGCGACGGTGTCAGCTTTGGCAGCCTGCTCTGGATAACAATGATTGGCATGGCTGCACTTGCCATCGCTTTAACCTTAGCTTGGCGACCTCGCTGGTTACGGCCTGCAGGTAAATTGTTCTCCTTCACTTACCCAGATACAGGGCGAGTTAACCATAAAATGAATCAAGTTAAAGGTTGATAAAATTGATGATATTGAAAGCCGTTTTACTCTCATTGGTATTACTTGCTGCGCCACTCGCCAGTTGGGCGCAGGAAAATACCAGCGCCGATAACAGCCAAGCCACGTTACCGCTCAACACTGAGACTCATGCCATTGAGCTATTGTCTTCAGTACCTGAAACGGTAGTTTCGGGTGTGCAACAGCCAACGGAGGAAGCTTCCGCTACAGATGTGTTAGCAACATCGACTTGGTGGAACGATGCCCTCGCACTGCTGGAGACGGGCGGCACAGTAGTGGTGATATTACTGCTGATGTCATTGGTTGCGATGACGATTGTGCTGATGAAACTTATCCAGTTTCAACTAGCCGGACTGTGGCAACGTAAACCCGCAAGGCAGGCATTAGCGCTATGGCAACAAGGCAAGCAGGAAGAAGCATTACAGCTTGCTGCGGTAAGCCGCAATCCCACAGCACAGGCAATGGCACAAGCGATTCGTGGTATCACACGCCAACTACCTGAATCTTTAGTCCGCGAAGAAGTACTGCGTTATGGCTGTAATGCGCTATTTCAGTTAAGACGCGGATTGCGCCCACTAGAGGTCATAGGTTCATTATCACCACTACTGGGATTACTGGGCACGGTAATGGGTATGATCGCCGCCTTTCAACAACTCCAAGCGGCGGGTAATAAAGTGAATCCGGCGATTCTATCGGGCGGGATCTGGGAAGCCTTGCTCACCACAGCGGTCGGTTTGTGTGTCGCTATCCCAGTGGTGGCATTGCTGAACTATCTAGAACGGCGCGTCGATCATCTCGCTCACGAAATGGATAACTTAGTGACGCAACTGTTTACCCCAGAGTTATCGGCGGCCAGCACTTATCAAGCACCAAGCACTGTGGTTACACCACTCACAGCCAATAACAAACAGGCACGCCATGCAAGCGCCCTTTAGTCAACGACCAAGACTCACGGCTCATCCTTCAAAACGTAAAGCGGTGATTAGCTTAACGCCACTCATTGATGTGGTGTTTATCCTATTGGTGTTTTTTATGCTGTCTTCCAGTTTTCTAGACTGGCGCACTGTGGCGCTCGATACCAGCACGGCAGGTAGCCCCGCTCCCGCTGAGCAAGCGCCATTTTTAGTACAAATTAGCGCAGACCAACTGCAACTAAACGGCGAAACGATCACACTGGAAGCATTACAGCAAAAAGCACAAGGGCGCCAGCCTGCAAGCCAGATAGTGAGCCTACAGCCGCAGGCGGATACTCCAGTACAAAGGTTAGTACAGGTATTGGATGCACTTAATGCCGCAGGGATTACGCCGCTAACACTGGTAGAAGACTCCAATTGGCAACCCGCACCTGCGACGAAAGCGGACGGCAATAATATGGAGAACAGCCACTAATGCATTTTCCTGAACGTCGGCCAGACCAAACCGAAGAACGTATTTTGCCGCTGATTAATGTGGTGTTCTTGCTGTTAATCTTTTTTATGATCGCAGGTAGCCTTTCAGTGACAGCGCCGTTTGATGTCACTCCACCGGTCTCGCAAAGTGATGGCGTAGATGAACCGGATGCAGTGCTCATCCTAATAAGCCGTGAAAACAAGCTCGCACTCGATAATGAACCGATTACGAAAGCAGAACTGTTAGCACGCATCGATATGCTGCTGTCCGCCGAGCCAGAAACCCAAGTCACGCTAAAAGTTGATGGTGAGTTATCGGGAAACCAGCTCGTGCATTTTACCCAAGCCTTGTATGGCGTAGGCGTTAAAAAGCTGCGTTTATTAACTGAGCTGGGGGCAAAATGACAGACCAAGAGTTAGCGCCGAGCATAGCGCAATGCGGTATAGCTTTGCTGTTAGCGGCTTTTTTGCACATCGCCTTAACGGCTGCAGTGTTTTGGTCACCAGCAGTAATAACGCCCTCGGGTCAGGCTAAAGCGGTTGGCAACGGAGGGATTGAAATTTCCTTAGGGCCAGCAGGTAGCGCAGCGAGTGCTCTGCCACAAACGACGGCGCCAGTAGCTGAGCAAAAATCTGAGCCCATTAAAGAGCAACTCGATAAACCAGCACGACTGCCACCCATAACAAAGAAAGTAACTCCCACACTAAGTACCAAACCTAAACCCATAGCGCCAACACCTCAAGATGAGCTAACAACTCAGTCCGAGGTGAATGAGCAGCATAGCAGCCCAACCGAAACCCCATCGCCGACAGCGTCAGCAGCGTCTGCCAACGAAGTAGGTCAAAGTGGTGAAGCTGATTCCGCAGAACAGAATAAGGCAGCTAGCGGCGATAACATGACTGGAGGAGGTTTGCTTGGCGATACCCAAGACTACACTGCGACCTTATTAGCTTGGTTAGAGCAACATAAGGAATATCCGCGTACGGCACGTAATCGACGTCAGCAAGGCACAGTCATGCTGTATTTTGTGTTAGATCGCCAAGGCAGAGTCAGCGCGAGTCGAATAGAGCAAAGTTCGGGCTATCAAATATTAGATGCAGAAGCACTAAAAATGTTGCAGCGAGCCCAGCCCTTACCTGCCATACCCGATGCAATGCCAAACGAGACGTTAGAACTTGTTGTGCCAGTGCAGTTTTTCTTACGTTAAGCTGCACCGTGAAATGGAACATCCAGCGGACAAACTTGTCGACCTAGTCATCATATTTAATGAGTGCCTTGCTTGTTTGTCTGAGCAATCATGTAAATAGATATAAACCCTATTTCATCGCGGCTTTTACGTAGACATCGAAACGGTTTTTCTTAGTTTCGATAACCGTATTTGGCTTAACCCCATCCAAATCTTCGGCATAATCTGGGCGCTTAACAACGACACGTTTAGTTGCTAAGGCTAAAGCGGGGGCGAGTAAGCCATCGGCGTCTAAATCGGCGCCGACTAAGGATTGGAATACACGCATTTCCTTTTTAACGAGGGCCGATTTATCGCGATGGGGATACATAGGATCGAGGTATACCACATCCACCTCTTGTGCCAATTTCGAGAGGGCTTCGAGGCTCGAACCATGGAACAGGCGCATCCGCTCACGCATCCAGACACCGATTTCAGCATCTTGATAGGCGCGGCGCAGGCCGTCTTCAAGCAATGCCGCAACCACAGGATGACGTTCAACCATAGTTACAGTGCAACCAAGGCTTGCTAGCACGAAGGCATCGCGTCCTAAACCCGCAGTGCCATCAACCACACTTGGCATTACCCCTTGCTTTAATCCCACGGCTTTAGCGATGGATTGGCCGCGACCCCCACCGAACTTACGTCTATGGGCGACGGCGCCAGTCACAAAGTCCACCACGATGCCATCAAGCTTAGGCTCATCGCGTTTATGCAGTGATAAAGTATCTGATTCAAAACGCAATTCGAAGGTCGCATTCGCATCGTAGACGAGTTGCCAACGTGCACAAATATCCACAAGTGTTGGGTATTGCTGATTGAAAAAAATCGGGGTCACAGGCTGTCTTCTAACCAACGAAAATGATGGCCATTATGCCTAAAAATCTGGTTTATGAATATGCCAGTCAGCAAATCACATCACCAAACTCACCACTGTC
>NZ_JAUOEQ010000043.1:0-36671 GCF_031931965.1 Shewanella sp. SP2S2-6 | reverse complement strand
TAATAAAGCTAACTTGCTTTGGGCAATATCTTTTAGCCAGATGAACAGTTCAATGGTCGTTAAGATTACCATTGTTGCAACAGTGGCCGTTGGCAGTATGTCATTGGGAAAGCAATGACAATTAACGCGTCATGCGCGTCACTAAACTGTCTTGCTTTCGGGCTGAATTGAGTTAACGCAATCTTTCGGGGTTGATGGCTTAGTGATTGGAATATTGGTTAAGTTCAGCCTAATCCAAATCAGTATTCCTAGGTATTAAATTGCGCCTTCAAACCCAAGCTGGCGCCAGGCTTCATAGCTGATAATCGCCACAGCATTTGACAGATTCAAACTACGGCTGGTGGCCGCCATTGGAATACGTAATCGCTGCTCGGTCGGGATAGATTCGATAATCGCCATCGGCAAGCCGCGGGTTTCAGGGCCAAATAGCAGCACATCATCTTTTGCAAAACTCAGCTCAGTATGCGGACGACTGCCTTTAGTGGTGCAGGCCATAATGCGCTTACCTGCCATGGCTTCGAGGAAGGCATCGAAGTCTTTGTGGCGAGTTACATTGGTCAAGTCGGCATAATCTAAACCAGCGCGGCGCAACTTTTTCTCTTCTAGATCAAAACCTAATGGCTCAATCAAATGCAGCTGACAACCGTTGTTGGCGCATAAGCGAATGATATTACCTGTGTTAGGTGCGATTTCTGGCTCATAGAGTGCGATATGGAACATACTGGCCCGCCTATAGAAAAATGACGGCTGATTATACGGCAAACGGCAGCTAAGCGCAGTGACAGAGTGATGCTTTATCACGTTCTCATTTGGATGCGAGGAATGAACGCCACAATCGTTGTCGTCTGCTAAGCTTGAGAAAGCCACCGAGGGACCACTCATGTTCAGTCACTTTATTACCTTGTGTATTTTTTCTGTGCTTTTCCTTCAGAGCATTTTCACCCCAGCCTATGCCGCGGATGATGCTGTCACTAATGCTGGCGGCAAGCGGCAGATGACGGCTTATTTAGGGGAGATCCCTGGATTAATTAATGCCGATGGCACAGGGCCATTTGTGGAACTGGTTAAAGCAATTGATAGGGCAGATCCTGAGGTTGAAATTGAGATTAAGGTTTTTCCGCTTTCACGGGCTATGCTAGGTGTGTCGCTCGGTCGTGCTGATTTTGGTTTGCCCGCCATCCGTAACAATGCCGCGTTAGATGCCTTACCTTACCGTTTTAGCTCTGTTTCATTTGGGCAAGTCACCCACGTGCTTTATACCAATGTGGATAAGCCGATAACGAAGGCCATGTTATTTGATCAACAGCAAACGGGGCGCGTATTTACCGTGGAGGCGATTCCAGATTACATGCCTATCCCTGCGGAACCTTCGATAACCATTAAACGTTCTTTGCTAAAACTTTCCCATGGCCGTATCGATGCCTTCGTTTGGGCGCAGGAAGAGGCCGATATGATGCTGAAACAGTTGAAGTTGCATAATATCCACCGTGAAGACTTTGGCGATTTTGAAGATGTGTTTGTGATTGCCAAGGGGCCCGAAGGGGATGCCGTGGATGCATATTTGACTCGCATAATTGAATTGCTGCGACAGACTGGAGAATTAAGCCAGATTTATCAAACTATCCATCTGTCCTACAATGACTGGCAACCTTAGCTTTTAAATCAAATAGTTAATCTGATTAATTCCCGCCGATAACGAGATATTCTGAAACTTCACTTGCTAGGAGTGAAGACTGATAATAATATATCTCCACATCAAGATACTTTCTAAAGAGTTATTATGCCTTTTGTCATCGCCTTACTCGCCCCTGTATTTTGGGGGACGACCTATGCGTTAGTGAGTCTCTACTTACATGATATGTCGCCCTATTGGGTGGCTGTGTGGCGCGCGCTGCCTGCGGGAATACTGATGTTGATGCTGCGTCCACGTTTGCCAACGCTGGCTTGGTCTAAATTAAGCTTGCTGGCGTTTTGTAATATTGGCGCCTTCTTTGCGCTGCTGTTTATCGGTGCGTATCGTTTGCCGGGCGCTGTGGCGGGTACCTTAGGGGCGACGCTGCCGTTAATTTTCTTAATCTTAGCTTGGGTGATAGATAAAAAACGCCCTGGGATGAAGTGGTTGCTATTAGGTTTGATGGGATTAGGAGGGGTGATTTTACTGCTAAATCCGTCGGCGGATCTCGACCCTATTGGGGTCTTGTGTATGCTAAGTGCGACGACCTTAATTGCTTTCTCTTCTCGCTGGATGCAAAAGTGGGATGTGGGTGACTTTTTAGTGCTTACAGCATGGCAACTGTTTTTGGGCGGCTTGATGTTAATTCCGCTGGCATGGTTTATGGCGGGCCCGCCGCAGTTACCGAGCCTGACTGTGGTGCCATCGTTAATATGGTTAGTGATTGCCAACACCGCCATCGCTTATTGGGCTTGGTTGTGGTCGATGCGAAATTTAGGGCCAGAAATCATGGGCATGGTCGCTTTAGTCAATCCCGTGGTTGCCGTATCATTAGGGGTTATGATTGTGGGTGAGACATTAGATATGCGTCAGTGGGCGGGGATAGGTGTAATATTACTGTCGCTGCTGTTAATGAAGTTGCCACAGAATTTAAGGTTAAACCCATTTAAAAAAGTGCAGCCCTAGTCAGTATTTTGGGGTAAATGAGGGATAGATGCTAAAACGTTTGGATCTGAATTTACTACCCGTACTTGAAATCCTGCTTGAGGAACAAAGTGTGACGGCCGCTGCGGCGCGTTTGCATTTGAGCCAGTCGGCGGTGAGTAAACAACTGACACGCCTGAGGGAAGTGTTTGATGATCCTCTGTTTGAGCGCACCGCCTACGGCCTAAAACCGACGCCTAAGGCCTTGTCGCTTGCGCCTGAGTTGCGCCAATGCTTACAGCAATTGGCGCAATTTACCCGGCCCGACACCTTCGAGCCCGCCTTAAGTCAGCGGCAGTTTAGAATGCATTTGGTTGAAACCACATACTCGCTGACCTTCCCGCATTTTATGCCCTCGCTGCTCGCCCAAGCGCCAGGTGTGAGTCTCAATTGCCAAACCTGGCGGCTCGATACTATGGACAGATTACTGCGCTGCGACATCGACTTAGCCATAGGTTGCCGCGAGTGGGACGAGCGTTCGCCCATGCATGTGAATCATATTCCCGACGACTTGTGCCATGTCGAGCTAGTGCAGGATTATACTGTGTGCTTGATGCGCCGCGATCATCCGGCGTTAGCACAAGAGTGGAATTTAGACACCTTCTTGAGCTATCGCCATCTGCAAGTGGCTTTTGGTGGCATAGAGCATTGGTTGCTGGATGATGTGCTGCAACTTGAGGGCCGTCAGCGCGATATCGCCGTGAACATGACCGACTTTCAGAGCGCTCTTGCTCTGTGTGAACAAAGCGATTTAATTCTTTGCGCGCCGTCCCGTTATGCCTTTGCTGTGATGAAATCCTTCGAGCTTCAGTCTTTACCATCGCCTATCAAGCTGATCCCCGGCGCGTATTTATTGATGTGGCATAAACACTTCGAGCACGACTTGAGCCATAAATGGCTACGTGAGTTGATTATCAGTCAAGTGCTGCCGTCGATTACGCCTCGGGTTTAGGCTCTTTTGGCGCTGCTAACCAAGCGGTTAATGCGGGTAAGACTGTTTTCCCATCCGCTAGCCCTTGTTGATAGACGGCGGTCACTTTATCGATATTGCGATCGAGCCTGGATAAATTAAGTGGCTGCGCTGGGCGGATCACAAAGGCATCATCAGATGCAACTGCTTGGTCTAACTCGGTTAATGCGTGATTATAAACTCGGTGGCGCTCACTTAACGCATGGGCAACCGCGGGGTAGCGTTTGTAGGCTTTGCGGGCTAACCAATTCATTTTCATCGCGGATTTTTGGTAATGCTGATCTTGAGTCAAGATCACCACTTGGCGTGAGTAACCATCTTTGCGTGATTGCGCTAACGGTATCGGTTCGCCTATGCCGCCATCGAGGTAATGATGTTGGTTAATCACGCTGGGTTTAGACATAAAAGGCAGGCTAGAGGAGGCGATGAGCACGTCGAGTAATTTATCGTGGTCATTAAAATCGGCCATACCGAAGTAATCGGTTTTCCCTGTATTGCAGTTAAAGGCGCCGACCTTAAATTCGGTATGACTATTTAAAAATGTATCAAAATCAAATGGCAGTAACTCATAGGCCATGCGGCGATAGGTAAAGTCTGTGTTGACATAGTTGCCTGTCGCCAACCAATGGCGCAGGCCCATATAGCGTTTATCGTTGAGATATTGCTGCTGAATTTGAAGATTGCGACCGAATTGACGGGACACATAGGACGCGGGATAAATGGCACCCGCAGACACCCCAATCACATAGTTGAAGTTGAGCGACTGCTGCAAAAACGCGTCTAACACACCTGCGGTATAAATGGCTCGAAGGCCGCCACCTTCCAACACTAAGGCCACATCTTTCATCGAGTTACATCTTTTTTATTGGTTTATCCCAGCAGAATACCCCAGCTTAGCGCAGAAATGAATGCGCAAAAGGCACACTTAAGATGCGTGATCGACGTTGGTGTGATGGGACGCTTGCTTGGGCTTTATGGGTAAAATATTGGTCACGCAATCCTTTGTGCCACCATTTTGAACAGGCTGTTTAGATTGAACGGCAGGGGTAAAATCCGCCTGACTGAAGTATTGGCTAAGTGTATTGAGCGCTTCTTTTACTTTTGCGGGCTGCTTATCCCGCGCCGAAGTGACGCTGTAAACGCTGTAAGTATTGAGTGACCATTCGGGTAAGAGGGTCACAAGCTGGCCGCTTTCGAGGTATTTACGAATTTCTGGTTCGGGCAGAGCGGCAAACCCGAGACCATCGAGAGTGAGTTGGATTAATGCCTGCATATTGTTGACCGTAATGCGCTGGCTTGTCAGTTCGAAGCATTCTTTGCTGCGGCTGTGAGTTAAGGTTTCACTGTTAGCGCTGGGGTGATTAATGCGATTAAAGACAGCTAATTCAGCGGGATGCAGAATAGTTTTGTGCATTGGCAGATAATCGGGCGAGGCGCACAGCAACATGCGCCAATCGGCTAAGTGGCGGGCAATTAAGTTGGAATCGGATAAAGGCCCGATGCAAATCGCCAGATCAATCCCCTCGTTGACTATATCTATTGGGCCATCCTGCAGCAGTAAATTCAAACTTATCTGCGGATGCGCCGCCAATAGGTAGTTAAAGGGCTCGCTCAACAAGCCGCCGCCAAAACCTATGGGCGCGGCAATCTTTAATTCCCCCGAAGGAATCCCTTTCAAGTTATTGAGTTTCTGCTCAGTGCTTTCGACTATCGCAATGACTTTGCAGCAATTCTCATAGAACAAGCTGCCCGCCTCTGTAAGGGTAAGATTGCGAGTATTGCGATGGAATAGACTGATCCCCATGTCCATTTCGAGCTTAGTTACTTGTTGACTCACCGCCGACGAGCTGAGATTTAATTGCTGCGCTGCGGCGCTCATTGAGCCCTTTTCAGCTATTGCCGCAAAAACGATCATGCCTTTGATCATGTTTTTATTCATTTTTAAGTAACTCTTACAAGTGAATACCTAAAGTCTAACTTGAGCTGATTGTAACATAGGGATACATTGCCGTATTGAAAATTGTTCTCATTTACAATCTGTACCCAATGGAGACTTGTCGGTTATGTTGTTAAGTCGTAAGAAGTACCTCGCTCAAGTGATCACCGCTTTATGTTTGTTGCCCGCAGTATCTGCGACAAATGTCCTTGCGGATACCGCGCCTGATAAAGAAAAGATGATGGAAAGAATCGTGGTAACCGCATCGGGATTTGAACAGCAAATTCGCGATGCGCCAGCTTCTATCAGCGTGATCACCCGTGAGGATTTGGATAACCGCTTCTACCGCGACTTAACCGATGCCATGTTAGAAGTGCCCGGCGTGGTGATTACGGGCGGTGCAGACCGTCAGGATATCAGTCTGCGGGGCATGGGTAGCCAATACACGTTAATTTTAGTGGATGGTAAACGCCAATCCTCGCGCGAGACACGCACCAACAGTGACGGCCCAGGCGTTGAAGGCGCTTGGACGCCACCATTGGCGGCCATCGATAGAATTGAAATCGTTCGCGGACCTATGTCATCACTTTATGGTTCGGATGCCATTGGCGGCGTGATCAACATTATCACCCGTAAAGTGCCGAACGAGTGGCAGGGTGAAGTGCGACTCGACACGACATTGCAGGAAAAGTCGACCTCGGGAAATGTGTATCAAGGCAACTTTTTCGTCAACGGTGGTTTGATTAAAGATCTGCTGGGGATGCAACTCTACGGTCAATACACTCAGCGTGAAGAAGATAATATCTATGGCGGTTACCGTGGCCGCGATGCGACGAATCTGACCGCGCGGTTTGCGCTCACCCCCAATGATAACCACGACATCATGCTCGAAGTTGGCACTTCTAACCAAGAACTCGACAGTAGTTTAGGTAAAACCGTTACACCGCTAGCGCCGGGCGAAGCTTGTGGTCGTCGCGGTTGTCCTCAATCTTCAACGACAGAATACGAAAACAGCACTATTTCGCTGTCACACACAGGGCGCTGGGACTTTGGTACCTCGGATTCTTATATCAAGCATGAAGTATTTGATAACAAAACCCGCAAGATGAAGATCACTAACACGGATGCGCAATCTAGCCTGATCACCACCTTAGGCCAAAGCCATACGGCGACTTTTGGTGCGGCATTTAACCATCAAGATTTAACCGACGAAACAGGTAACCAAGTAAGTGACTTAACTGATATTAGTCGCAAACAATGGTCGGTATTTTCTGAGGATGAATGGCGCATAGTCGATAACTTTGCCCTGACCATGGGGCTGCGTTTGGATGACG
Organism: Shewanella sp. SP2S2-6; assembly: GCF_031931965.1. NCBI lineage: Bacteria > Pseudomonadati > Pseudomonadota > Gammaproteobacteria > Alteromonadales > Shewanellaceae > Shewanella > Shewanella sp. SP2S2-6. The sequence continues at coordinate 29,775 of NZ_JAUOEQ010000043.1, read as the reverse complement.
ATGAAAACTTTGGTCACCATGTCAGCCCGCGTGTTTACGGCGTGTGGGGATTAACCGACAGCACCACCTTAAAGGGCGGCGTGTCGACGGGCTTTAGGGCGCCGAGTTTGCGCCAGACAGTGCCCGATTGGGGACAAGTGAGCCGTGGCGGCAACATGTACGGTAATCCAGATTTACAGCCCGAAACCTCAGTGAACTATGAGTTAGGTGTGTATTCGGATCTGACCGAGAGCATTACCGCCAGTGCGGGCGTGTTCTATAACGAGTTTAAAGATAAGATCACCCGTGTGGCCTGTCCTGCGACTCAATGTAGCGATGGCCCCAATCAATTTGGTTCTGACCCAACCACTTACGTGAATATCGACGATGCTGTGACTCAAGGGATTGAGCTGAGTATCGACTATCGGATTCGCTCAAACCTGAGCTTTACGGGTAACTACACTTACACGGATTCAGAGCAAAAGACGGGAGCTTACAAAGGTAGCCCATTGAATCAATTGCCTAAGCATTTGATCCAAGCGTCGTTCAACTACGAGCCTATTGATAACTTAAGCACTTGGTTGAGAGTCAACTACCGTGGCGAAGAGAGCCAACCGACGACGGGACCGTCATCGAGCAGTTTAATCGCCCCTTCTTACACTCTGCTAGATTTGGGCGCTAACTATCAGTTGAACGATAGCCTGAAATTTAGCGCGGGTATTTACAACGCCTTCGATAAGGACATTACCCAAGAGGAATACGGTTATCTTGAAGATGGTCGCCGTTACTGGTTAGGTATGACCTACAGTTTTTAAGCCGATACCTTATTGCTAACATTTAAACGAAAGCCAGAGCATTGACTCTGGCTTTTTGTTAGTTGTATTCATCAATAGGAATGACTATTTGTTTGCTAGCGGGTGGGCGCGGGCGAGTTCGATGGCCGCGCCTATGGCGTTTCGCGCTTGCGGACTGTTTTTCCAGCACGTGGTGCGCAGCATGCTGGCGACTAAGTTTGCGATATCATCCACTTCGTGTTGTGCCAGTTGTTGTAGTGAACTGATACCAATTTCTTCGAAGCGTTTAATCACAATGGGGCCAACGCCTTTGAGTGCCAATAAGGCATGTTTTTCTTGTTCATTAAAACCCATAACCCATACTCCTTTATGACGGGGATCGCGCTCAAGCTAGCATTAATACGATTGGTATAAGGCAAGACTACCTTTAAACCAAGTTAACAAAAAGGCCCTCGAAGGGCCTGTTTAGTCTTTATGAATCAACAATCATCAATAAGTGTTACATATCACAGGGTTTGAGCGGTTTACGCAATTGGGCGCGTACGTTATCCATACCGGCGTAAAACTCTTTCATCATCAATAGACCCATCATCTTGCCGTTATCGGTGACGATCAGCTTGTCGGGATCGGTTGGATCATTTTTAATCGCGCCAATCAGTTTCATCGAGGTCATTTCTTTAAACAAGGCGGTATCTAGGTTGACGCCAAAGGTATCGCGGAAATATTTACGCGATAAACGGCCGGAGAACATGCCCAGCAAAAAGCGATATTGCATCACATCTTTTTTGCTGTAGTTCTTTTGCTGCTCGACGCCCATGTGGCCGGCTGCAATGCGTTCTTGGTACTTGCGCAGCGAGAAAGTGTTCACATAAAGCGTGTCATTTAAGAAGCTAAATGAGCCCGAACCTACCCCTAAATATTCGTCGTAGTCGATAACGTATTCGTCAAATCCTTCGTCATCGGTTTTACCAAATGCCCATGCAGATAATTGATTATATTGGCCATTCAGGCTGTTTAAGATCTGGCGATATTGGTTAGCCATATCCGCCTGCGGCGCCGCTAACTTGCCTTTCACGCTCTTGCGAGTCTGGTGGGTGATCATCAGCGGATAAGTGGTAATTTGTCTTGGATCCAAACGCGATGCCATGTCGAGATCGTGTTGGATCACTTCATCGGTTTGGCCGCGGAAACCAAAAATCAGATCGACGTTGATTATCGGGAACAGCTCTTTGGCGCCCATGATCTTGTCGAAGGTTTGTTGACCCGTACCGAACTTATCGAGTCGGTCGGTCATTTTTAAAATATCGTCATTAAAGCTCTGCACGCCGATGGACATGCGATCCACTAGGCCTTTGAGTTGCTTAAAGCCTGGGCTATCTAAATGCTGCGGATCGGACTCGCAGGAGACTTCTTTAATGCTCGGGAACAGGGTTTTCGCGTGTTCGATAGTACGGGCTAATTCATCTTCTAATACTGTGGTGGTGCCGCCGCCAATGTACATAGATTCAAAGTCATAGCCGAGGGCTTTAACCATTTCCATCTCTTTACGCAATGAGATGAAATAGGCGCGTGCCTTGTCTTCCTTGAACATAAAACGGTGGAAGGTGCAGTAAGAACACAGGGTATGGCAGAAGGGGATATGCGCGTACAGCATATACTTTTTGCCTTCTACGGGCGCTGGCATCATTTCTGCGGAAAGGGTATCGAGGCGAAGATTCTTATCGACGTAGTACTGCATGACTCGTTCCATCGAGCCGAGCATCCAGTTAGGGACGGTAATATTCGCTTGATAAGGCGTTGCGATAGCGCCGCTGAGCGTTTGGATAACTGAAGACATAACGATTCCTATCTGTGAGTGCTAACCGTAAACACCGAAATTGCTTTAGGTAATTCACGACCACCTAGCGCAATAAGACTACATCGTATGTAATTGTTAAAACGTGAACTGGTTATAAGTTACGGTTTCCTAACAAGGAAATCACGGGCTTTTTGTTAAGCAGATCATGTTTTAGCGATCGAGAATGCATTTTTATCCTGCGCTTTGGGGCGGAATCTACTGTGAATTTGGGGAGTTAACTTAAGGTGTCAGTCGAAATGTGGAGAATAAAAAACACCATTCCAGGTTTTTATTGCTGGTGGATTGGCGCTTGTCTATCCGAGGCACGGCTGTCATCATCCGAGCGATAAAATAATCTCCTGATCTAAAGGGCTAGCTATGTTGGTAAACGTAAACCGCTTCTTCCCGCTGTTAGCACTTATAGGCGCGGTGACCGCTTATTTAATGCCGAGTTGGTTTACTGAGCTTAAATCCGCCATAGTGCCGCTGTTAGTGATCATCATGCTCTCTATGGGACTCACCTTAGATCTGCAGGATTTTGCTAATGCATTCAAACAAAAACGCGCCGTGCTGACTGGGCTGATACTGCAATTTTCGGTCATGCCGCTCAGCGGATTATTGATCAGCCAGTTATTAGGATTAGATAGGGAACTCACCATAGGCATGGTGTTGGTGGGCAGCGTAGCAGGCGGCACCGCCTCAAACGTGGTCTGTTATTTGGCAAAAGGCGACGTGGCTTTATCGATAACTATGACGGCACTGTCGACCTTAGCGGGCGTAGTATTTACACCACTGATTATTAAGCTGTTGATTGGCGAAATGATCGATATCCCCTTCGCCGATATGCTACTGAGCTTAGTGAAAATAGTGCTGTTCCCCGTTAGCGCAGGGGTGATCATCAATCATTTCTTTAAATCGCTGGTAGCCAAAGTCGCTCCCGCATTGCCGTTGATTTCAATCTTGGCAATCGTGATGGCGATTACCATTATCGTGGCGTTAAATGCCAATCAGTTTGATAAAGTTGGCCCCATTATTTTGCTGGCAGTGTTCTTACATAATGGTTTTGGCCTCGCTTTAGGCTACTTTTGCTGCCGTTTATTAGGCTTTAACCATACCGTCTGCAAAACTATTTCCATCGAAGTCGGCCTACAAAACTCTGGCCTCGCTACGGCTTTGTGTGTCAAGTTTTTTAGCCCGATTTCTGCCATCCCCAGCGCGATATTCTCGATATGGCATAACCTATCTGGCGCCATGTTGGCGGGATATTGGGCGAGGGAATCGCAAGATTAAGATGTTGCTGGCGAAAATAGACAATGCCTGTGGCCTAGCAAGCGCGGCCACAGGCTTAAAGTGCTGTGACTAATTAACCGGTAATGGGGTCTCGACGGGCATGAGTGTCAGCTGCAAGATATTTTCTTGCTGGCTTAATGCCAGTGGCAGGGTGTAGTTGGGAAAGCGCAATCCGAATACGGCACCTTGTTGTAACAAGCGATACAGCTGATCTGTCATGGCAATCGTTAAGCTGGCACAGCCATGTTCGTCGACTCTGCCTTCAAGTGGTAAAGCGATTTTGTCGGCTAAGGTTAGATACGCCGCCATACGCCAGTGTGAGTTTTCTCCAATATTGTATGTGCTGCCATGCAATTGGTTGTAGCCTAAACCACAGGCTTGCAAGCTTAATTGGGTTTTGGCCGCTGTTGGCAGCGAAATAATCTGTTGCCGCTGCTGTGCCAGAAACGTGCCCCACGCCAGCCGATTTATAACTGAGTCCAGTGAGATGGGAACATACAGATCTTGCTGTTTTAATGCATTAAAGCGGGCAATGCCTTGTTCCAATTTAGTGAGATCGTCTTCATATTCCAGTTGTGACTTAAGCAGTTCATAAGCGGGAGCCTTCGCTTGTTCCATGCCCGCTAACGCCGCTTTCTCGTAGTATGCCAGTGCTTGCACTTTATCGGTTTCTGCGCCCAAACCGCGCTCTTCCATACTGCCTAAATGATAATTAGCGATGGCAACTTGACGCTTAGCACCTTGTAAAAATGCGGCTTTCGCACCGCTGTAGTCATTTTCGTTCAACAGTAGGGCGCCGTAGTTTGTCCACGCCGTACCGTCATCTGCTGCCATACCCAATTCTAGCCACTTTATGGCTTGCTGGCGTAATTGCGGGAGGTCGAGACTTTCTCTTTCGCTGCCGACACTTTGCATCGCTATTAAGTAAGCGCGCAGATACTCGCGTGAGGCACTATCCAAGTAAAGGTTATCTGGTTGAAGTTCAAAGGCTTGCCCAAAATAACTCCCTGCTTGCTGCGCCGCTGCGATTGCTTTCGTGAGATAGAACCTTGAAATGGGATCTGCCGGACTGTGTGCTCGCCCTAGGTTATATAAGGTCGGTAGTTTAAGACCCCGCGCCAGCGCTTCTTCTAACAAGGGGATGGCCAGCATTTTTCGATCATTATCCAGCGCCATACTGCCTAGGTTATGGCTGGCACGGGCCGAACCTAAGGCTCTGGCCTGTTCATAGTATTGGCTAGCGGTGGCATTGTCTTGCGTGACGCCGCGGCCGAGATGGTAGGCTTTACCCAGTAAGAATAACGCCTCAGCATTATTTTCTGCGGCTTGCTGCTGCGCTTGTTGTAAGAAAACGTCGTATTGTTGTTGCTCAAATAACTGTTCCAGCGTGGATTTTTCTGCCGTTGCTGCAAAGCTTAGGGTCAACAGTAATAGGAGAGTCGCAATCGTGAATATCTTCATAACATCCTTGTAGTTAAGCTGGGTACTTGCAAGCGGTAGTGCTATTGAAGTTGGCTAACATAGTGGCTTGTTATGCTACAAGCAAGTCTTGCTGTTTGCCACTGTGTTATGACTGGCGGATGAATTGCAGCGATAGCACTGCCGTGACTAATGTGTGGCATTGCCAGTTTGAAGGGTTTACCTACATTCCTTGTTACCTAGTTTACCTGCCCAAATAGCCGTTTTGCGGCTTTATGCCTCAATTTTAACGACGCTGATTTGTGTCGCTATTGACTGCAAAAATTGGGTGCTGCCGCATAGATAAAAGCAGTTTTAGTAAGTGAACTCGTTGAGTTCCATGCACTCAGTTGCGCCATAGCGCCGAAAGCCAGCTTGGCTCTTTGCACGACTTTGGCGGTGTAATTGCCATTGGGATCTTTATATTTAAAGGACACTTCGGCAATCACGGGTTGCTGCGAGGCAGTTGGGGAGCTGGTGTACCACAGTGTGAGTTCGAGTGAGGCGTCTATGCTACCTAAATCGATTTCACTGCCTTCAAACACATATTCTTTAATCGTAAGGCCACCGACTTTGGCGAGTGTGAGATTGTTACTTAAACCGTAAGCGTCGGCAAAGCCTGAAAAGTGACTATTTACATCGGCCATATCATTTAAGGTGCGAGTGTTTGGCGTGGTGGTTGAATGGCTATACACGATGCGGATGCCATTATTGATATCTGGACTAATGTCGGCTTCGAGTTTAGTGTCGGCTTGATTATCGGTCGAGCTGAGATCTTCAAAGTTAGCAATAAATCGATCAGGGCTGCGAAATTTAAGGGTTACTTCACTTTTGCCATCGCTCGTTCGGTTACGAAAGATATAACCTAATTGCTTTAGCTGACAACTGGTTGGGGTGTCATAGAAGGCTACTTGACGCGCTTTGGTTAATGCCCAAGAGCCTGTGACATTGCGACTAATTGCGTTGCTAATGGCTTGTTTAGTATCAGTTAGATAGCTATTGGCGGTTGTGCTTTGAGTAGCATAATTAAAGTGGCTTGGGTCGAGCAGCAGCTTATATTCCCTTGATGTTTCGACAGGATTGGCCTGTGCTGCACATGAAGCGAGCAGGGCACTTGAGGCTAACGTGAATGACATCATCGCCTGTGAAGCAGTTTTCATCGATTAATCCTTAAGTGATGTGCTGATGCAAGGTGGTTTACGCTTTCGTTATAACGACTTCTATTGCAACTTGAGTGTGTTATGAGCCACCACTATAAGACAGTGATGGCTCATGTGGCTGAATACTTAATGGTTATTTGTCAGCCGATAAGAGTAAGTCGTCAACGATATACAAAGTGTTGCCGTCGATATCACTTTGCGCACTATCGAGATATTTCTGTTCTAAGGTGTTGTTATTACTCCAAGTGGCGAAGTCGTCGTCATTTAGCACACCCAAACGCTTATTATCAATTAGCCACAAACCTTCCATTTTGTCATGGGGATATTGTGTTTTGGCAGCCATATCTAGCACCAGTGATTTTGTCGCGGGTATGATGCCATTGGTTGCAAGTGCCTCCCAGCCATCGCTTAGCGCTACCTGTTCTAAGGTTTTACCTTTAAGGGTTAATCCTAGCGCTGCATCTTGGGCGATATCAGCTTGTGCAGTGACGGTCTCGAGATCCGTCGCGCCGCTTATATCTATCTTGTATACATGCTTCATCACATCAGTGTCGATATTAAAAAACTTGCCATCACGTTCTAACACTAAAAATTGGCTGTTACTTAAGGCAACGATCGCTGAGTTAGAGTTCTGGGCAATTTCTTGCTGATACAAATATTGGCCAATAGCGCCGGTCGACAAGTTGATGGTCACGATTCGAGTCAGGGTATTATTGTTAACACTCTTATCGGGATTAGAAATGGTCGATTGCATTATGCCCACAAGTGTCGACTGATCTGGCGTGATAGTCAGGCCTTCCATCCCTCGGTTGGCACGGCGATGAGCAAACTCTGCCGGCAGGCTATATAAGTTGCGCTTATCGTCTGCGAAAGGATTAATACGCGCTATTTCTACCCCTTCAGCCGAGTAATGCACAATGTGTGGACCATACTCGTCGCTGACCCAAAAACTGCCATCATCCATGGCGGCAAGACCTTCGGAATCTAACCCATAATCATCGAGTTTGATGGGGTTGGTCTGGGCATTATAAGGCTGGCTCATGTCTTGACGGATAACTTCACCTGCTGCGTCATAGGGGATTTCTCCTGTGCCGCCAAGGCTACTGCTATTAGGAAGTCCAGTGATCAAGCTGCCATCTGGGCGTTTAAATAAGATGTCTTTGACCTTAGTGATGGTGCCATTGGTTTGGAGTTCAAACAAACCAATACGTGGTGTGTAGTCCGGCGTTGGAAACATCTTACCTTTGCCTAAACTACCTGTGTAATCCGCATTCGGGCCGCGATCGGTGAGGGCATAAAATTGAATTGGATTATTGGGATTGGGCGCAGCATCAGAGCCATAGCCGCCGTTACGAATTTCAAATTTAGTACCAGGCATAGCGCCATTGTCTAAATCATTGCGCAGCACAGTGAAAGGTAAATGCACCGCTTTATCCGTAAACAGGTCGGCATTACATGCATAGCTGCTATCAACCACTTCATTACCGTCGAGCTTGCCGTTATCGTTGCTATCAAGACCAGAATCCGTGCGAGTGCCGCCCATCCAGCAGTGGCTATCACCGCCAACTAATGTGGTTTGTGTGGTCAGGCTACTGATGTCTTTATCATCCGAATTACAAGCACTCAGTAGCAAAACTGACAGGCACAAGCCTGAGGTGACGAGCACATTTTTCATCTTAATATATCCCGATTCTTAAAGTGATTAGCTATGTTGTTGGCAGGTAATATAAAGTTAGGCTGTGAACTAAATGTGACAAGTGTGTCGCTTAACGTATCGAGCACGAATACTGTGTGTTGGCGTGAGTGGGAAGCTGATTATGGTGTAGTTGAGTGGCTGAGTGAGACGTTTTATTGATGTTTAATATAGTATAAACAATTGATTATCATGATTATATTTTCTAAATCACTTAGGTTTCCTGACAGCGATTTATATTGGAGGTGTGATTCTTTTTGTTTTTCATCAAAAAAATCTGCGGCCTAATAATTTTTGTTATTAGGCCGCAGGTTTAAAAGCTTAGTTCAGTAAACTTAAAGCTTAAAATGCGAGACCACGCCGACGAGTTGTTCTTTCGTCGCGGCCAAAGAGGTTGCGCTATTGAGGGTGGCTTTACCGCTTTGATTCAGTTCATCGACCATTTCACGAATGGTGGTCAGATTACGATTTATCTCTTCGGTGACAGCGCTTTGCTCTTCTGCTGCGGTCGCGATTTGATTACTGAGCCCATTAATATCGAACACATAAGCGGTCAGGGTATCGAGGTTTTCTGTTACCAGAGTCGTGGTGTCGGCGGCTTGTTGGCAACTGTGTTTGGTTTGCTCCATTGCTGTGACGGCCGCGTCGGCGCCGTGGCGTAAGCGTTCAAGCATTTGATTGATCTCGGATGTGCTGGCTTGAGTGCGAGCGGCCAGCGTACGTACTTCATCGGCGACAACGGCAAAGCCCCGACCCTGTTCACCGGCACGGGCAGCTTCGATAGCCGCATTGAGCGCGAGCAGATTGGTTTGATCGGCAATATCCCCAATCACATCTAAGATAGTAGCGATATGGCGGGTGTTTTCATTCATATCATTAATCGCATCGGCAGCGACATCCACTTTAGTCACTAAGGCAATCACAGTGTTGGCGGCCTGTTCAACGGATTTCTTCGATTTATCTGCTTGTTCATTGGCTTGCTGAGTAAACTGGGCGGCAGATGCAGCATCGCCTGCGACATTGTGGGCAGTCGCGCTCATTTCTGTCATGGCCGTGACGACTTGGTCGGTTTCTACCGCGTGGGTCTGCAATGCATGGGTATTGGCATTGGACTGCACGTTCAGTTGGCCAATTTGATCTGAGATATGGTCTGAGGCTTGGGTAATATCCGAGATGATATGGCGTAGATTATCGATAACGCGATCGAGATCTGTGGCGAGTGAGTAGAGTTCGTTGTCACCTTTAATATTTGTTTTATGTGTCAGATCGCCATTGGCTAGGCGTTCCATTACCCGCTTAATGTCATTGACTATCCTGACTAAGCGTTTGCTCATAAAGAGTGCACTAAGGAGTGAGGCGACGATGGCAATTAGGATTAGGCCAAGGAGCAATGTCTCGGTGGCGTTCACTTTGTCTTCGGCTTGTTTGCCAAGATCATGGTTTCGCTGAGTGATCAACTTAACTAATTGATTAATCTCATTGCTTACTTTGGGTCCAAGTGCCTTGCGCTCGAGTGTTAGTTCAGGCTCTGCGCCAGTTTGTTTGGCGTAGTTGATTTCTTGCTGATACAGACGCACATATTGCTCAATTTGCGGCAACAGCGTGCGGATCGTTCTGGCATCTGGCCCCATAAAATCGGTGTTAAAGTTTGCGAGTTTCTCTATGAGCAGCTGCACATTTCGTTGTTGTGAGCTGATGGCGTCAGTGTTATGGACTAATGTAGCTAAACGCAGTTCAAAGAAGGATTCACGTACACTAGTGAAGGTTTCGGCGAGCTGGGTATTGTTGACCAGTTTGCTGCTGGTGTCATTGAGTTCGGCAAAGCCTCGATAGGAGAAAATACCGATAATGATCAATAGAATACTCGAAAATACTGAAGGCAGCGCCGTCAATGTGCTGGTTTTTGCATTGTTAAACATGGTGGCCTACTGAGGTATAAATCAAGAGAGGTGTAATTAAATTACATATGGCGGCCATTTTAACGCTTGGAATTACACAGTCGCAAGGTGATATTCTGAGCCTTTTTGACGTAAATTTATGTTTTTAAAGAAGTTGTTATGGTTTTGTTGGTTTGAAATAACCTCCTGGTTGCTATATGTTGTGTAATTAAAATTCAATAATATCTCAGTTAATTGATTTTTAAAGTAAAAATAAAGCAGGGTTAGCCGCCATTCTACAGCTTATTAACAGTGCAAAAGGCGATTGTGACGCAGATCGCAAAACACGCAAACGCTGCCCAAAGGGTTCGTCTGGCAAGCTTCTGCTCGTACTATCAATTATACGAGCTGCTCCTCAGGTGGGAGGAATAACGGCACTTCACTCTTTGTTTCGCGATCACGAGCTTGTCAGGGCGAACAAAATTTAATCTCAAAACGTCAACAAGCTCTAGTCCCTGTCAACGTAAGTCGCACTTATTCCCGGTTCACTCTTTTACTTATCATCACACGCAAATTTGCGGTCAGTCACAAAGCCATAAACTTAATGTAAATGATATTGGTTATCATTTGGATTTAAGGTTGTTTTAATGTAGATTGTCGGCATTTCAAGCTAACACCTTTTAATCAATGATTGCTGTCGAGGTTTTTATGGAATGCAGGGCGTTTAAAAAAAGTGCAATTGCCGCAATAGTTTCGAGTTTGTTGATATCTTCAGCTTATGCAGGCGTAGATGCTGAATCTTCTGAACCTATTGAGAAGATTACTGTTTATGGTGAAAAGATTGAACGTAGTCTTAAGGATACAACCTCTTCTATTTCGGTGATCGACAAGGAAGCGCTCGACAGCGGTCAATATCAATCCACCTCGAGTGCTTTATCTGAAGTACCTAACGTGGTGGTGCTATCGGGTTCTGTGCCGGATATCCGTGGGGTTTCAGGTAATGGTTCTGCCTCTGGATTTAATTCTTTTACCGGTGGCGCTCGGGCGCGGGTATCCACCTTAGTCGATGGGGTTGCTGAGCCTTTTGTTGCCGATCTTACTGGTGATACTGGTCTGTGGGATATCCAACAAATTGAGGTGTACCGCGGCCCACAATCGACGATTAACGGCCGTAACAGCATTGGCGGCACAGTGTTTATTAAAACCGAAGATCCAACCTTCGATTGGCAAGGTGCGGCTCGTGTCGGTTATCGTAATCAAGATAACTTTATCGACAGTGCTGTGATGCTCTCAGGCCCGATCCTCGATGATGAGTTGGCATTTAGGGTGAGCGGACAAAATGTGACAGGGGATACCTTCAATAAAGGCTTGGAATACGAGACTAATCCCGCCACTTTTGATCAAAATGAACTGATCACCAATCGCTGGCGCGGCAAATTCCTGTGGCAGCCGAGTGCGATTGAAGATCTCAAAGTGCTCTACAGCTTTTCATACAATGATGAGAAAGGTGACTCCGGGCGTAACTATTTTACCGGTGATGATCCTTGGGCGTTTAAGCCTATTTTCCAGCGATATATCGAGACTAAATCGACGACTCACTCAGTGAGAGTTGATTATGACCTCGGTGAAGGGCGCGCCTTAGATCTCATCGTGGCTTATATGGATTATGACTGGGGCTTTGAATCCTATGAACCCATTGTCACGGCGCAGCAATATGTCGATATGAGCGACCAGAGTTACACTGTCGATGGTAAATACAGCTTTGGCCTTAAAGATAAAGACTTCAACGGCTTTGTGGGTTTAGCGTATTTTAAACGCAGCCAAGATTTTGGCAGTACTGGCAGTTCCGTTTACAGTGGTGATGACAGCACTAAGTCCACCTCCATTTACGGTGAAATAACCTATGGGCTTGCCGAGTCACTCTGGGTTACTGTCGGCGGCCGCGTGATGCGTGACGAGCAATTACGTAACTTCAATATGCTCTATCAGGGCAGCCAATTGCAGGAAAAACTCGACGATGCCAATACCGTCACCCTGCCGAAGCTGGTGTTGCAATATGCGCTGAATGACAGCACGACCTTGGCGGCCAGTGTTCGCCGGGGTTATAACTCGGGCGGCGGTGCGCTGTCGTTAGCCGAAAGTGAGTATTACTATTACGACGAAGAGTACGTCAATACCTATGAACTCAGCAGTCGCAGCTCATTTGCCAATGGCGATGTTAACTTGAGTGCCAACCTCTTCTACAACGATTTTGATGGTTATCAAGCGTCTAATAGCGCCCGCAAAATTACCAATATCGATAAAGCGGTCAGCTACGGTATTGAGGCTGAATTTAGTGCCATGTTAACCGAAAACCTGCAATTTATTTCGGGCGTAGGTTTGCTCGATAGTGAGATCAAACAAGCGGATCCTAGCTATGGTGACATTATCGGCAATCAGCTGAACTCGGCGCCGCACATGACCGCCAATGCGGGCTTAAAATATTGGTTGGGCGATGCGTTTTCTTTCGGTTTTTCAGGCAACTATGTGGGTGAGTATTTTGCGGATATCAATAATACCGAATCACGGGTGGCTGGTGACTATGTGGTGGCTCGCTTAAGCCTCGATTATCAAACCGATAGCTGGAGAGTCAGCGGTTTTATAAACAACCTGTTTGATGAGCAAGCATTGACGGTAAATGAACCCGCCAGCCGCAGTTACCCCGATGGTTATGCGGCGATTATCGACCCCAGAAATCTCGGCGTCTCTGTGATGTACCGCTTTTAAGCGCTCGATTTAACGCACTTATTTTACCCATAAAAAACCTCCACAGCATGCTGTGGAGGTTTTTTATTTTCAGCGACTTTTACTCTTTATATGTCAAAGTGCCGTTGGCTTTGATTTCGTCGTACCACAGGTTGTGGTGTTGAGTTGCCCAGTTTTCATCACAATAACCAGACACCATACACTCCATACCGCCTTCAGACATTACCGTTGCCATGAAGATGTGCACGATAGAGAAAGCACAGATCACGATAGCGCTCAATGAGTGCAGCACGAGTGCGATCAAGCTTAATGTACGGCTTGGTTCGAAAAGATTTGGGAAGAGTAACAGCATGCCCGAGGCCGAAATCACTAATCCAAACAGGGCAAAGGCCCAGAACCACATTTTCTCACCGGCGTTGGCAAAACCTGCGTCTGGGTGCTTACCTTTGAATGGACCAAAGTTAATGTAACCACCGACCACTAAGAACCACTTCACGTCGTACATTTTTGGTAGCTGGTTTTTCGCCCATAGGGTGGTCATTAATGCCCAACCTATCATGAAGGGAATCGCCATCACGTCATGGATTTGCTGAGCGCCATAGACGATAGCTTCCCAGATGCCTTCGCTGAGCCAAGGTTGGAAGAAGAAGCGACCCGCCAGCAAGGTTAAGCCCGTTAAAATCAACAGCAAGCACGGGATTGCGCCTAACCAGTGGATTGAAACGTCAAACTTTGACCAGCGATGCACTAACTTGCCTGAAAAACCATGGTGTAGCTTGGAGATGCCGTTCACCTTGATAAATAAGACAAAGATAATGATCATGCCGAATAGCGCTGCCATTAAGGCCGGTGCTAACCAGTCGCTACGTAGTTCGAGCACCCGCAGATCATAGGTATTGATCGGTTGGGCGTGGAACTTGCTTTGGGAGGTAGTGTATCCCGTGGCGCCATCCTTCAGCTGTGCCCAAATTTGGGCATCAGAGGCTTGAGGTTGGAGCGCTTGGTCACCACCACCATTGGCTAGACACACGGCACTAAATAACAGTGCTATGGCTAAGCCTATGTGTTTGAACCACTTGTTCATCATACATCCTCTCTCGCTTAGTGGCGCCTGCCTGCAGGCGCCAAGCTAAGTCTGTGGACAGATCCTGTTGACCTGAATTAATTCCAAGCCGCGTTTTTAGCGCCACGGTAAGCCACACGCTCACGGAAGATGCTAGAAACCACCTCTGCATCACCCGCTAACAGGGCCTTAGTCGCACACAGTTCTGCACACATAGGCAGTTTGCCTTCGGCAATACGGTTTGAACCGTATTTTTGGCGCTCTGCCTCTGAGTGGTTTTCTTCTGGGCCGCCAGCGCAGAAGGTACATTTATCCATCTTGCCACGGCTACCAAAGGCACCTTTTTTCGGGAACTGTGGTGCGCCAAACGGACAGGCGTACAAGCAGTAACCGCAACCAATACAGGCATCTTTGTTGTGTAGCACTATGCCGTCGTCGGTTCTGTAGAAGCAATTTGCTGGGCAAACTGCCATACAAGGTGCATCGCTGCAATGCATACAGGCGACAGAGATAGAGGCTTCTCCACGTTGCCCATCGTTAATGGTCACTACGCGGCGGCGTTGGATCCCCCACTCGAGAGCGGAGTCGTTTTCGTTTTTACAGGCAGTGACACAACCGTTACATTCGATGCAGCGCTTGGTATCACACAAAAATTTCATTGTAGCCATAATGGCAATTCTCCTAGCTTAAGCTGCACTTACGCTTTAACGATCTGACACAGTGATGCCTTGGTTTCCTGCATTTGCGTCACAGGGTCATAACCATAGGTCAGCGCAGTGTTAGCAGATTCACCGATAACGTAAGGTACTGTGCCCTCTGGGTAATTAGGCGCTAAACTTTCACCGTGCATCACACCCGCAAAGTGGTATGGCATAAAGGTCACGCCAGGTTTAACCCGTGGGGTTACCATGGCTTGTACCTTAATGCGGCCACCTTCGGCGCCTTCTAACCACACGAAATCACCGTTACGAATACCGCGATCAGCAGCATCGGCAGGGCTTATCTCAACAAACATTTCCTGTTGAAGTTCAGCTAGCCAAGGGTTACAACGAGATTCTTCACCGCCACCTTCGTATTCCACTAGTCGACCTGAGGTCAATGCCAGTGGATACTTGCCGCTCATGTCTTTGTCTTGGATTGACTTATACAGAGTTGGCAGACGGTGCACTTGCATGTCGGCATAGGTAGGGTATTTTGCCACTAAGTCACGGCGTGGCGTGTATAACGGCTCACGGTGCACAGGTACTTGGTCTGGGAAAGTCCAAACAATACAACGGGCTTTGGCGTTACCAAAGGGAATGCAACCGTGCTTGATCGCCACGCGTACTATGCCGCCTGACAAGTCTGTCTTCCAGTTGCGGCCTTCGGCTTCGGCTTTTTCTGCCGCAGTCAGATCATCCCACCAACCGAGTTGTTTGAGCAGCTTATCGGAGAACTCTGGGTAACCGTCTTGGATTTCAGCACCTTTAGAGAAAGAGCCTTCGGCCAACAGATTTTTGCCATTGTATTCAACACCATAACGGGCGCGGAAGTTACCACCACCGTCTTTAACGTGTTTCGATTGGTTATACAGAATTTGAGTACCAGGGTGTTTCGCTTCTGGCGTGCCCCAACATGGCCAAGGTAAACCGTAGGTTTCGCCTTTCGCTGGGCCGCCTGCGGCTTCCAACGTCTTGTTGCTGAAAGTGCCCCAGTTTTGGGTGTGTAACTTGATACGCTCAGGGCTTTGACCCGTCATACCGATAGTCCACATACCGCGGTTGATTTCACGGGTGATTTCTTCAATCACAGGTAAACCATTTTCAATCGCGATGCGTTTAGTGTACTGCTCGGCAATACCCAGTTTTTGCGCTAAGCGATACATAATTTCGATATCGGTTTTAGATTCAAACAGTGGCTCTATGACTTTTTCGCGCCATTGTTGGCTGCGGCCAGAGTTAGACACTGAGCCTTCAGTTTCAAACTGTGTCGCTGCTGGTAGCAAGTAAACACCATTCTTACGGCGATGCATCACACCTGCCATAGTTGGGAACGGGTCGACAACGACCACAGTGTCCATCTTGTCTAAAGCATCACGTACATCACGTTGACGGGTTTCGGTGTTGACCGATTGTCCCCAGAAAAACGCCATACGGATGTTATCTTGCTGCGCAAGTTTGCCTTTTTCTTCTAACACACCATCGTGCCAGCGAGAGCAAGGGATACCGGGCGTAGTCATAGGTTCACGGCCAAGATAAGTGCCTTGATCGAAACGGCTCTTCATCCATTCCATGTCCAGATCCCACACGTGGGTCCAGTGGGTCCAAGCACCCGTTGTTAAGCCGTAGTAACCCGGTAAGTTATCGAATAACAAACCTAAGTCAGTCGCGCCTTGCACGTTATCGTGACCACGGAAAATGTTAGTACCGCCGCCTGACACACCCATGTTACCTAGCGCTAATTGCAGAATACAGTAAGCGCGAGTGTTGGCGTTACCGACGTGGTGTTGAGTACCACCCATACACCAAATCACAGTACCAGGGCGGTTATCTGCCATGAGTTTCGCGGCTTGATAAACTTCGGCTTCGCTCACGCCTGTGATGTTTTCCACTTCTTTAGGTGGGAACTTTTTCGCTTCGGCGCGAATGGTATCCATCTCAAAAACACGTTGTTGGATAAAAGTTTTATCTTCCCAACCGTTTTCAAAAATGTGCCATAACATACCGTAAATAAAAGGAATATCTGTACCTGGACGCAATGCGCAGTGCAGATCTGAATGCGCCGCAGTACGAGAGAAACGTGGATCAACCACGATTAACTTAGCGTTGTTTCTTTCTTTCGCGATCAGAATATGTTGCATCGCCACTGGGTGGGCTTCTGCAGGGTTGGCACCGATAAAGAAAATCGCATTCGCGTTTTGGATATCGTTAAAGGAGTTAGTTTGCGCACCGTAGCCCCAAGTGTTAGCAACACCGGCTACCGTGGTAGAGTGACAAATACGAGCTGAATGGTCGACGTTGTTTGTGCCCCACATGGCCGCTAGTTTGCGGTACATGTAACAACCTTCGTTTGAGAATTTAGCGCTACCCATGAAGTACACTGAGTCTGGGCCGGATTCTTTACGAATGTTGAGCATTTGGTCGCCCACTTCGTTAATCGCATCTTCCCAAGAGATTTTTTTCCACTTGCCATCAACCAATTTCATTGGGTATTTCAGGCGTTTTTCACCATGGCCATGCTCACGCAGTGCCGCACCTTTAGCACAGTGACCTCCGGCGTTGAAGGGGTGATCGAATGCAGGTTCTTGACCCGTCCACACGCCATTTTGTACTTCAGCATACAGACCACAACCGACGGCGCAGGCACTACAAATAGTACGTTTGACTTCGATAGGGGCATCATGCGGTACTTCTTTGGCTTCGACGCGACGCATCATGCCTGTGCCCATCAGAGATGCTGCGGCAATACCACCGGTGGCAATACCTGCGTGCTTCATAAATTGACGACGGCTAATGCCTAACGCCGGTTTGTCTGCCACTGGGGCGACACTAGACTTGCGAGTTAACTTCATCGCTGACTTCTCCTAGATTAGCTGCGCAAGCTATTGTAATAGCTGCTGATGTGCGCAGTTTCGTGGTAACCCTTTGACGCTTTGGTGGTTACCTTGCTGCTCTCGCTGGCCTGTGCCACGCTCATGCCGGTTGCGGCAATCGCGGCACCCGCTACGCTGCCGACGGTGAGCGCTTTGAGCAAAGATCGGCGAGATAAATCGCTGGGTTGCTGCTTCATGCTGACTCCTGAAATTAGGGTTTAGTTTTTGAGATCGCACGGCTTTTTGTGGGATTCAACTTGTTATCAAAAAGTGAAGATTAGCGGTGGAAAAGATAATGAAATCATCTTGTTTGCCATCAATCATCGCGCGTGACGGCAATATAGTAGGAAAGGGTTGAGTAGGAATTGATCTAGGACAGTTTGCAGTGTTGAAATCGGCTGCCGTACTCTTAAAGCGTTAACTCGCTCATAGTTTCGTAAATCCCTTGGGAGCAGGGCGTTGGCGGCTTTTTGTATCACGGTGTTTCAGGTGTTAAGTTTTTGTATTGTCTAATGAAGTGCAGATAAAAGAACACCCCGCATGGCGGGGTGTTTTAAGGACCTAAAAGCTGCGGTTTAACTTAGTCTTTATACTTTAAGTTGCCGTTGGCTTTGATTTCGTCATACCAGAGATTGTGGTGCTGGATTGCCCAGTTTTCATCACAATAGCCTGACTTCATACACTCCATACCGCCTTCGCTGAGTACGGTCGCCATCCAAATATGCACTATGGTAAAGGCAATCAGGATAATGGCGCTGATAGAGTGGATCAGTAGCGCGCCCATGGAGGCTTCGCGCGGTAAGTCTAAGCCAGGTAACACCAACATGATGCCAGAAACACTGATAAATAAACCAAACAACATCAAGGTCCAGAACCACATTTTTTCACCGGCGTTAGCAAAACCACTGTCGGGGTGTTTACCTTTGAACGGGCCAAAGTTGATATAACCACCTACCACTAAAAACCATTTCAAATCATACATCTTGAAGGTTTGTAGCGGCATCCATTTGACGACACAGACAGCCCAAGCCGCGATAAAGATGGGACCTGCCCAATCGTGGATGGTTTTGCTGCCGTAGATCAATGGCGCCCACAGATCAGGCCCTAACATGGGCTGAACAACATGCTTACCTAACATTATGGTTAAACCGGTAAACATCAGTGTCAGGCAGCTGCTCGCCATGATCCAGTGGATCCACAGATCCGCCTTAGACCAACGCGCCACTAACTTGCCTGAAAAGCCCTTGCTGAGTTTTGATGGACCATTCACCAGATAAAACAATAAGAAAGCCCCGAACACACCGACAACGGCCAAAGCCATAATCGGGGTCAGATATTGGTTTCTCAGTTCTTTACCTTGGTTACCGGCAACGTTAATCAACACCCCAGTATCTATCCCTTTGGCAGTGGTATAGCCGGCATCGCCTGCTTTTACCGCCCGCCAAAGATCGGCATCGCTGGTTTGCGCTTTCGCCTGTTGTTGACTCGATTGCTGATCACTTGCGTGTACTGGGCTTGCGCTCATTACTGAACCTAATCCCAATCCCATGACGAGCACCAACAGAGCAAACAGACTGCGCAGTGATTTGTTTAACTGTTTGTTTAACATTTTCACTCCTTGCCAGAGGTTAGGGATGACTCCCTAACCCTCGCTCTGCTTAGTTAATCTCACCTGTCTTGGGGTTGTAACCCCAAATCACGTTAGGATTGCCACGAGAGGCCATACGTTGACGGTAGATATTGGATACCACTTCCGCATCACCCGCGAGCAGGGCTTTTGTCGAACAAAGCTCAGCACACATAGGTAACTTGCCCTCAGCAATACGGTTTGCACCGTATTTTTTACGCTCGGCTTCGGAGAAGGTTTCTTCTGGGCCACCGGCACAGAAAGTACACTTGTCCATCTTGCCACGACTACCAAAGGCAGTCTTTTTCGGGAATTGCGGTGCACCAAATGGACAAGCATAGAAGCAATAACCACAACCGATACAAGTATCTTTGTTGTGTAGCACTATGCCGTCTTCGGTACGGTAGAAACAATCTGCCGGACATACGGCCATGCAGGGAGCGTCAGTACAGTGCATACAAGCCACTGAAATTGAGGCTTCGCCAGGTAGACCATCGTTGATCGTCACCACGCGGCGACGTTGAATTCCCCACTCGAGAGCGGAGTCGTTTTCGTTCTTACATGCAGTGACGCAACCGTTACACTCGATGCAGCGCTTGGTGTCACACAGAAATTTCATGACTGCCATAATGGCTTATCTCCTCATCAAGTAGGTTAGGCTTTGCTGATTTGGCATAGGCTGGACTTAGTTTCTTGCATCTGAGTCACAACGTCGTAGCCATAAGTTAAAATGGTGTTTGCCGATTCGCCTATCACGTAAGGCACTGTGCCTTCAGGATAGTTTTTCGCTAGGCTTTCGCCCTCAAACACACCAGCAAAGTGGTATGGCATAAAACATTCACCCGGAACAACCCGTGGTGTCACCATAGCCTTAACCGTGATCTTGGCGCCTTCTGGGCCATGTACAAAGACATTGTCACCGTCACGCACGCCGCGATCCGCAGCATCCGCAGGGTTCATCTCGATGAACATTTCTTGTTGCAGCTCAGCAAGCCAAGGGTTAGAACGGGATTCTTCACCACCGCCTTCGTATTCCACTAGACGACCAGAGGTCAGTGTCAGTGGGAAGCCTTGGGTAAAGTCCTTATCTTGGATTGACTTATACAAGGTCGGCAGACGCGCAACCATACGGTCTTCGTAGGTTGGGTACTTGGCGACTAAGTCACGACGAGGAGTGTAAAGTGGTTCGCGGTGTTTCGGGATATCATCTGGGAAAGTCCAAACGATACAACGGGCTTTAGCGTTACCATAGGGAATACAGCCATGCTTGATCGCAACACGTTGAATGCCACCAGAAATGTCAGTCTTCCAGTTTTTGCCTTCGGCGCGTTTTTTCTCTGCATCTGTGAGTTCATCCCACCAACCCAATTGCTTGAGCATGTCGGCGGAAAATTCAGGATAACCATCTTGAATCTCACTGCCTTTAGAGAAAGAACCTTCGGCAAGAATGTTGACGCCATCATGCTCAACACCGTAACGGGCACGGAAGTTACCGCCACCGTCTTTCACGTGTTTTGATTGATCGTACAGGATCTGGGTACCAGGATGTTTCATCTCTGGTGTACCCCAACATGGCCAAGGTAAACCGTAGACTTCACCCTTAGCTGGGCCGCCGGGTGCTGTTAGATTATTGACATCGAAAGTGCCCCAGTTTTCTTGGTGCATTTTCAAACGCTCAGGGCTTTGACCTGTGTAACCCACTGTCCACATACCGGTATTGAATTCGCGGGTCACATCTTCAATCAAAGGCTCGTCGCCATTCACTTGAATGTGCTTACAGAATTCTTTTTCAACGCCCCATTTTTTGGCGAACTTATACATGATCACATGATCTGGCAGAGATTCGAATAGCGGCTCGATGACCTTAGTGCGCCATTGGATTGAGCGGTTGGTCGCTGAAACTGAACCATAGGTTTCGAACTGGGTCGCCGCAGGCAACAGATATACACCGTCTTTACGTTGGTGCATCACCCCTGCCATGGTTGGGAACGGATCGACCACCACCACAGTATCCATCTTGTTCAATGCTTCACGCACTTCGCGACCACGGGTTTCAGTGTTCACCGATTGTCCCCAGAAGAACGCCAGACGGATATTGTCTTTCTGCGCAATTTTGGTTTTATCTTCTAACACCCCATCGTGCCAGCGAGAGCAAGGAATACCAGTTGAGGTTTGTGGTGTTTGACCTAAGTATTCACCTTGGTCGAAACGACTGGCTACCCATTTTGGATCTAAGTCCCATACATTCGACCAGTGAGCCCAAGCGCCAGAGGTTAAACCGTAGTAACCGGGTAAGTTGTCGAATAACAGACCGAAGTCCGTTGCACCTTGTACGTTATCGTGACCACGGAAGATGTTAGTCCCACCACCAGAAACCCCCATGTTGCCAAGGGCTAACTGTAAAATACAGTATGAACGGGTATTGGCATTACCAACGTGATGCTGAGTACCGCCCATACACCAAACGATAGTGCCGGGTTTGGTTTCGGCCATCATCTTGGCAACGCGGTACATTTGCGCCTTAGGCACGCCTGCAACCAACTCAACTTCTTCTGGAGTGTATTTTTTGGCTTCTTCGCGGATACGTTCCATACCGTATACACGTTGTTTTAAGAAGTCTTTATCTTCCCAGCCGTTTTCAAAAATGTGCCATAACAGGCCATAAATGAAGGGGATATCTGTACCAGGGCGGATATGCACGTACTCGTCAGATTTCGCTGCAGTACGGGTGAAACGAGGATCTACGACGATAATTTTGGCGCCGCGTTCTTTAGCCACCAAAATGTGTTGCATTGCGACTGGGTGGGCTTCACTTGGGTTTGAACCCACAAACATGACGCACTTAGAGTTGCGGATATCGTTTAACGAGTTGGTTTGCGCACCGTAGCCCCAAGTGTTAGCAACACCGGCTACCGTGGTAGAGTGACAAATACGGGCTGAGTGGTCGACGTTGTTCGTGCCCCACAGTGCCGCTAATTTGCGATATAAATAAGCTTGTTCGTTAGAAAACTTGGCGCTACCCATAAAGTAAACGGAATCTGGACCCGACTCTTGACGAATCGCTGCCATCTTGTCGCCGACTTCATTAATCGCTTGATCCCAAGAGATCTTTTTCCACTTGCCGCCTTCTAACTTCATTGGGTATTTCAGGCGTTTTTCACCGTGGCCGTGCTCACGCAGTGCCGCACCTTTCGCGCAGTGTCCGCCTTGGTTAAAGGGATGGTCAAATGCCGGTTCTTGACCTGTCCACACGCCATTTTGTACTTCTGCATATACACCACAACCGACGGCGCAGTGAGAACAGATGGTACGTTTAACTTCGGTGGGAACATTGTGGCCTATGTCTTCTTGGGCTTGAGCTTTACGCATCATGCCTGTACCTAGCATGGACGCCGCAGCGATGCCACCTGTGGCAAGACCTGCCGATTTCAAGAACTGACGACGATTGAGACCCAGTGCTGGCGCTTTAGATTCGACAACCTGGTCTGTTTTGCGGGTTAATCGCATCACACACTCTCCTCTGGTTAGTTGTTCAACGACGCATAATAGTTACGGATATGGTCGGTTTCGCGGTAGTTCTCACTCTTAGGCTCTGTGGTTGCAGCCGTTTTTGTCGAAGCTAACGCCTGACTGCTCACGGTTACCACTGCGCCTGCCGCACTGCCGAGTGCCAATGCTTTGAGCAATTGACGACGGCCCATGTCGGAAGCTGGCTTCTTCATAGTGTCTCCTTGTGTTGCGGGATTAAGGTGGCACAAACGGCGACCACCTCGGTTATTGTGAAAGCTTAAGCTTTCGTTATTGTTGCGAAGGTGCGTGTGACTTCACCTTCGCGGTTTGAGCTCATCTAGTATTGACATCTAGCGCGCACATGTCGCGCTATTATTAAGCTTAGTCTTAGTTCATTAATTCCACTGGTTTTGCTAAATCGCTGGTGGCCGGTTGTAGGTCGGCGCTGCCTGGGCAGTTGACGGGAATATCTAAGCTCAATTGTTCAAAGGCACTGGCTTCCATTTCAAAGAAGGCTTTTGCCAGCTGGGCGACGGTCGCGTAAAACGCAGCGCTGGGCGCTTTAGCTAAGTTGTCGCAGAAGCGGCCAATCCAACTGCCGATATGGCGTTGGTAAAAAGCCAGTTGGCGATAGCTCGGCGCTTCTAAAATCAGGGTTCCCATCACTTCACACAGGGCGGCTACGTGATCTTCGGGTTCTTTAACGTTGTCTTCGCGCTCAAATCCGAGTTGCATTAGGTCTTGGCGCAGTAATGCCAGCGGTTTATCCATTAAAGAGCCGGTCATAAACCAGCTGCCGTAGGGCAAGATCTCGCCAGAACCTACACCGAGGAATAGCGCAAAATACTCGTCTTCAAGCTGTTCATCGCTGAACTGCTGGGCGGCAAGTTGGAGTGATAACCAGGCTTTGGTCATCTCGTTGTCTTCATTGGCATCGATTTCAAGATTGGCCAAAAATTGCAGCAGTTCAGGACTCGGCTGACGGCGCAATAGGGCGGCTAACAGTTGATAGATATCGGCTCTCAACTGATCGTTTTCTGAAACTTGTCTTACTGATTCGGTCATAGCGGATCTCTTATCGCAGTTGCTTTTCAGGATCTTGAAGAATGTCTTCAAACATGTCTTTTACCCGGCAGTCGCCACACATTTTCAAGCGCTCAATATTGGCAGAAAATGCGCTGTGCGCGCCGACCATATCCAGCATCCGATGCACCATAGATTGGGTCGCAAAAGGAGAGCCGCAGCGAATACATTCGAAGGGGGCTTCTTCTTTCAGGGTGTGTTGTTGCTGACGAGCAGCTTTATCAAAATTAATTTGCGGCGTTAGGCTGATAACCTTTTCAGGACAGGCCGCTTCACATAAACCGCATTGCACGCAGTTTTGCTCAATAAAGTGTAGTGCAGGTTTGTCGCCGCCATCTTGCAATGCCACGGTTGGGCAAATTGCCACGCAGGACATACACATAGTGCACTTTTCGACATTCACGCTGACTTTGCCAAAGGGAATGTTGTTGAGGCTAAGGCAAGTATCGATTTCACCCGCTTGGCTATTGAGGTGATCTATCGCTTCAAATAGCGTGTTGCGTTTAGTGGTCGAGGCAAATGCAGCGGGCACGATCACGGGCCAATCTAAGCTGATATCGAGCATCGCATCTAAATCGGCAAGCATGCTTGGGTCGATGAGGCTGATACGTTGCGGCTGACCCATCTCATCTAAAATACTATTGGCTAACGAAAGTTCACCTTTAAGCATTTGCGTAAGAGTTGGCGCCGTGGCGTCGGTATTGAGGATCAGCACTTGGCGTGCGCCCCATGCGAGTACCGACAGCCAATGATCTAAACTGGCAACGGTAATTTCTTCTAGGGCGACGGGGATAATGTCACCCGCTAGATCGTCGGTGATAAAGTCGGCGCCGACGGCATTGTCGTGGAACAAAATTACCGGTGCGGTTTGGGCGTGCTCGCGGAAACGACTAACGACTTTGTTCAGATATGAATGTAAGGCCTGCGGCGTCGGTAAATCGTAACTGATAGCACCCGTTGGGCAAGCGCTGGTACAACTGCCCGCGCCGTGGCAAAGGTATGGGTCGATTTCAATTTTCTTCGCCACGCTACTAATCGCATCGGCTGGGCAAAAGTTAAGGCAACGATTACAACCATTGATGCCATTGCGGTCATGGGCACAAATATCTGGGTTGATTTTGACGTAGCGAGGCTTATCGAATTGGCCGACAAGATCGGGAATTTGCGCGAGGGCATCTTCGAGTTTTTCAGCGTCTTGACCGACATAGAAATAACCGGGTGGCAGCATCTCTAAGTTCAAACAAGCTGTGCTGCTCAAATCGAGCACGATATCGAAATGGGGTTTACGAATCGACACTAAACTGAGTTCGGCCGCGCCATCTTGATGTTCAACACTGACTTGGAATTGGCCTAAAAAGCCTTTTACGCCAATGAGTTTGTTGTAGTAACTTTCGACATCGGTTGCCGCCGCCATCACACGCTCAAGGTGCGCTTCGTCTTGGCTGGTAATGGCTTCATTGGCTAAAATCACGCGATGGGCCATAGTGGACAATTTGTCCGCGGCAAGGCGAGCCAGATCTTCTGGGCCGATAATGAGGACATTGCCTTCGGTGGTGTAGCTGACGGTTGGCGGGATCAGATTCTGCAACATCTGAGTTTGCGCTAACACCTGTTGCCGCGCTTGTTTTAACGCTTCTTGGGTTTGATTGGTCATCAAATGAGTGCTCACATTGCGTTCCTGAACAGTACTTTGGCTGTTTCTTGTTTTACTGTTTCTGGGCAGATTTAGGCGGCTGGTAATAAGTAAGTCATTGCCTTTTCTGCTTTTATCTAAGCTTTATTATGTCTTAGTACAGCAATTCACATACCAAAGTTACGGACATTAAAATTAGCTAAACTGACGTTAAACAACTCGGGTTTGGGCCTGAGCCGAGGGCTCTGGTGCATTTTGGGGTAGGTCATCAGTCTCCCCATCCAAATTGTCCGCTATCGGCTCTGCTGCCAACTCGGTGTCGACTGCTTGAGTCGTGGTTTCGCTTACATCAAGACTAGCGGATGGATTAGTTTCTGCAGCTTGTTTGGCTAAGGCTGACTCTTCATCCGGCGTTTCGCTGTCTTTGGTGATGTAGCGGAAGACTTTTTGCGCTAATTCTGCTGAAACTTCGGCGCTGAGTTTGGGCTGATTACTGTAATCGAGCGCATATTCCAAAAGCCCATCTATCTCATTGAAATGTGGTTGTTTCCACAGTGCTCGCAGCGCCGCAGATTTCGCCGCCGGATCGACATTCGCGCCCATAAAACTCGCAAAGCTGCCGCCAATTTCAATTTCGTCAGGATTCGGTAAATCCGCCGCCGTGAGCATGCGATTCGGATCGTCATGTTCGGCAGTATTGGACTCTGTTACTGGCTCTGTCGGTTGAAGCGGCTCAACTGCCACAGTGGCTTCGGTCGCGATCGGCGCTTGAGGCGCTGCTTCTTCTTGAGTTTCTCGCGCTTGTTCAGCGGCAACTTGTTCGCGACGCTGGTTCCAGCGACTCAGTAGCCCAGCCGTTTTTTGCGTGGATTCAGCCATTAGTCCCTCCGAAGTGGATCGTGACTCGGGCCTTGATTCTTACGGCCATCGACATGCTTACGGCGATGGGCGGCGATTTCGACTTCGCCATGCTGGGTGATAAAGGCTTCAATCCAACAAGCGATGGCTTCTGGCATCAATAGGTTGATAACAGGGGTATTGCCCTCAAGACAACCTGCGGCGACGTTTTGGTCTGCCGACAGTGCTGCGGGTATCCAAGTGCCATCGGCCGTTTCATCGCACACTAAATACAGCATAGCGTTGTCTACATCGAGATTGAGGCGATAGCTGGCGCGTTCGTCTTTGTGCAGTTCGAGGAGCACTAAGGTTGCGTCGTCTGGGGCTTGATGGGTGGCGGGAAGTAAGTGTTCAATTTCCCATTGTACTGAGGTCCAGCGGCCAACTTGTTTCTCTACTTTTTTAAGTGAAACGTACATGGGCCAAACATTCGTTGTATGTTGCATTGTCTCTCCGTCTCAGCCGTGTTGATGGACGAACCGTAGATCGAACGGATCGGTTTTACCAACAAATTGCGATAAAAGGTCACTGCAATATTGGTGCCAGTAAACATGGGGTATTAGTTTGAACTAGATCATCAAAAACCCCCTAAAAAGTGGACATTTTGTCCAGTGCTGGGTTTTGTTTGGGACATAAAAGGGCTAATGAAAAATCAGCATTGCGGCAGATCACGCATTTAAACCCGAGTTTTATACCTAGGTATAAATATTGCTATGCTCAGGCCATGACTCGTTAAACGGTAGCATTATGATTTCGGAAAACAGCATGGGCACAGATAAAGAAGTAGCGGCAGCTAACCCCACTCAGAAGCCTCATCATCAGTGTTCTTTTGTGAGAACCCAAGCAGAAGTTCCCTTAACCATTGCCGTAAAAGCAGTGAATGAAGCAGGGGAAGTGCTGGATAAATTTGTCGCCTGCGAACGTCCACTTACCGTTTACTTAAACTGGCGTCCGATAGTGACGCTGATGACCCTAGGGGCAAAACCTGAGTCTCTGGCGTTAGGTTATCTTAAGAACCAAGGCTTTATTTCGGATGTGAGCCTGCTGGACTCTGTTATCGTCGATTGGGATGTGAGTTCTGCGGCTGTGGTTACCCGTGAACAAACCGCCGATCTCGACGAGAAACTCTCCGAAAAAACCGTGACGTCAGGCTGTGGTCAAGGCACGGTTTATGGCAGTTTCATGCAGGATCTAGATAACATCAATTTACCTACACCGAGTTTGAAGCAAAGCACGCTGTATAGCTTATTGAAAAATATCAACGAATATAACGAAACCTATAAGAATGCTGGCGCTGTGCATGGCTGTGGTTTGTGCGAAGACGATAAGATTATGGCCTTCGTTGAAGATGTCGGCCGCCATAATGCCGTCGACACCTTGGCTGGGGATATGTGGCTGACGCAGGATCGTGGCGATAACAAAATATTCTATACCACAGGCCGCTTAACCTCTGAAATGGTGATTAAAGTCGCCAAGATGGGGATCCCCATTTTGCTATCACGTAGCGGCGTCACTCAGATGGGCTTAGCACTGGCGCAGCAGTTAGGCATTACTATTATCGCCCGCGCTAAAGGTCGACACTTTTTGGTGTATCACGGCAGTGAAAATCTGCAATTTGATGCCAATACCGCTCCTTAGCCCCAATTTAGCTAAGACAGTAATGCTAAGACTTGCATGCAGTAATAAAGAATAAGACAAGGAAACAAAATGACGTCTGCCAGTGAATTGGTTTACATGAGCGCGAAGCAAGTGGCCGAGTATTTAGATCTTAACGAGAAAAAAGTCTACGCCATGGCCAATGACAGAGTTCTCCCCGCCACTAAAATCACCGGTAAATGGCTATTCCCGAAAGTGTTAATCGACCGTTGGGTAATGGATTCGTGTCACAGTGGCATGCTCACCGACCGTTTGTTGATCACCGGCAGTGACGATCCACTCTTATCTATGCTGGTGGCGCGCTTGATGGCACAAGTCGGTAGTCGTGAGTTGATAAGCTACAGCGCGACAGGTTCACGCTTAGGATTAGAGTTACTCGCTAAAGGTTATGCCGATGTGTGTACCTTACACTGGGGCAGCATGGAGGATCGCAATATCCGTCATCCAGCCTTACTTAAAGGGTATAACAATCATCAACAATGGATCATGGTGCACGGTTACTCCCGTCAACAAGGGTTGATCATGCGTGCCGATATGCACCACAGATGCCAAGAGGAAGATAAAGTCGTGAACTTACCTTGGCGTTGGGTGAGTCGTCAGGGCGGCGCGGGTAGCCAGCAACATTTAGAACATTGGTTGTTAAAGCAAGGCGCTCGCTTAGACCAGCTTAATGTCGTGCTGACGGCCTATAGTGAACGCGAGCTGGCAGGTTATATCGCCCGTGGTGATGCCGATATAGGTTTTGGCTGTCAATCTGTGGCATTGGAGAGTGGTTTGAGTTTTGTGCCACTGATTAAAGAGTCCTTCGATTTCGTTATGCCGCAGAGCATTTACTTCCGTCGTCAGCTTCAACAACTCTTTACTATGTTGGCGAGCGGCCACTCGAGGCAAATGGCGGCGCTACTGGGTGGCTATGATCTTACCGACTGTGGAAAGTTACTCTGGAGTGCGAGCTAATCCGCTCTCTCGGTAATGGATCAAGCTGAATAGAGTCGAATGATCTCTGCCATACTTATGACAGTTACTTACGCTGCTACTTATATAGCTAGTTACCGAATAAGTATTAAAGAGATCTCTCCCTGTCCCTGATTAAGTCATTTGGGCTTTACTATGGCGATGGGATGAAGGCAGCGACTATGACTATATAGTTAAAGTATCTTTATCGCCGAATGTGTTAGCGCGTCATCTATATTGCTCTCCGTTATATTCCATTAACGGTCTATATAAGAGTTGGGAGGAGATATTCCGGTTCGATCAGTCGTTATCCTTATCTAAAATTTATAGAATCTATGCGTCAATCTCTTCGCCTTAATGCAGTACATCCCCAAAATATGAGGTAGAACTGCAGAGAAAACGCTATTTTGTGGATAACTTTGGGGGTAAGTGGTGGGTATCTTGTGGCTAGTTTAGATAATCAGAATTAACAGCAAATTTCCTTAAAATAGGGGTTGCACAAAATCTCCTGCTCCCTATAATGCGCATCCACTGACACGGCAGACAGCGAAAGCAAGCTGACGAGTTAGGTTGAATTGAATGGCTTTTGACCACTTAATTCAATCGCGTCAAGAAGTTGAAAATACTCCTTGACGCGAAACGGGAAATGCGTAGAATACGCAGCCCTAGCCAACTGGAAGCGTTCGGCGCTCAGTGTGGTACTCAAGTCCTCTTACGGATATTGAGTTGCTCTTTAACAAGATAAAACAAGAAATCTGTGTGGACACTCACAGGTGTTGAGTTAATCGAAACTGCTTAACCTTCGGGTTGGCAGTCAAAAATTTAAATCAATGTAACAATGAGTGTTCATAGCAATATGTACAGTTTGTTTCAGCCCTTCTTTTATAAGGAGTGCGAGAAACAAAAAATCAGAATTCATTGAGCCGCTGAAGTCGCAAGACGGAAGCA
>NZ_JAUOEQ010000042.1:0-37783 GCF_031931965.1 Shewanella sp. SP2S2-6 | reverse complement strand
GCGCCAACCGGCCAGAGGGTTGGTATTTCACAGTGACCGAGGCTCGCAATATACCAGTAAGCAATTCGGTAGGCTGCTATCGAGCTATGGTATCCGAGCCAGCATGGGTGATGTGGGTGCGTGTTGGGATAATGCCGTTGTTGAGCGTTTCTTTGGTAGCTTGAAACACGATTGGATTTTTAAAGTTAATCAACCAACAAGGGAGTTTATGAAGCAAGATGTGACGGCTTACATGAAATATTACAACTTGGAGCGGCTTCATTCTGCTAATGACGCTCTGTCACCTGTAGAGTTTGAAAATTCTCAACTAAAAGTGTCCAGTTTGGGTTGACCAGTACACGCCGTCCTCGCAGCGCAGCTTAGACAGATTCTATAAGAGCGTTACTCTTTATGTTGGTGTCATAAGGCTGAATCTGTGTTGAGTGTATCGCGCTTGTTTCTGCGCCTCGTCGAGTCGGTTTACTTGCGAAGAATTTAGCCGAGATTTCAACTTACGTTGTTGTTTTACTCATCTCATGCCGCATTAGGTATGTTATTCGTCATGGTTCTTTTACGCGTTTGGACTAAGGTATAGCCGCCACTTAATACTATGAGTAAGCTCCCTAGAAGTGTCAGTAAATCTGGTGATTCGCCAAATATTAATATGCCTAACGCTAAGGCAAACAGTAAACGTGTATACCGAAAGGGGCTGACTACCGAGACATCCCCAGCGCGCATCGCGATTGTCAGCGCATTGTAGGCCATGACACCAAAGACGATGGCTCCCAGAATTTGTGTTGCCGCAGTGGTACTAAACTGTAAGGGCTCATTTTGGTACATCAGTATGGCTAAGCCTGTCGGAATTAACACAAAAAAGCCATACACCCCGAGTTGCATGTTAGATAACACGGGCGATGCGGCACGTGTTGCGAGATCGCGGCCTGCAAAACCTAAGGTAGCGATAACGGCAAATAAAGAGGTGGCTTCAAAGCCATCAAGCCCTGGACGAATGATCATCAGCACGCCCACAAAACCAACCAATACCGCAAGCCATCTTTTATGACCGACTTGTTCACCGAACAACAAGGCTGCGCCAATCATGGCTATTAGAGGTGTGGCTTGCAAAATAGCGGATGCACTCGAGAGTGGTGTTAAGGTGATAGCTAAAGCAAAACAGAAGCGGCCGATCACTTCACACAATGCGCGTAACAGTATGGGGGTCGACAATGCCGCAGGGTGAAGCACTGTTTCGCCCTTGCGCCAGGTTAACAGTATAAAAATCAACATCCCACCGAGGCCAAATAACGCTAAAATGAGGCCGATAGAGGTGGTTTCTGCTGCAGATTTGATGAGCATGTCTTCAATAGAAAATGCTGCCATCGCAGCCACCATAAACAGACTACCTTTTGTATTATTCAAAATCTCTTCCCAACATGTGTAGACTGCGTCTCTGAAAAAGTATCGACTTGAGAGTGTTGGCTCGATGGAGCCGATCGCTGAAGTCATGGTATAGCTTATTGTGACCCAAGTTAAACATCATGTGACTCGAGTTAAACATCCTGCGCTCTAAGTTAAACTGCATTTTATGCGCGCTACTGCAGGTTTCTTTGCTCATCCTAATCGGATTCTCGGTCCAAGTTCGCAGTGTTCTTGGGCTTGAAAGGAAAGGGGATAATAAGAGTAAGCAGGACACTATAATAGATACAGAAATGGCTTTTTCATCTATATCAGATGGTAAATTTAGCCTAACGCCGTTACGCGTATCTTGTAGGTCCAATATCTGTAAAGAGGATAGAGAACAAGCTCTTTGGCAGTGGCGTTAATCTGCCGAATGTAAAATACTTTTCTTAAATAGGGCAATAAGATGCCCAGTTTTTATGGGATAGTTTGGCTGAAGCGCGGTAACTGTAATGGTGCAGTTCGGGTCTCGATGGCGTAACGTTACGCGTTTTAAAATGTCAGTCAATCAGCGATGATCGGAGTGCACTTACCAATGCAAACTCTTTCACCTTGAGAAATGAGCTTGATACGCTCTGTTTGCGGGTAATCTACTTGCATTGCACACAGTTTATGAGTGTGGTGCACGCGTGCGGCGTGCGCCATTATTGAGTTACTGCGATTCAAATGTTCCCCATTTCAGTGCGTTACCTTCATCAACGAGTAACAGTCCTTTGCTCCATACTTTATCGATATTAAAGTTATCCGTTAATAACACAAAGTCGGCATCGTGTGTTTCGCTTATTCCGCCCTTGGTTTTTAGCTTGAGCACACGAGCGGCATTTGAGGTCACTAAAGGAAGCACTTGTTCTAGGGGTAAACCACTGTTAATTAAAGCCACTAGCGCTTCAAATAGGCTGCTGACTTTTCCCATTTCTATTCCAATACATTCACCGTCAGAACTAAATATGGGCAGGCTAGCATTTCCGTCGGAACTTAAGCTGACTTGACTCAAGTTGATACCTTGCGAGATTGCAAAATGGACCGCATCAACGACCGCGACTTCACCCTCGTTTAAATACTGAGTATTAGTCGACGTCGTGAAATCGATAACCCCACCTTGTCGTGCAAATTCAAGCCCTTGCTCTAATAGCTGCTGGGAGCGATTCATGTGAGTGGGATAGAACTGCGTTAAAGGGATATCAGACTGCTGCGCGATGTGATGCAAAATTTGGATACCAGTTGCACCATCGCCCACATGCACAAACACTATGCCGCCTTTACCGCTGAGCATGCCACCGACGCGGCTTTGCGCTGCGACTCTGGCGAGTTCTGGCACTGTGAGTTGCGATCCTCGGTGATCTGCAATTGCAATTTCACCCACACCAATAACATTGTCGATTAACACCAGATCTTGGGTGATATCGCCAGTAAGCGTCTTTACGGGGTATTCGTAGGAGCCAGTGTAGCAAAAGACAGACAAGCCTTCATATGTGAGCGCTTTCGCTTTGACGACAAGTTCGTTCAAGCTGCGACTAATGGCGTCGGTTCCCAATGCTGCGACGAGCGTAGTTACCCCAGCAAGGCTGGCATCTGTTAGTTGCATCTCTGGGGTACGCGTGTGGTAACCTCCTTCACCGCCACCGCCTGTGATATGCACTAAGGGGTCCACTAAACCTGGGATTAAAGGGCGACCATTGGCTTCGATGATTGTGACTAAGTCTGCATGCTTAAGATCAATGACGGGGGCGATTTTAAGGACTTTCGCCTCGCAAAATAACACGTCGCGTAGCCCTAAAAACTGCGGCGCATAAACGGCGGCGTTACGGATTAAAGTTAACATCAGCTATATCCTGTAATAACGGCAAATAAAATGACGGCACTGGCCATCAAGGTCAGTAATAGTTGAAAGCGCCAAACAAGCGCAAGCCATTGAGCGTATGAAATTTTAGCCACACCTAAACAACCCATTAATGAGGCTGAAGTGGGGATCACTAAATTAGTCAGTCCATCACCAAACTGAAAACAAAGCACTGATACTTGGCGGGTGACGCCTGCAATATCGGAAAGCGGCGCCATGATAGGCATGGTCAGGGCGGCTTGACCGGAACCCGATGCGACAAAGAAATTCATAATGGATTGAAATATATACATAACAATGGCAGAGGTGACGTCGGGTAACGTTGCCAAGGACTCGCCGGCATAATGTAAGGCAGTGTTAAGAATAGAGGGCTGTTGTGGGTCATCGCCGCCAAGCAATAACACCACACCTTTGGCGAATCCCACAATCATCGCGGCGGGTAACAGTTCACTGGCGCCTTTTTGAAAGGCACTTGAGATTTGGTTTAAGCTACGTTTCCGCCAAATAACGGCAATCAGCCCAACAACCAATGCCAGTGCAAAAAACTGACTGGCGATTTGCGGAATATAATAGCCTTGGCTTACCACTCCCCAAATCACCCACATAATCACACCGAGTAAACAAAGCAACACGAGAATGTCAAAGTTAGAACATTGGTTATTCAATGAGTTATCATTAGCTTGCACGAGTGTGGCATCCACTGCCGAGCGATGTTTTTTAGCATAGCGCAGGGTAAAAATTAAGCCGACAACAGTGAACACAAACCAAGCCGCAATCCGTAAACCAGCGCCAGACATTAAAGGTACACCGGCTATCCCTTGCGCAATGGCCACGCTAAATGGATTCATCCATGAGGTAGCAAATCCAATTTGGGTGGATAAGTAGGTGACCATGACCACAGTTGCTGCTGAGTAACCTAAAGCCTGAAAAAGCGGCAACAGAACAATGCAGAATGCAATGGCCTCTTCACTCATGCCGTATATCGCGCCGCTTAATGAAAATATTATAAACAGTAATGGGATCAGTAATACTTGGCTGCGCTGCAGTTTGGTGATCATCGCCATAATGCATTGCGTAATGGCGCCTGTGTCCATGACGACACCAAAGGCACCCCCCACGATAAGGATAAATGCCATGACGCCAACGGCCGAGCCCATGCGATCGCCTGATGTCATGCCGTCGAAGGCAAAATTGGTCAGCCCCGTTTTGTCGTTGGCTGAAAATAGACTGACATGATGCGTGTTATCGTATGTCATGAAAAACTGTTGTGGATCGATTCTTTGAGTGATGTTGCCAGCGCTATCAACGATATCGACCATAGCAAACCAACCCGCTGGAAACAGGTAACTGCTTATTGCGGCGGCTAAAACGATAAAAAATAAAATAACAAAAGCGTCGGGCATTGCCCTTGCAGTAGGTAATTTCATCCTATGTGCCTTTATAAAGGGTCAGAACAAGGCATTGGCCACAATTAAACGCTGCGGCCAATGCCTCAAGTCAGTACATTAAAACTTGAAGGTATAACGTACGTTCCAGCGACGGCCTAACCAATCATGGACTGAGCTTGCATAGCCATTGGTTGGAGAGGAGGCGTAGGGCGGTTCTTCATCTGTTAGGTTACGCACTGACACCAAAAAGCTATGGTGCTCATTTAACTCATAACCAAGGCTCGCACTGAAGGTGAGCCAACTGTCGACGGTTTCGTTATCAAATTTAAAGTCACCATCACCCAATGAACTGATGTAGTGACCCGATAAACTGGCACTCCAATCGTTGAGCTGCCAGTCGGTTCCTAGATCAAGCACGCTTTCAGGGCGAGCAATTTCTGAGGCGCCACTTAACCGCCCTAATAAATCTTCCACTGGGGTTGAAGGTGTAACTTGTCTTTCAAACGACAGGGTTTCAGTGCCCGCAACATAAAACTTAAATTCACCTGCTGTTTCAGTGTCTAAGCGATAATCTAGCTTGTAGTCGATGCCATCAGTATTTTGATTGCCGACGTTAAAATAGCCAGTGCGTAAGAAGCTGATATCCCCTTGGCCATCAACAACACAGCCGAATTCATCCCCCAGTTCTGCAACACTAGTCACGATTTTTGTACTGTCTTTAATACAGGCGTCTAAGGTGGTGTTGGCATCAATATCAACAATATCATCGTGCTCATAGCGCCAGTAATCGACGGTCAATTGTAGTGCTTCGGTGAGGTTCCAAGAGACGCCAACGTTAATGGCGGCAGACTTTTC
The DNA here is from genome assembly GCF_031931965.1 of Shewanella sp. SP2S2-6. Lineage (NCBI taxonomy): Bacteria > Pseudomonadati > Pseudomonadota > Gammaproteobacteria > Alteromonadales > Shewanellaceae > Shewanella > Shewanella sp. SP2S2-6. Next base: position 32,263 of record NZ_JAUOEQ010000042.1, on the reverse strand, counting down.
TGCGGATAAATCCTTATTGCCTATGGTTTCTTGGTCAAACTCGAGTTCGCCAAACTCGGCGCCAGCAGTACCGCATAAGGCATTGTAAGGTTCAGCTGAACCGCAATTGATATACTGGCTGCTGAGCGACGTCCCTGCGCCTAATTGGGATAAGGAAGGGGCTCTAAAACCTGTACTCCATGATGCCCTTAATACTAAATCCTCAAGAGGGCGATAACGCATTGATATTTTAGGGTTAACATCGCCACCAAAGTCACTATAGTGGTCGTAACGTAAAGCTGCGATCACATCTAAGGTGTCGGTAATGGGGAAATTAAACTCGCCATACACAGCATATTGCGTCCGGTCTGCTTCGGCATCGCTTGCGCCTAAGCCGATAATTTCGTTATTAACGGCGTTGATGGATGGCCTATCAAATATTTGCTCTTTTCGCAGCTCTCCACCAAAAACCGAGCTTACTGTACCTGCGGGCAATGCAAACAAATCGCCACTGATATTAAAATCCAGCGACAACACCTCTGATTCACCTTTACGAATGCCGGGATCGCGCAGGGTAGCAATTTGTGCAGCGCTACTATCACGGCCTAAATTGAACGGATTAAATTCATCCGCCGCCACGGCGGCATCCAGTTTAGTGGCATTCATATAGCCTGCAACATTGGTGATTTCGTTTGTTGATTTGCCATAACTCGCCGCGGTTTCCCAGCTCCAGTCGGCAAGTTCACCGCGGAGTCCTGCGAGGACTCGATAGCTCTGAGTGTCATATTCCTGTACTCGACGCTCAGGGAAACGAGTTCGAACAGTGATAACGTCGCTGACACTGCCATCTAGCATGTCAATGTCGTGAACATACTGGGGAATGTTGGCAGAATCACCAGCAACATCCACTGTATATCCCGCAGGCGCCTCATAGGCTGAACCGGTATTCTTTTGATACATGCCTTCAGCAAAAAACTCCAATCCATTATCTAGACGATAAATATGATTAAAGGTCGTGCCTATGTTCTCAAAGTCAGGTTGGATAGCGCGTTGAATAACATAGTCATAATTGCAACGTGTACCACTTTTTTGGGTATCGTCGCCACACCAAGACTCAGCGTAATCTTCACCATCTATGGTCATACGAGTGCTAGATTCAAAGGTGACATTGACGGGTCTATCGCTATTAAATATGGCGTTTCGCGTCGCATAATCGACTACAACCGTAGTATTGCTGTTTTCTGTGGCAAAGCCGCCAGCGTAGGTCAGATTCTTACGGCTGGCATCGTGAGCGGAAGTATCATCCCCATATTGGGCACTGAGCTCATGCCCGACAAAATCCTTACGGAGGATAAAGTTAATCACCCCGGCAATGGCATCCGAACCATAGATGGACGATGCGCCATCAGTTAACACATCGATGCGTTTAATGGCAGATAAAGGGATTGAATTGACGTTCACAAACGAGTCAGAACCATTAGAGAATGAATCAACGGCGACTCTTCGGCCATTGACTAGCACTAAGGTTGAGCTTGAACCCAATCCGCGCAAACTGACACCGGATGCGCCAGCTGGTGCTCCATCGGCTCCACCGACACCTCCAGTTTCCGAGAAAGTCCCCGCACTTGAAGCTTGTGGGAGATCGCGTAGAAACTCACTCACACTCTCGTAACCGCGTTTAGTAATATCATCTTGGGTGAAACTTTGCAGTGGATTGGCGCCTTCCATATCCACCCCTTTTAGGCGTGAACCTGTGACTGCGACTCGCTCGACCGGTGCATCTGCGGCAGGTTGCTCAGTTGTTTTTTCTAGTTCATTGGCTACAGCTAAAGCAACGGGCGACAAGGCCAACCCAAAAACAGCGCACAAAAATACAGAACTTCTCATGATAAGCTCCCGATAAATCTCTTATTAGAATTTTTTAGACGTGGCTAAGCTGCGCGTGAGTCAATACGCATGGCATTAGTTAATGTTTTGCAGAAAGCGCAACGTCAATCAAATGATTGAGAGGGGAGTAAGACGGCTAGACTAGACTCCACCAAACACAAGGTGTTTAGCGGTTATTCGTCCCACCATTCGGACAGATACCATGTGCGGTAGTGGTATCTTTGGAAAAGAGTTGTTTCTGTTTTCATGTAATAAACTGAAGTCTTTTGTTATTGACCTGTTAAAAGACTATCCGTAACATGAGCCTTGAGTCAATACATGGCGCACACTTTTTATTGAGTGCCACTATGAAAAATCGTTGCTTAAAAAACTTATCTTTTTTGCTCAATAGCTTAAGTATTGCTTACTTTGCTCTTTTGCTATTTATCGTCCCAAGCGCGCAGTCAGCGCCAGTGAAATCCCTGAGTTTATCGATACCCACTCATCAACCATTTGATCTTATGCTGGTGGGCGGAGGGATGAAAACCTGCAGCTCTCAAGCTCCAGAAAATTGCCAATCGGAAGTCAAATTCTCAGTCGATGCCAAACGCGAAACACGTTATGTGTTCAACGTTTCGTGGCTCGAACGTGCACTTAAACACCCAAGATTGCAGTCGTTAAATGAGCAACAAAAAGTGATATTACGACAAGCGGCTAAAGCGTTTTCTCCAGTCAGTAATAGTCTTGAAAATAGCGATGTTGAAATTGGCCGTTCACTTGGCCGTTTACTTAGTGACAGCTTAACCTTGGCAAACCTTGAACAAGCCATTGCAAAGATAGATAAGCAATTTCTGGCGCATTTGAGCGACCAACAATATTACACACTGCTGGATTTACTGGAAGAAAAGCAGATGCTTGCTGACGGCACGCTGTTACAAGAGCAAGTGTTACTTGATTCCACAACCAATCCCCATGCCGCGACGCTTTACCAATTATTTACGCAGCAAGCGTTAACAAAGCGCCAGCAAAGCAACCCCAATGCCAAACGTCCACTGATCGCCGTTGTGACCGCATCTGCGCGCGATCCCTTTGAAGCGGCCCATTACTATGTCAGCGTATTTGAGCAAATGGGGGCCGAGGTTATTTGGCTGCCTTTAGATGCTGCAGTGCAAGCGGGTATCGCAACCCGTCAGTGTGACCAACTCGAAATGTTTAGACAGCAAATACAAGGAAATACGGATAGGGCGAGGCTTTATCCAAAGCAAGTTGAGCTACAAAAGGATTTTTGTGCCAGCCCCATTAAACTCTATCAATTGCTTAATCAAATCGACGGACTCTTTTTAAATGGCGGCGATCAGAGTTTGACTTTAAAGGCTTGGACGACGCCGGATGAATCACCCAGTGAAGCATTAAGCATCATCAAGAAACGTCTTTCCAAACAAGAAATTGTTATCGGTGGCACCAGCGCTGGCACTGCTGTGATGGCTGATAAAAATATGATCACCGGCGGCACGAGTGAGGGGGCGCTGAGTTTTGGCGTTTTCGCGATCGAAGCGCCAAGTGAGCGTTGTGAAGTCGCTAATTGTGATACCTCAGTTCCTGCAACGGCGGTCACTTATCGCGAGCAAGGTGGGCTTGGATTTTTCCCCTTTGGTATACCCGACACACACTTTTCACAACGAGACCGTTATTTAAGACTCTTGCTCCTTAGCGCCAATGCCGATAGCAAAATGGCATTTGGGGTCGATGAAAATACAGCATTATTGGTCGATTTATCACATCGTTCGCTCTCAGTGGTCGGTGAGCATGGAGTATGGGCATTAGCGCATGTTGAGCGATTGAAACAAAGCCAAGCTAACCCTGAAATAAATGCGGTTTCGCACTATTTAACTCCGGGTTCCTATGCTGAAATTGACGCCACTGGTGAGTATTTGACTCATATCCGCCTAGCTCAGACTGCCAAATTAACGCCAATAATGAGTAAGCAGAGTGACTTTTTTACTTGGGTCAGCAATGCGTGTCGGCAAGGTATATATTCAACATCATTGAGTGATAAGTACGAATTAACCATTACTCCAATGGCGGCATTAAGTTGCCAAGGCATTTTAAATCAAGAACGCGGATATCAGTCGATGGGTTTAACACTAAAAGCGTTAGAACAATGACAGTAAGTTGAATTAATTGTAGTGGTATGGCTATGATATCAATAGGATAGGCTAAATTGATTAAGGTTGAGTGTATATTAGGTAGATTTTAAAAAGTTGAGAGGATAATTAATCTACTGATTTTAAGTTAAGAAGCTATAATTTAAGATTTTTTACTTTAAGTAAGTTTTAAGTTAAATGATTGAGTTTAAATTAGGTAAAGTAAATTTATATTAAGCAGTGTTTATTAAGTATGATTTTTTGCGAACTAATTAATTTAAAAACCGCTACAGAAAAGAATGTATCGCTCAGCAAAACTGAGCGATACATTATATCAAAAGAAATTTTTATCGTTTTAACGATCAGCTTTGGATATTAATCGTCACTTTCTCGATAACGATGGGTTCGCGGGGCACGTCTTCGTGGCCGGCAACTGTGGTGGTTTTGACTTTCTCAATCTGTTGGATAATGTCCATTCCTGCTGTGACCTTACCAAATACCGCGTAACCCCAACCGTTATTAGTGGTGGCAGTGTGGTCTAAAAAGTCATTATTGGCGGTGTTAATGAAGAACTGCGCCGTGGCCGAATGAGGCGCATCGGTGCGAGCCATAGCGATAGTGCCTATGGTGTTACTTAGGCCTTTGTTGGCTTCGTTCACGATAGGCTCGTGGGTCGGCTTTTCTTTCATTTTTGCGGTAAATCCGCCGCCCTGAATCATAAAACCTTTGATAACACGGTGAAAAATCGTATGTTCAAAGAAGCCTTCTTCACAATAGCGGACAAAGTTTTTTGAACTGACAGGCGCATGTTCAAAGTCGAGTGCTATGGTGATGTCGCCTAAATTGGTGCTGAATGTAATCATGCTAATATCTTCTATCTTAATGAGTTTCTACTTCTAATAAGTCACGACTGGTACTAGATCATAACTTTATACGGGATCGCGACTTTGTACGGGATCATGATTTTGTATTAGGCCATCAGTTCGTTTTAGAACCGCTGTTCCACGGATTAAAGGGCGCACTGCGACCCGTAGTCTCGCTACTGTTATCAGTCTGCGCGGATTGTGGACGCGCTACAGTGGCTTTTGCCTCCGGCTTAGATTTAGCACTGCGATGCTTTTTCGCATGGGCGGTTTCAAAGGAGCCTTCTTTCGCGGGGCGTGAGGTTCTGGCCTCAGGTGCGCGGGCTTTAAAGGTTTTTGGCGTGGTATTTTTCGGCACAAAGTCGAGGATAGAAACTGGCACTTCTTTGTTCGGCACAAAGCCTTCAATTTCTTTACGCACTATGATGTGGCCTAAACGGCGCTCGATAGCACATAGGTTTCTAAAATCATCTTTGGAAACAAAGGAGATGGCTTCGCCGCAGGCGCCAGCACGGCCGGTTCGGCCAATACGGTGAATATAATCATCGGCTTCATCGGGCAGATCATAGTTGACCACGCGGGTAAGGGCGTCGATATCGATACCGCGAGAAGCCACGCCGGTCGCAACTAAAAAGCGCAGTCTTCCGGACTTGAAATCGACTAATAATTGCTCGCGTACCGCTTGGCTGCGACCACTGTGAATGGCTTCGGCGGCAATACCGCGTTTTTCGAGTTGGCTGACCAGTTTGGCGGCACCTTGTTTAGTCTGGATAAAGATCAGTGCCTGTTCCCAAGCTTGCTCAGTGATGAGTTTGCTTAACAGGGCAGACTTTTTATCTTTATCGACAGTGATCAACCATTGGTCGATTTGCGGTGCGTTCGCACTGTCGCGGGCAATTTCAATCTCAACAGGGTTTTCAACCGCTGTTTTCGCTAAAAAGCGCACTTGCTTAGATAAGGTTGCCGAAAACAACAGATTTTGGCGTTCTGTTGGCAGACGTTCGATGATTTTATTGATGTCTTCGATAAATCCCATATCGAGCATTCTATCGGCTTCGTCTAGGACTAATACCGAGATTTCATCGAAATGAATCGCTCTTTGGGTGTACATATCGAGCAATCTACCGGGGGTCGCTACCAGAATATCGACGCCTTCGATAAGGCGTTGTTTCTGTGGTGCGGCATCGACGCCACCATACATGGCCATAGATGTCAGCGGCAGGTATTTTGCGTATTTGGCAATATTGTCTTCTACCTGAACGGCCAATTCGCGGGTTGGCGTTAAGATCAAGGCGCGAACGCGTTTAGCCCGAATTTTCGGCATATCGGCAAACATTTGCAGTATTGGCAACACAAAACTGGCGGTTTTACCTGTACCCGTTTGCGCGCCAGCCAGCAGGTTTTTACCTTTCAAGATCACCGGAATGGCTTTTTCTTGGATTGGAGTAGGTTGTGAATAGCCGAGCTCAGTGATGGCTCTTAAAATCGGATCGCTTAATCCAAGTTTGGAAAATGGCATTGAATGTCTCAGGTAAAGGGTCAGGTCAATAATGTATAAGCAAACTGTTACGCCAACGCGTTAACAGCGGAGCAGGGCGATATTATATACCCAAACAACCTGAAGATGCAGGATTCAGCGGTAATTTAACGCACTTTGGGCAAGGCCATTTATTGCTCCTGCATAAATTGCATTCACGCCGTCCATGGCGATTGCGGTTATTTGCAGACCTAGTGGGCTAAGTTAAAAATAACCAACACGGCATAAAGTGCGTTACCCCGTGGTTAACATCAGCCGCCGGAACGGAGCGCCTAGGGCACTCCACTTCTATGTTGCATCAATTCAAAAGGTAGCCGACATTCTGTCATTGATGTGCCTTGAATTGGAGCCCCCTAGGCGCTCTGAAACTCGTATATTCAGGTAGCTTGGGTATATCAGGAGGTGAAACAGAATTGGCGATTATCATTATCTGATTTCGTTTGGCAAAGTGGGCATTTTACCTCGAATCTGTGAATGATAAGCGGCATAAATATCGATAACTCACAATTTTGTAACCGTAGATGTATTCACGGCTAACACTGCTGCAATTATTGGGACAATATGATTAACTTAGGTAATTTTTGCATGCCTGTTAAATATCAACAAAGGATCCATAATAATGAAAAAATCCGCTATTTCCCTTGCGATAGTGTTATCGCTGGCCGGCCTTGCTGGTTGTCAATCCCATACGAGTCAAACCAAGCCTGTGGTTGCGGCTGAAGTTAAAGCCCAGTCATTTGAGCAATTTTCAGCCTCCTTTATTGATTCACTGTGGGAGTTATCACCGACGTGGGCCTTATACAGTGGCAAGCATGTTAATGATGGCTACCTTGAAATCCCCGATGCGGCAGGTCGTGCGAAAACACTAGCGTTTGTGAAAGCACAACAAGCCCAATTGACCCAGTTCGAGCAAAAGTCGCTGACGCCAAATGAACTGATTGATTATCATCTGATTGACAATTTACTCGGCAGCATGGCATGGGAAATTGACAGTTTTAAATCTTGGCAGTGGGATCCTTCAAGCTACAACGTATCGGGTGGTTTTGCCCAAATCATCAATGAAAACTTTGCCCCATTAGATGACAGATTACGTTCTGTATTAGCGCGTTTAGAAAATGTACCAGCTTATTATGCAGCCGCGCAGGCAAACATTAGCAAGCCGACATTGGAACATACCGAATTAGCTGTGATGCAAAACCAAGGTGCATTTTCGGTGTTTTCCGATGACTTATTAAAACAGGTCGCCGATTCTGGTCTGACGGCTACAGAAAAAGCGTTATTTAACACACGGTTTGATGCTGCCACTGCCGCAATTAATGGCCATATCGCTTGGTTAGACAAATTAGTGGTTCAACTTAAAAAAGACGGTGCCCGTAGTTTTAGAATTGGCGAGGAGCTATATGAGCAAAAATTTGCCTTTGATATCCAAGCGGGAATGACAGCAAAACAGCTGTATCAAAAAGCCGTGGCCGATAAAGACCGTGTTCAAGGGGAAATGGCAAAAATTACCGATAAGTTATGGCCTAAATATTTTACTACGCCAAAACCTGCTGACAGTAAGCTCGCCATTCGCCAGTTAATCGATAAATTATCGACTCAGCATGTTCAGCGCGATGAATTCGTGAATGAAGTGCGTAAGCAGATTCCAGAGTTAATTGAATTTGTAAATAAGAAAAACTTAGTCACATTAGATCCTAAAAAGCCACTTGTCGTCCGTGAAACACCCGAATATATGCGTGGTTATGCTGGTGCTTCTATTAGTGCACCAGGACCTTACGATAAATCTGGTAATACTTATTACAACGTGACGCCGCTCGATGGTATGAGTGATGCGTCTGCCGAGAGTTATTTACGTGAATATAATCACTGGATCCTGCAAATCCTCAATATTCATGAAGCAATTCCTGGGCACTACACTCAATTAGTTTACTCGAACCAATCACCGAGTTTAGTGAAAAGTTTATTTGGTAATGGCGCTATGGTCGAAGGCTGGGCGGTATACACCGAACGCATGATGCTCGAAGAAGGTTATGGTAATTTTGAGCCTGAAATGTGGCTGATGTACTACAAGTGGAATTTACGTGTTATCTGTAACACTATTTTGGATTACAGCATCCATGTGAAAGGCATGACCGAAGAGCAAGCTATCGCCCTGATGATGAACGAAGCCTTCCAACAGCAGGCAGAAGCCGAAGGCAAGTGGCGCCGCGCTACGCTTAGCCAAGTTCAGCTGACGAGCTACTATTCTGGTTATCGTGAAATCTATGATTTCCGTGACGAATACAAGAAAGCGCAAGGCAAAGATTTTGATCTTAAAACCTTCCATGAACAATTCTTGAGTTACGGCAGCGCGCCAGTGAAATATATTCGTCAATTAGTGCAAAACAAATAAGTTCGCATATTGATATAAATTAGCAGAGCTCAGGCTCTGCTTTTTTATGCCGAATCGTTGCACACATTACCGTGAGGAAGTGAAGTCAATACAGTTACTGATGAAATGAAATCGTTAACACTCAGCAAATAATGGCAAGCAGATCCTATTGCCATATAACTGAAAAATTATATATTTCGTTATATGGCATATGCAGGTGTTAGCCGAAAAAATTGACGGCTTAATGATAGAGCAGAATAGCGTTATGTTTAATTTTTAGATTTAGATGATGTCATCAACGCTAAGACTTCATCGTAAGAAATGTTAAATTCTCTCGACAAGTTAATGATTTTTGTTTTGTAGGTTTGAATGTTTTCTTGCTGGGCTAATTGATGTTTCTTTTCTTCAACTAACTCGTTAACTGTTTCTTGTAATATCAATAATCGACGTAAACTATAGTCGAGGGATTTAATATATTTACCCATTTGTTGCTTGTTACGTGCTTGCTCAAGATCCGTTGAGACTTTTTTATCATATCCATATTCATCAAGAGCCGCGATTGCGCTCTGTAAATCAATATCAGTAGTCATTTGGTTTTCGCTTTATAACAAAGAGGTGTGAGAACAGATTGATGAAACTTTCTTATTAAACATTAAAGGGTGTCATAGGACGTTAACTATCGCAGATTATAGTGCCTATGCCAATATACACCAAGCCTTTGCTGGTTAAAATTAAATAAAAAATTCGCTGATTTCTGCTTTGACCTTGTCGGGGTCTACAATTATGGGTAGTCTAAAGTGATAGGCTATTATGGAGATTCAAATGCTTGATCTACTACCAGATTTATTTGACCACTATCCGTCTAAATTACAGTTACTTCCCCTCGAATTTAAACCCTATGGCGGTAAGCGGCTTTTTTGGGGCGAGATAGTCACAGTCAAGTGTTTTGAAGATAATTCTAAGGTAAAAGAAATACTTGCACAGGATGGGCAAGGAAAAGTTTTGGTTGTCGATGGGGGCGGCTCTCTGCGCCGTGCATTGTTAGGCGATCTCATTGCGCAAAGCGCGCTAGATAATGGCTGGCAAGGGATAGTGATCAATGGTTGTGTTCGTGATGTAGCCCGATTAAATACTTTTAGTTTAGGTGTTTATGCCTTAGGTGCCATGCCGATAAAAACCGAGAAGTTAGATCAAGGCCAAATTAATGTTGCTGTAGATATGGGCGGCGTAATGGTTAAGCCCGGTATGATGCTGTATGCCGATGAAAATGGTATTGCAGTAAGTGATGAGATGTTGAACTTTGCATTTTTAAATTAACATTTTTAAATGAATTAGTTGCTTTAAATTCAAGTTGTTATTGATAAGGATATTTATATGAAATTCATTAAGTGGCTCCTGGCCTTAGTGGTGACGCTCATTCTTTTAGTCACCGTGTATCTCACCGTATTTTTCGACCCTAATGATTTTAAACCTGAAATAGTTGATGCCGTCAAAAAACAAACGGGTCGTGAATTAGTCATCGCTGACGATTTATCCTGGACCTTTTTCCCTGTTATCGGCATTAATTTAGGGGGCGTGTCTTTATCTAATCCTGAAGGCTTTACCCCTAAGGCTATGTTAGAAGTCAACAAAGCCGTTGCCGAAGTGGCGTTGATGCCATTGTTTAGTCAGCAAATTGAAATCGCGGAGCTGAGTCTTGATGGCTCAACTATTAATTTAGTGACTCGTAAGAATGGCACCAGCAGTTTTGATGGATTAAGTGGTGATAATAGTAAGAAAGCTGTAACTCCAGCGGCCCAAACTTCCTCAAATGCCAAACTGAACGATATTAATATTGGCGGTATTTCAATCACCAATACCCAAATTAATATGATTGACGAAGCGAAAAAGCAAACTCAAGTCTTTACCTTAAAAAGCTTCACCTTAGGTGAATTCGCTTTAGAACAATTTGCGCCCATCGCCTTTGAATTTAGTGCAACTATGCCGGACATGACGGTAAGCAGTGAAGGCAAAGGTGAGCTAAAACTAAGCCGAGACTTTACGCAACTCGTCGTCAATGGGCTCAAAATTGACACTGTGGTGGAAGGTGAAAGTATTCCCAATAAGAAACTCGAAACATCGATTAGCTTAGCGACGCAAATCGCATTGGATAAACAGCAATTGTCCGTCGATATTGCGCAGCTTACCGCGGCGAGCATTACCGCTGCGGGTAAAATTGGCGTAAATTACGCCACGAAAATTCCGCAAATCAATGCTGATTTTCAAGTCGGCGATATTGATTTAGATACGCTGTTACCTAAAACAGATACCGCTGCCGCAACAGAACAAGCACCCGCTGCCAGCACTCAGGCAGTTGAGCCTGATCTCTCAGCCCTTAAGCAGCTTGATGTAAAACTCAAGTTGACCGTTAAGTCTATTAAGGTCGCTAATCTGTCGACTCAAAATTGGTTGATGGATGTGGGAATTAAAAATGGCGTGTTAGATCTAACGAAACTGAATGCGGATTTATACCAAGGGAAGTTGCTGGTGAGCGCTCAGGTCGATGCACGTCAAGCGGTGGCAAGTTATCAATTCGATAAAAAAGTGACGGGTGTACAAATTCGTCCTTTGTTGAAAGATGCGGCGGATGTGGACTTGCTGGCGGGTACGGCCAACTTTGATGTGAAAGGTAAAGGTAAGAGTTTGATCCCTGAGCAGTTAAAGAAAAATCTATTAGCCAATGGCCATTTTGATATTAATGACGGGGCTTTGTACGGGGTTAACATACCGCAGATGATCCGTAGCGCCCAAGCTAAGTTAAAGGGTGACTTATCGCCAGAAACCAAGGAAGAGCGCAAAACCGACTTCTCGAGTCTGACTGGCAGTTTCTCGCTGGATAATGGCGTTGCTACTAACCTAGATCTTGCTATGTCTTCACCTTTATTGCGTTTGGCGGGCAAAGGTACGGCGAATTTATTGACTGAAGCCTTAGACTACAGATTGACGACTAGCCTAGTAAATTCATTAAAAGGTCAGGGCGGTAGCGACAAAGATGCGCTGGCTGGAATTGACATTCCGTTGGCTATTACCGGGACTTTCCAAAAACCTGAATATGCCTTGGATACTAAAGCGTTACTGAATAATCAGTTAAAAGAAGAAACCGACAAAGCTAAGGAAAAATTAAAAGACTCCTTACTGAAAAAACTAGGAGGTTTCTAATGGTTGCTCCAATGCGCTACGCATTGCTTGTTTGCGCGAGTGCTTTTGTCGGCGGGCAACTTGTTGGGTGCTCGGCGCCAGAAGCCGCTGATACGAGTTCGTCTACCAAGGGCGAGACGACAACAGCCGCGGCGGTTCAGCCTGAGATCGTTCGCGCTGCCGATCTTGCGCTCGATGTTTCAGGCCTTAAAAGTACACCGACATTAAAGGTTGAACCTATGACGACTGATGCTACGCCAGGACTGCTTCGCGGCGAGTTAGCCTTAGAGCCATTTGTGGATTTCAAGCAGCCAGTTAAGGCAACGTTGACTGTGACCAATACACAAATCTATGCCGTTGGCCTGCGTTACAACTCAGGAATGACGGCGGATTTGTGGCTGGTAACGCAAGAGGGCAAACGTCTGTGGGCATGGTCTGATGATATGATGTTTACCCAAGCGTTACGCGATAGCCAATTGGCAGCGGGGAAAGTGATCACCACTTCCTTTAGCATTCCGCCCAAAGCGTTTGCTGGAATACCCGCAGATGGCGCTCGTTTAGAAGCGCATTTTGCCGCTAAAGCATTAGAGTCTGATGCCGTTGTTATGGCGCCCGTTGTCTTATTACTGACAATGGAATAACGCCGGTTCTCATAATTGAAAAGGCCCTTAATAGAAAAAGGCAGCAATCCGATAGGGTTGCTGCCTTTTTGTTATCTGTGGCTCAAACTTGCTGACGCTTTAGAGCATTAATCAGCTCGAACTCTGTGCCTGCTTAGTTTTATGCGCTCAACTTACTTTCATCGACCACTAATTTGATCACTTGCCCTGGTTGCAAATACTGTGATTGCGCTAGGCTATTCCACTCCAATAGTTCTGCCACAGTCACGTTAAATTTGCTGGCGATACGGGCGAGTGAATCACCTGATTTAACCTTGTAACTCACAGTGCGAATTAGCGCTGTTTGCTCAAGATTCTTTGGCGCTAAAATCACCAGTTTTTGACCGTTTTGTAGCTTGTCACTCTTACCTAATTTGTTCCAAACGCTAAGTTGTTTCACTGTCACTTTATGAGCTTGGGCGATTTCAGACAGTGTGTCACCAGACTTAACCTGGTAGGCAATTTTTGTCGATTCAGCCGCAGCGTGCGATTTCTTCGGCAATTGTTGCTGAGTCGACAGGGCATAGAGCTGTTTGTCTTGCGCATCGACAGGAATAATCAAATGCTTACCCGCGACTATGGTATTGTTTTTCATGCCGTTAGCGGCGCGAATTGCATTAATCGTCGTGTGGTGCTGCTTCGCAATTTTGCCAATACTGTCACCGGATTTGATCGTGTAGCGTAGCCAACTGATCCTATCTTCGGTTTCTGTTTCGGCGAGCGCTTTCTTAAATTCTTCCGATTTATCAATCGGCAATACTAAGGTGTGCGGCCCCAGTGGCGAAGTGGCCCAGCGGTTATAACCAGGGTTGAGCTTTTGCAGCTCAAGTGTGGTCATGTTTGCTAAACCTGCTGCCATGGCTAAATCAATTTGGCTATCAATATCAACTACTTCAATTGAAGGATTGTTGCTGATTGGCGCTAAAGTGATGCCATATTCATCGGCGTGTTTAATGACTTCAGCCAGCGCCAGCAGTTGCGGCACGTAGCGTTCGGTTTCACTGGGTAAATCCAATGACCAAAAGTCAGTTTTTAAGCCTTTCTTCTCGTTACGTTTAATCGCATTGAGCACCCGAGATTCACCCGAGTTATAGGCCGCAATCGCATATAGCCAATTGTTATTGGTTTTATCGTAAAGATATTCCAACATGTCGAGCGCCGCAGTCGTTGAAGCGGGTACATCACGGCGACCGTCGTACCACCAGTTCATTTCTAAACCGAAATGGCTGGCCATTGGCGTGGTGAATTGCCACAAACCCGATGCCGCACTTGCTGAAGACGCCGATGGATCAAAGGCGCTTTCTATAATAGGTAATAGGGCGATCTCAATCGGAAGATGACGCTTTTCAAGCTCTTCCACGATCAGGTACATATAAGGTGCAGCACGCTCTGAGATGATCTCTAGATGCTGCGGATTTTTGATGTACCAATCGCGATATTTATTCACCAATTTTTGATCGGGAACCGGTAACTGCATACCTTGACGAATTCGCTCCCACACATCGGTAATTTGCGCCGACGGAGCCTCGGTTGCGAGGTAATATTCTGGGACTGTATTTTCGGTTGTGACGGCTTCAACTTCTGTCTGATTAACGCCATGGTTGTCTAATGTTTGACAACCTGTGAGTAGGGCAAATCCCCCTACAACAACATAAAGTGATACTCTCATTGAAAACGGTAGTCCTCTGTTAGTGCATAGCTTTTCTTTATAGTAACAGTATGTTTTATATGAAGATAAAGACGACGCAGCGCGCAAAGTTTTCACGCAAAACGAGCCATTCTATGGGATCTTTTCGATCTTGTCCCTTAATTATCGTACATAATGTAAGGCCATTTTTGATTTACATCATCAAAAATGAGAAAAACTGTTTAAATTTCAATCTACAATATTGCTTTTGTGATCAAAAATTATCTTTCCACTGTCTGAGCAGGGTTAAACTGCTAAGTTCGTCTAAATTGGCATGATTTAGATCGCTAAAATGCTGTTTTATGCTGTCAACAATCTCAGTGTCGCTGGCACGTAAAAAGGGATTAATGGCGCGTTCTAAGGCGATGGTGGAGGGGATAGTCGCTTTATCTTGGCGACGTAGCTGTATGGCGCGTTCGTTATAGTCTTGCAGCGCGCGATTGTTGGGATTGACCGCGAGGGCAAATTTGAGGTTTGAAAGTGTGTACTCATGGGCACAATACACCCGAGTGTCGGCGGGAAGCTGGGCAAGTTGCTGCAATGAGTCGAGCATTTGCGCTGGCGTCCCTTCAAATAAGCGTCCGCAGCCACCGCTAAAGAGGGTGTCACCACAAAATAAGGCATCATCAATAACGTAGGCAATATGTCCTGCTGTGTGCCCTGGAACAGCTAAAACTTGCAGCTCGCTACTCATATAGTCGAGTGTTAATCTGGGCTGCGCTGCTGCGTGCAGTGGATGGGTGATGCCTTCAATCTTCTCATTATCTGGGCCATACACTGTGAGCCTGTTTTGACTGTAGGCTTGAAGTTCAGCGACGCCACCCGTATGGTCATTGTGGTGGTGGGTCAGTAAAATGCCTGCTAGCGTGAGTTGATTGGCCACTAGATAGTCAATAACTACATTCGCATCACCGGGATCTACAACATAAACCTGTGTTTGCGGCTGTTGTTGTAACACCCAGATATAATTGTCATTAAAGGCTTTAATCGCTGTTATAGTGAGCATAGAACTGCCTATGTCTGTATTTCAATTTGAAGATAAAGGTATTATCCATAAGTGAACAGCCTTTGGCGACCTTTGCCGCTTTTGCCCTGTGGCAAAATGGCAGAAATTTTTGACCCAATTGGATACTTGTCTACCAAGCTAACGGAGGAACTCTGTGTCGCATTTTAGTACTGAGCTCAAACCCGAACAATGGAGCGACTTGCCCAATGGTGAAGCGCTGCAACAAGCCGTTGCTAAGCAGCTTGAAGATTGGTGGCCAAGAGTCTTTGGTTATCATTTGTTAAAGTTAGGGCCTTTGAGTGCCGAATTATCGAGTATGGCATCGCCAGTGGCCCATCATTTTTCACTCTCGTCATCTCAAGGCGCCTCAATTGAAGGTGATTTTTGCCATTTACCCCTGCAAAATGCCGCGATAGATGCGGTGGTCATGAGTCTATTACTCGAATTTGAATCCGATCCTTACCGTATTCTTCGCGAAACCGACAGGGTACTCATCGCCGGAGGTTATCTTTTTATCATCGGTTTTAATCCCTTGAGTCCGGTATTTTTGGGTAAGTTGTGGCCTAAGTATCAGGATTGTCTCCCATGGAATGGCCGCTTCTTTATGCCATCAAGGGTGCGAGATTGGTTAGGTTTATTGGGTTATCAAGTGGTGGGCGATGAACGTTTGGTCTATCACCCTTTAATGGGCGATTTCACCCAAGGCAAATTTTTTCAACAGAGTTTAGCGTCATGGCTGCCTAGCGCGGGCAGTTTGTATTTGATTGTGGCACGCAAACTTGAGTCGCCACTCACGCCTATTCGCGATAAACGTAAGGTGCGGCAAACGAATTGGACCACCGCACCGACCGCGGGACGTTCAGGGCATTTATCAGAGCATTCGAAAAACGGATAAGCCTTTTCTATTTTAAGTACAGGTTTTTATATGCGGATCACCCTAAGACAATTGGCGGTATTTGAGGCTGTGGCACGTAGTGGCCAAGTCGCAAAGGCGGCGGAGCAGGTTAATTTATCACCACCTGCCACTTCTATGGCTTTGGCTGAGTTAGAAAAACAGCTCAATGCTCGCCTATTCGAGCGCATTGGTAATCGATTACAGCTGAACTCGCAGGGCAATTTACTGTTGCCACTGGCGACGGATTTATTGCACCGTGTTGAGCAAATTGAGCAGGCATTTACCTACCATGGCGGCGATTTGGTTGGGCGGTTAAGTATCAGTGCCAGTTCGACCATAGGTAACTATCTGATGGCGAAAGCCGCAGTGGCATTTTGTCAGCAGCACACTCAAACCCATGTGGATGTGGCGATCACAAATACTCAAGATGTGATCCAAGCGGTTGCGCAGTTCCGATCTGAAATGGGCTTTATCGAAGGTCATTGTACCGATAATCGTTTGAGTGTTGAAGCTTGGCATAAGGATAGGCTGCTGGTGTTTTGTCATCCGGCGCATCCTTTGGCGGGGAAAGTGGTTGAACCGGCGCAAGTGAGAGGCCAGTCATGGGTGTTACGTGAAGAAGGCTCGGGCACTCGTGAGTATTTTGTCAATGCTGCCAATGAGTTGGATATGCAGCCAGAAGCCAAATTCTGCTTTACTACGCCGGATGCAATCAAACTGGCGGTGAAACAAGGTGCTGGGCTTGGGGTGTTATCTGAGCTGGCGCTGGAGAAAGAAATCAGCCGCAAAGAGTTGGCGTTAGTCACGATTGAGGGATTAGTGCTGGAGCGGCAGTTTTATCGCATCACCCATAAGAGCCGTCAGGCGACATCCCTTGGCCAAGCTTTTGTGCAGTTCTGTGAGAATTTTTTCAATATCGCAGGCGTGGAACCAAATAAGCCGTTTGATAGCAATGGCCATATGCAGTGAGCTTAAGCGGTTAATTTGAACTGTGGGTTTACGGTGAGATGAATGGTGAAATGAATCATCACGCCTAAGTATTTAGCTTAGGCGTGATGGCATAGAACTTACTTTTTCGAATTTAGCTTGTATGAACTTAGTTTGTTCTAACTTTGCTTGTATAAGCTAAGGGCCACAGAGTTAAGGCTGGTAGCCTAAATCGGGTTGGGTCGGTTTTGATTCAGCCGCGGTGCGAGCTAATACATCGCAACGTTCGTTTTCGGCGTGTCCTGCGTGACCTTTAACCCATTGCCAGTCGATGGTGTGCATCTGTGAGGCTTTATCTAATCGTTTCCATAGATCAACGTTTTTGACTGGGGTACGGTTTGAGGTCATCCAGCCTTTTTTCTTCCAGCCATGGATCCACGTCATTATGCCTTGGCGCATATATTGGCTGTCGCTGGTGAGCACGACTTGGCAAGGCTCTTTCAAGCTTTCTAACGCTATGATGGGAGCTAATAACTCCATGCGATTATTGGTCGTGAGCGCAAAACCGTCGGACATCTCCTTTGTATGGCCTTTATAATTCATTACAATGCCATAGCCGCCAGGACCGGGATTGCCTAAGCAAGAACCGTCGGTGAAGATGTGGATCAGTTTTAGTTCAGTCATCAAATTGTTACCATAGCCGGGAATTTCGGCCGAGTATAACCAAAAATTGTCATAAGAAGCGCATAAAAACATGAATATTATCTCTAATGCTAGCCGTCAGGTTATTTTGGACACCGAAACCACAGGTATGAACCAGGGCAGCGGCGCCATTTATTTAGGCCATAGGATCATCGAGATAGGTTGCGTGGAAGTGGTGAACCGTCGTTTGACGGGACGTTATTACCACCAATATATCAATCCTGGGCAAGCAATCGATCCTGAAGCCATCGCCGTTCACGGTATTACTGATGAGCGTGTTTCTAAAGAGCCGCGTTTTCATCAAGTTGCCCAAGAATTTATTAACTTTATCGACGGTGCAGAAATCGTCGCCCATAACGCGAACTTCGACGTGAGCTTCATGGATCATGAGTTTTCACTGTTGCAGCCGCGTGGACCGAAAACCGCTGATATTTGTCAGATCCTCGATACCTTAGAAATTGCTAAGTTCCTGCATCCCGGCCAGAAAAACAATCTCGACGCTCTCTGTAAGCGTTACGGTGTGGATACGTCTCGCCGCGAGTACCACGGCGCTTTACTCGATGCCGAGATCCTCGCCGATGTTTATTTGATCATGACAGGCGGCCAGACAAAGTTTAATTTGTCTAACGAAGAAGCGGGGCAGGAAGCGGGGGGGATCCAACGTTTTGATCCGCAATCACTTAATCTTAAAGTGATCGGCGCATCGGCCGATGAATTGACTATGCATGAACAACGCCTTGATTTAGTCGCAAAATCAGGTAAATGCCTCTGGAGAGGATAGAAAAATCATTATGCCGATGTCGTGCCATAAACTTATTTTAGCGCTTTGCCTTGCTGTCACTACACCGCTTGTGAGTGTGACGTCTGTATTGGCCGCCGACCAAGAGCCTGCCCAAAAAGTTGTTAAGTCGCCTAAGGCTGCCCCGATTGTAGGATTGGAGACGGCCTCAGAGCTTAAAAACCGTTTTCGTATCGACCATATGGTCGATAACATGACGCTGTTAGTTGAGCGTGAATACGGCTCTGCGCCAGTAGTGATAGTATTGCCCGATGGCAGTAAATGGTATGCCAATCGCCATCCCGAATCCGTTAAATGGGTCGATGGTATTACTGGCGATATTATTTACATTGAGTCGCCTATGCCTGGACCTTGGCAGTTGGTGGGTAAAGTCGTCCCAGGTTCGACCCTCAAAAAACTCTCTAAACTCGAAATCGAAGTGCAGCCTTTGCCGCAGCCGATATTCCAAGGTGAGCAAGTTAAAATTGTTGCCCAGTTGATGGGGGATGCCCAGCGTGTGCGCATGCCGGGACTCGACTTTCTGGTGGAGTGGACGGCTCATTTTGTGAGTAAGCACAGGGCCGGCGATGAGAATTTTGCCGCGGGTGACATTATTGTCGGCTCCTATAAAGACAATGGTGAAGATTATGATGAAAAACCTGATGATGGCGTATTTACCAGTAATATCAATGTAAAGCAGCCTTGGGGTGACTATGAGTTTGTGGTGCAGGCACGCAACAACGTGTTTGAGCGGCAGATTTCATTTCCGTTTAGATTATCACCGCGGCCAATTAATTTAGAAGTCATTACCCCAGACGATCCGTTAACAGGGCAATGGAAGATCATGTTGCACGTCGATAGTGCTGTGCTGCAACTGGCTGAAACGCATTTTTCCTTTGAGTTGGTGGGCCCTGCTGGCTTACAACTGCCTTTAACGGTGAATGGCCTTACTGAGCCGGACTCTGAACTAGATTTACCGACTGTGACTGAGTTTGGTAGTTATCGTATTAAAGGTTTTGTAGCAACGACAACGATTACTGGTCGAGAGATTGTGCTGGATTTACCTGAGCTATTTTTCAACTTAATTCAGCCACCAGAGCCACCGCCGAGCGCCGAAGAGTTAGCTGCTGTTGCTGCACAAAAAGCGGCAGAGGAAGAAGAACTTGCAAAGAAAGATGCGATGTTTTGGATCATCACAATCAACACGATCTTATTAGTCTTGGGCGTGGTGGGATTAATTGTGTGGCGTAAACGCCAAAGTCTAGCACAGGCCTTAGCTGCCGCTGAGTCACGTTTATTGGAAGAAGCATCGGCGAATTCAGCTGCAGCGCCTTCGTTAGATGAAATCGATCTCACTATGCCAGATGAAGCGGATAAAGACCGATAGTTCGCAGTCACTTAATGTGTTTGATTAATCACTTTGAACTGCGGCGTTTCAGCGATATTTGGGACATAAATCAAGCTCAACTATTGATTTGGTTTTTTTTTAATCAAATGAAAAATATAAGTAAAAAAACGGTTGACGCCCGCAGGGCTCGACCGTATTATTCTTCGCATCTTAAGCAGAAGCCTTAATAAGTCAGTTTGATTATAGTATTTCTGTATTAGCTTCAGCGGCCTGTCACGCTGGGGTTAGCGGGTTTAAAACTCGTCAGATATTAGATATGGAAGAATTTGGAGCGGTAGTTCAGTTGGTTAGGCTATCGTTTTAACATCAGCGGCCTGTCACGCTTGTGTTAGCGGGTTTAAAACTCGTCAGATGTTTGATATGGAAAAATTTGGAGCGGTAGTTCAGTTGGTTAGAATACCGGCCTGTCACGCCGGGGGTCGCGGGTTCGAGTCCCGTCCGCTCCGCCAAATTAATAAAAAGGCCTTACAGCAATGTAAGGCCTTTTTATTTCTATCTTTTTCATCAAATAATTGCAGCATAAAATCGCTGCAGCTTGCAGTCCATCGCTGTTGCGCCTTGGTTTCACTTAGGTCATGCAGTCTTCGATAAACTTTATAGCGTTTATGCATTTGCTGCTATTGTTAAGCGAAATAGATAGTTCCCGAGCCATTATCATGCTCATGTCATCTATTTCATTAAAGATAATGCGAGCTCATTGTTTTCCTCACCTAAAGGATTTTTTATGGTTGAACAAATCACGGGTATGTTAGCGCTGATTGGAGTGTTATCGCTTTTTTGTCAATGGCTTGGTTGGAAACTACGCTTACCGGCAATTTTGCCCTTACTGCTCTGTGGACTCACCCTCGGCCCCGGACTTGGTTTCCTCAATCCCGATGTGATTTTTGGCAATTTACTCTTTCCGATCATTTCTCTCGGGGTTGCCGTGATCTTGTTTGAGGGCGCTTTGACCCTCAACTTTAAAGAAATCAAAGATCATGGTCGTATGGTGACGCATCTTGTGACTATAGGGACAGTGATAACTTGGGCTTGTATCAGCACGGCCACCTTTTATTTACTCGATTTTAGTTGGGAAATAGCACTCCTCTTTGGCGCATTAGTGGTGGTGACGGGACCGACGGTTATCGTGCCTATGCTTAGAAGTGTGCGCCCTAAATCCCAACTTGCCAGTATTTTGCGCTGGGAAGGCATAGTTATCGACCCCATAGGCGCATTGCTGGCGGTATTAGTTTTTGAATACATAACTGTTTCAGGCGATCCCACGACACATGTGCTCTATGCATTAGGCTCTATGCTTTCGCTAGGATTAGGGCTCGGCGCTGCGGCAGGTTACCTCACAGGGCAAATATTAAGACGCAACCTGTTACCACATTATTTGCGCAATACCGCAGTCTTGACCTTAATGCTGGGTATCTTTGTCGGCTCTAACCTATTACAGGAAGAGTCGGGTTTACTGACTGTGACCGTTATGGGCATTTGGCTTGCCAATATGCGCGGTGTGGATATTGCTGAAATCCTCGAATTTAAAGAAACCTTAACCGTACTGTTGATTTCGGCACTGTTTATTTTATTGGCGGCGCGATTAGATTCTAATGCCATGCTCGACTTAGGTTGGGGTGGACTGGGCGTTTTAGCGGTCACTATGTTGCTAGCGCGGCCACTGAGTATTTGGGTTTCTGGTATAGGCACCTCTTTATCGAGGGCTGATAAGTGGTTTTTATGCTGGATTGCACCGCGAGGCATAGTCGCTGCGGCGGTATCGTCATTGTTTGCGATTAAGTTAGAAGCCAACAATGTGCAGGGCGCTGATGCGATTGTGCCCTTAGTGTTTTTAATTATTATCGGCACGGTTGTTATCCAAAGTTTAACCGCGGGACGTTGGGCGCGATTCCTCGGTGTCAAAGCCGATTCTGCCCAAGGTCTATTGATTTTCGGTGCTTCTAAATTTTCCCGTGAGTTAGCTAAAATCTTAAAAGCCAAGGATATCAAAGTGCTATTGGCTGATAATAACTGGGATAATATTCGCCTGGCACGTATGGATAATATCCCAGTGTATTTTGGTAATCCTGCATCGGAACATGCTGAAACCTATATGGATTTAACTGGGATTGGCCGCGTGTTGATCATTTCGCCTTATCGACAATTGAACCCTTTAGTGAGTTTCCATTTTCAAGATTTCTTTGGCACTAAGAAGGTCTTTGGCTTAAATAATACCGAAGTGGGCAGTGCGCGCCACCAGCTCTCAGAAAGTTATAAGCAGCGTTTATGTTTGTTTGGTGATGCCGTGTCCTATGCCAAGATAGCAAGCCTAATGGCGAGAGGCGCTCAGCTTAAAGTGACCAATTTAACTGAAAACTTCAGCTTTGAGCATTTCCGTAAGCGTTACGGTGAAACGGCTATGCCACTGGTTTATTTAACCAAGGAAGGTAAGGTCGTTGTAGTGTCTGGCAACGATACTGTATTCCCGAATGGTATTGAGCTCATTAGCCTGCTACCGATTGAAGCCTTAGAGGAAGCCAAAGTACAGCAAGCGATTGCAGAGCGAGAAGCACAGGAAGCCCAAGAGAAAGCCGCAGCAGAAGCCGCTTTAGCGAAGATAAAAGCGGATGAAGAGGCTGAACAATTAAGGCTTGTACAGGCTGAAGCTAAAGTGGCTATTGAGGATAATACCGCTGATCCACTTCAAGCTGAAGATGAGACTTTAGTGAAGAGTTAACCTAGGCTGTGATTGGTATTAGACTCCACTCAGTGATGGAGTAGTTTGAATTGTCATTGGGTCAAGGCATTAAAAAAGGAGGCTAATTAGCCTCCTTTTTGTTGGTTTAAATCTTACGGAGTGGATTACGCTGCGCGTTCCTGTGAAGTGGTAGAAACCACTTCTGGACGAAGTTCAGCTGGGTCAAAGTCATCAACGTTGATTGACTTCATACGACCGATTTCCGCTCTTTCTAGCAAGTTAACTTCATCGTCGCTCAGCACGCCCAGTGCTTTACCTTCAGCGGCAACTTTATCTAACCACATGAAGGGTAAACGTTTACCGCTCGCTTTACAGACTTTGTCATGTAGAGGCTCAGACGCGATGATGTCCAGTAGCGTTTGTTCTTGGATACCCACAGCATTGTGCTCAGAGTTGGTCCAGAACTGGCCTTTACCTAAACGGTCACGGCTTTCACACGGTGTTTGCATGATCTTAGCGACTTTATGATCTAACACATCGCTTGGGCGTTTCAGTGGACGACCGAATGGGAACATCACCACGCGTAGTGCGCCGCCAAGACCCATAGGGAAGTTATCCAGCAAATCGTCTAACGAGGCTTGTAACTTGTACAGCGCATCTTCAACCGCCCATTGCACTAATGGCAAGTCGTCGGTTTGACGGCCTTCATCTTCATAACGTTTCAGCGTGGCAGATGCCAGATACAGTTGGCTCAGTAGGTCACCTAAACGGGCAGAGATACGCTCTTTACGTTTAAGGTTGCCGCCCAAGGTTGCCATGGCTAAGTCAGAAAGCAGGGCAAGGTTGGCACTGAAACGGTTCATTTGTTGATAATAACGCTTGGTTTTATCTGAATAAGGCGCGTTAGAGAAACGGCTTGATGTCAGACCTAACCAGAAGCTACGGATGAAGTTACTAGTCGCGAAACCAATGTGACCAAAGATGGCCGCATCGAAGTTAGCTAAACCTTGACCCGATTCGGTATCAAACGCTGATTCCATTTCTGCAAGCACGTACGGATGGCAGCGAATCGCGCCTTGGCCGTAGATGATCATAGAACGGGTCAGAATGTTTGCGCCTTCAACGGTAATCGCGATAGGCGCAGCTTGGTAGCCACGGCCTAAATAGTTATTGGGGCCAAGACACACGCCTTTACCGCCGTGAATATCCATGGCATCGATAACGCATTTCTGCATTCTGTCTGTCAGGTGATATTTCACAATCGCAGAGATAACCGACGGTTTTTCACCTAAGTCAATACCTGTAGTGGTCAACGTGGTTACCGCATCCATCAGATAAGCGTTACCGCCGATGCGTGCCATTGGCTCTTCGATACCTTCAAGCTTGCCGATAGGCAATTTGAACTGACGACGAATGCGCGCATAAGCACCTGTTGCCAGTGCCGCGGTTTTCACGCCGCCAGCTGAGTTTGATGGCAGTGTGATACCACGACCCACTGATAAACATTCCACCAGCATGCGCCAGCCTTGACCTGCCATTTTCGGGCCGCCAATGATGAAGCTTAATGGCACAAACACTTCGTTGCCGTGAGTTGGACCGTTTTGGAACATACAGTTGAGCGGGAAGTGACGACGACCGGTTTCAACTCCTTCCATATCGGTAGGGATCAAAGCACAAGTAATGCCAAGTTCTTCTTTATCGCCAAGTAGATGCTCTGGATCGCGTAGTTTGAAGGCTAAGCCTAATACTGTCGCGACAGGAGCTAAAGTGATGTAACGCTTGTTCCAGGTCAGTTTCATACCCAGAACTTCTTCACCTTCCCATTGGCCTTTACACACGATACCGAAGTCAGGAATAGAGCCAGCGTCGCTACCGGCTTCTGGGCTGGTCAGTGCGAAACAAGGTACTTCTAACCCTTTGGCTAAACGTGGTAAATAATGGTTTTGTTGCTCTGGCGTACCGTAATGTTGCAGCAGCTCTCCAGGGCCTAAAGAGTTAGGCACACCAACAGTGGATGCCAACTCACTGCTCAAACCTGCGAGTTTTTGTAACACGCGCGATTGAGCATAAGCTGAATATTCTAAACCGCCGTATTTTTTCTTAATGATCATGGCGAAGAAGCCATTATCTTTCAGATATTGCCATACGTCGGCAGGCAGATCGGCAAGTTGATGTGACACTTGGTGTTGATTCACCATGCGGCACACTTCTTCAACAGGGCCATCGAGGAAGGCCTGTTCGTCTGCACTTAAACGCGCAACTGGGTAGTTATGTAGTTTTTTCCAGTTCGGGTTACCCGCAAACAGATCGGCTTCCCACCAAGTGGTGCCGGCTTCAATCGCTTCTTTCTCTGTTGAAGACATTTCCGGCATGATGCCGCGATATACCTTCATCAGTGGACGACTGATCACATTTTGTCTAAATGCACTGATATTTAACGGCAAGGTTACCACAAGGAAAACGATCCAAGAGATAGGGCCGACAACATCGAGTGTCCATCCTGCTGTCATCACAACAGCGGCTGCAATAGTGGCAGTGAGCAAAGATACCCGAAGGTAAGCTAGGGCTCCTAGCACTAAGATCATAGCGATGATCCAAAGTAGGGTAGTCACTGTAATTCTCCTTAAATATGACCGAGTGCCAACCACAGGTCATAGAGTGTTTTGTTGATTGCGATCACAATTATAGTTTGTGGTCAGACCTGTGTCGCATAAAAGTTAAACCTAAGACAATTTTAATACAAGTATTTTTCAAACAATTGTTTAAATTATTTGTCAGCTTTGATCATTCCACAAATGTCATCAACTAGTTACAATGCCAACAAGTGGATTTTTGATTGATGATGGGCGAGAAATATGTGCGAGTTACTGGCGATGAGCGCCAATGTGCCAACCGATATTGTGTTTAGTTTTACGGGATTAGCACAACGTGGAGGCGTAACAGGTCCCCATGTGGACGGCTGGGGAATTACGTTTTACGAGGGCAAAGGCAGCCGTACTTTTAAAGATGCTTGCCCGAGTAGCGAATCGCATATTGCAAAATTGATCAAATCCTACCCGATTAAAAGTGAAGTGGTGATAAGCCATATTCGCCAAGCGAATCGCGGCTGCGTGTCTTTAGAGAATACTCATCCTTTTACCCGCGAATTATGGGGACGTTATTGGACCTATGCCCACAATGGCCAATTGACGGACTATCTGCCCAAGTTCAACGTTTCTCGCTATCAACCCGTTGGCGATACTGACAGCGAACTCGCTTTCTGCTGGATTTTGGAACAAGTTGCCCAGAAGTTTGGCGGCACTAAACCCGAGGATATGTTGGCCGTGTTCCATTATGTCGCGACGTTGGCCGAGCAAATCCGTGCCTTAGGTGTGTTCAACATGATATTAAGCGATGGCGAGCATTTGATGAGCTATTGCAGTAACAACTTATGTTACATCACTCGCCGCGCGCCGTTTGGCAAAGCGAAACTTATCGATACCGATGTGGTGATTGATTTTGATAAGGAAACCACGGCCCACGATGTCGTGACTGTGATTGCGACTCGTCCATTGACTGAGAACGAACAGTGGCATGTCATGCAGCCCGGCAACTGGAAGTTGTTTAGGTTAGGCGAGCTGTTAATCGATCTTTGATGTTATCCAACGCATCTTTTAGCAATCAAGGATTAGTGATAGGCCATTAGCAACGAACTTGTTGCAATGAACTGTCAGCTATGAACTAGTAGCGCAGGAATATTGGTTCTGAACTTTGGCAATGAACCATTAGCTATGGGCGTTAACCGAACTTAGAGGCTGGCCCTAAGCTCGGTTAGATATTCATTCGGTTCGGTATAACTTCGGTTTGGTTTTATCGGTGTGAGTTCAGCTAAGGCTGAGTATCATTGAGCTAAGTTGATTTCCTTAACTTAACTCAATGCTTTGCCAGTTAACCTTCTGTCGTACCTAGCAGTTTTGGTACTTGCGGTTGCTCAGCAATATCTGCCGGCTTGCTTTCTTGGCTCACAACTTCATCGAAGTGATATTTAAGTAACTTAATATCCAGCTGCTTACTGCCTTTTTCAAAATGTGTTAACCGCACGGGCAGGTAGGCTAAGTCTGGCGCCATCCAGAAGAAGGTTTGGCGTTTTTTATTGTCACGCACCACTTCAATTTTGACTGTGTCGTAACTGCCACTGTCGATGTTCATCCGTTCTCTGCCAATCACATGGAACTTGTATTCATCCAGTTCGTTGTCTTTGACCATCTTGTAGTCAAGCGCTTCTTTGCCCGCGGCCATATCGAGCCTGAATTGCAATTGCACCATTAGCGGATCGAAAATCTCGCCTTCATAGGGGAATTTGCCTTTCTCGTCTTTATAACGGGTGTGAATAAAGCCCTGCGCTTTGGCGAATGCGGTTTGCTCTGTGTAATTCGGGCCGACACCTTGGCGCTGCTGTAAGTAACGCAAAGGGCTGAGTTGACTATTTTCTTGAGTAAACTCACTCAAAATGTGGCGCACATCGGTTAGCAATAACAGGCTAAGATCGCTGTCAAAACGATACTTATACACCCCATCTTCTGGATTGGGCAGGGTGTATTTGGCTTTACCGAGTTCGATATCCCCATAGTTGACTTGGTATTCGGCTGTCTGCGGCGTGAGCGGCGTCGGCGCGGCTATTGCAAACATACTTTGGGTGAGGGCAGTTAAGCTCACTAATAATGTGGGAATGGTACGCAAAGAATGCTCCTTGGGTCGCAGGTTTTCACCTTGTATCACTACAAAACGCTCAGTAGTGGTTGATAAAAAAGTGTCGAGTAGCATGCTTACTTACACAGTTCAGGGTAAATCAGTTCAGCGTAAATCAAAAATCGGAATCGACTGTTAGCAGGTTATAGCCGAGGCCGACACTTCTGTAAATAGCGATGTAAACAGTTTATGGATCAGTATATTAAACTAAAATGGCATTGCCATGACTAAAGTGACCAGATCGGGACGCCACTCGTACTCAGACAAACTAACTTTGCCGCAGTTCACTGTTATCCCTTCGATTCTTAATAATTCCATCTGTTCCTGAAAGGAGACTGAATTTTTCTCGAAGGAGATTTTACCCTGACTATTGAGGACTCTGTGCCAAGGCAGAGACAAATGCTCGGGTGCCAATTTGAGTGCCTTGGACACATAACGTGCTCGCCCCGGTAATCCCGCATAATCGGCAATTTTGCCATAACTGCTGATTTCCCCCTGCGGGATCATCGCAACGATATGCCAGATTTTCGCCATGGGAGACAAGTCAACCGCTTGCGGCTGGTGACTCGCTAAATCCTGTTCATCTTGTTTATCTTTTTCAAGATAGCGATACAGCGGCGATTTGTCTTTTGGAAACGATGCCATTGAATAGTTGGCCCTCAGCTAAATGCGTGTTCATGCTTAGAAAATCAGGCTTAAAAGGTACACTGTAAAAATCTTACGCGACGAGGTTGCGCTAGTGTAACGGCAAAGTCTGGTTTAGCGGAAGAAGTGAGGACATTAAGCGTTCAATGGATTATGCATTACTCGATATTTTTTATCGACTATCTCGATTGCTAACAAAATATTTAAACTGTTTTTAGCTTAAATATTGTGTAAATGGTCAAATAGTCCATAATAGCGCCAATTTTTTTGACTCGATGAGAGAAGATAACTGGCATGGCTGTACTCGATATTCTAACAATTCCCGATGAGCGCCTTAAACGTAAAGCGCAACCTGTAAAAGATATTGAAGCTGTTCAGGGATTTATCGATGATTTAATCGAAACCATGTATCACACGGATGATGGTATCGGTTTAGCGGCAACGCAAGTCGGCAGTACGGATGCGATTATCGTGATCGATTTATCTGACGGTCGCGACCAACCTCAAGTGCTGATCAATCCTGAAATCGTCGAAAAGTCTGGCGAGTTTGTGGGTGAAGAAGGGTGTCTGTCGATCCCCGGTTATCGCGCTAAAGTGTCACGTTTTGAGAAGGTCAAAGTGACCGCCTTAGACAGAACGGGCAAGGCTATCGAAATCGAAACCGATGAGTTTTTAGCCATAGTATTACAGCATGAAATCGACCATTTACATGGCAAAGTGTTTATCGAACATTTATCCATGTTAAAACAACAAATTGCGCTTAAAAAAGTGCGTAAATACGCTTAAGCCTATTGCATAAAAGCGTGCACAAAAAAGTGTATGAGCGCGCTGATTTGCGTGTTGCACCTCCTGACTAGCCGCATTTTACGATGCGGCTTTTTTGTATCTAAAATTAGTATGTAAAACCTGAGTTTGAATATCTTTGAGTTGATATGTGAACATAACAACTTGTTTTAACTGTAATGAGTGGATAAGGTAGCCAGCAATATCCGCTAGCAATAAATTCAGTAGCATCATTAGCGGCCGTGTATGGATACGGTAGGGAAACAGATGAAACTTAAGATCATAACCAGCGGCATAATCTCACTCGCAATGCTTTCACTCAGTGGCTGCAGCGCGTTTTTTAACGGTAATACCACAGATAAAAAGGCGGTATCGAGTAGCTTAGTCGAATACTTATATCCAGATGAGAAGAGCCGCCAAGCCCAGCAGCCATCCTTACCTGTACTGCGTTTGCCAATTACCGTCGGCATTGCTTTTTTACCTTCATCCCATTGGCAAGCTGATGCCATAGACAGTCGCGCCCAAGTCGCTTTGCTCAACAAGGTGAAACAATCCTTTATTAAATACGATTATATCGATCGTATTGAAATCATTCCGAGCACCTATCTTAAAAATGGTAAAGGTTTTAATACCTTGCAGCAAGTTGCCCGCCTGCATGACGTCGATGTGATGGCGCTGGTATCTTACGATCAACTGATGCAAAGCCACGAGAACAAATCCGCCATCCTTTATTGGACAATCGTCGGCATGTATTTAATCCCCGGTAATGAGAATGCCATTCAAACCTTTGTTGATACCGCAGTGTTCGATATGCGCAGCCAAAAGATGTTATTTAGGGCGCCGGGCATAAATCAGTTAACTGAAAGTTCAACCGCTGTTGGCGTGACAACAACTTTAAGGGAGAAATCCTATGAGGGTTTTGATCTTGCGGTGAACGATATGATAGTCAATTTAGACGATGAGCTCGCCCGCTTTAAAACTCGAGTTAAAGAAGAGCAGGTTGCCACTATTGAACATAAACAAGGTTACAGCGGCGGTGGCAGTTTATCCCTATTAATCCTTTCTATACTGGGAATATTTGCGCTGCGCCGTTTAACGATTTGCCGTGAATAAAAAATTAAGCGCCAATTAAGATCGTTAAGGATGAGCAAATTGAGGTTTGCTTTGAATCAAGACGTGGGCAAAAAGTATATAAAGTTGAGCACAGGCTCTGGTTATCAACTTACTTGTAGTTAACGTTTTGATTTTATTTTTAAAGTGGTTTGCTGAGGCTGCGGTATTGCGTCGGACACCACTTACGCGGGCGTGATACATTACGCGTTTAACAAGGAGAAAAATTAAATGGATTTAAATTCACTATTACTGTTTGCAGTTGCTTGCCTTGCTATCAATCTTATCCCTGGACCCGATGTTATCTACATTGTATCTAACACAATGAAAGGGAAAATGATCAGTGGGCTTAAAGCTGCGATGGGTTTAGGTGTAGGTTATTTCGTTCACACGCTTGCTGCTAGCTTGGGATTATCTGCCATCATTCTCAGTTCAGCGTTGGCTTTTAGTATTGTGAAGTGGTTGGGCGCCGCGTATCTAGTGTATTTAGGCATTCAAGCGTTAATATCAATGTGGCGTGGCAACAATAAAATTGTGGTTGATGACAATAGCAAACCAAACGGCAACGTTTTTTTCCAAGGCATTGTCGTTAGTGTACTTAATCCTAAAGTCGCTTTATTTTTCCTCTCTTTTTTGCCGCAGTTTATTGACCCGTTAGCGGGTTCAACGTCAATTCAGCTGTTAACCCTTGGTCTTATTTTCAGTTTGTTAGCGACCCTGTGTAACGTCCTTTATGCGTCGGCAGGAAGCTGGGTATTTAGTCGGCCCAATTCCCAGCGTTATTCCAGAGCCTTAGAGGGAATATCAGGGGTGTTGCTTATTGGCTTGGCCAGTAAAGTCATGACCAGTGATAGATAGTTTTTTCTTAAGCATTTTTTCATAAGCCACCCATTGTAATTTAGCGATGACTCCTTTGTGAGTCACCAATTTCGCAACTAGGCTTAGGAGTTTTTCATAAGCAGTTTTTCATAAGCCACCCATTGTAATTTAGTGATGACTCCTTGGTGAGTCACCCTTTTCTCAACTAGGCTTAGTATCTTTAATCCAGCACAAGGAGTGTGATGATGCCACAGCCAAGGAGAACTCAAATCAGTTTGGAAGATACGCCTTTTTATCACTGTTGTAGTCGAGTCGTTAGGCGTGCCTATTTGTGTGGTGAAGACCATTTCTCTGGTAAAATTTACGACCATAGACGCGAGTGGGTAGAGCAACAACTGCTTAAGCTGGCTCAGGTTTTTGCTATTGATGTCGCTGCTTATGCGGTGATGAGCAATCATCTGCACTTGGTACTCTGCGTGGACATTTACCAAGCTAATCAATGGAGTGATAGGGAAGTGCTTGAGCATTGGCATCAAGTATTTTAAGGCACTGAATTAACACAACAATTTGTCAAAGGGCAAGTTGTTGAAGCCCATGACGTGGTTAACCTTAAACACCATATCGCTCTATACCGCAGTCGCTTAAGTGATATTTCTTGGTTTATGCGCGCCTTAAATGAACCTATCGCCCGTAAAGCAAATCAAGAGGATAACTGCACTGGACGCTTCTGGGAGGGGCGTTTTAAATCCCAAGCCCTACTCGATGAGGCGGCAGTACTTGCATGTATGACCTATGTCGACCTCAACCCTATTCGTGCTCAACTAGCCACATCACCAGAAACTTCGAACTTCACCAGTATTCAACGGCGTATTCGCGCGGTATTGGCAGGCAAACAACCCGAAACCTTACTGCCTTTTATCGGTAATGAGCGAGACAATATGCCTAAAGGGCTGTCCTTTGATGTACAAGATTATCTGCAACTGGTCGATGATACCGGCAGAATTATTCGCGATGATAAATGCGGAAGTATCAGTTCGAGCAGTGCTAGCTTACTGAGTCGCCTTAATATTCCGCCTGAGCATTGGCTTAAGCTCACTCACCATTTCGGGCAGCTATTTAAAGGTCCCGTGGGTACTGTGCAAGAACTTACTTGTTACTGCGAACACCTTGAAAAGCGACGAAGGCACTATCGACATAGCTGCCAGCATTTAATGGCAAGCTGAGCCATTTAGAGATAGTCCACATTCAGAGATAGTTCAGCGCCAAACTTCACTCATCCATAGCAGTGGAGAGCCTGACTCGAACTAAATCGCCCCAATTCCTGCTGACTATTGGAAAATCAACAAATAACCAGCGATACCCCCCGAAAACCTGACTTTTCAATCTAAGCCACAAACCGTTTGGTAAATGTAGCTTCGATATTGTTGGTTATTTTTATATCATGGGTGGCTTGTAAAAAAGCTGTTGGTTATTTTTATATCATGGGTGGCTTGTAAAAAAGC
>NZ_JAUOEQ010000041.1:0-40178 GCF_031931965.1 Shewanella sp. SP2S2-6 | reverse complement strand
TAACAGGCGTAGCTTTTATGGATGTCAGCTCGACTGATTAAGTCTGCCGTTTGGGCGACAAATGCTTGGAAATGCGCACTCGCCATATGATCATCCAATGCCGCTTGGGATTGCCAAATTTCGTACATCCAGAAGATATTTTCATCATCCAATGAGTGATGCAGCTTGTATTCGATGCAGCCAGCCTCGGTATGCGTGTCCGTCACGAGTTGCTTGAGTATCTTAAATAGCGCGTCGCTTTGGCCTTGATTCGCTATGATTTGGGCAAATACCGTTATTTTCATTGGCTAAAACCTTCCAAAACAATTTTACCTATTGCTTTGCCTGACTCTATCTGAGCGTGAGCCTTGATTAAGTTTTGGGCATTAATGGTGCCGTAGTGCTCACCGAACGTACTCTGTAACTCGCCTGTATCGATAAGGGCACTTAAGCGATTGAGCAAGTGATGCTGGGCTACCATATCCTCGGTTTGATAAAGACTACGGGTAAACATCAGCTCCCAATGTAATGACAGGCTCTTGCGCTTGAGTTTCATCACATCTAATGGGCCTTTAGGATCATCGATTAGCGCCAGTTTCCCTTGTGGCTTAAGCACTTGTACGATCTCATCAAAGTGTTGATCGGTTTGGGTCAGGCTAATCACATGGGTCACATCAGTAATGCCAATATTGGCAAGTTCGCCCGAGAGCGATTTAGTGTGGTCTATGACCGCATCGGCGCCGAGTTTTTGCACCCAAGCGGTGGATTCTGGGCGAGAAGCAGTGCCAATCACCTCTGCCCCTGTGAGTTTTACCGCCAGCTGAGTGATGATAGAGCCAACGCCACCTGCCGCGCCGATAATTAAAATACGGGCGTCAGTTGCCGAACCATCTTGGGGTAGACCTAAGCGGTCGAATAGAATCTCCCATGCTGTAATTCCGGTTAAGGGTAATGCCGCCGCTTGGGCATAAGTTAAACTCTTAGGTTTATGGCCGACAATTCGCTCATCAACCAATTGATATTGGGCATAACTGCCGCTGCGGCTAATATCGCCCGCGTACCACACTTCATCGCCGACGTTGAAAAG
The DNA here is from genome assembly GCF_031931965.1 of Shewanella sp. SP2S2-6. NCBI lineage: Bacteria > Pseudomonadati > Pseudomonadota > Gammaproteobacteria > Alteromonadales > Shewanellaceae > Shewanella > Shewanella sp. SP2S2-6. The sequence continues at coordinate 39,112 of NZ_JAUOEQ010000041.1, read as the reverse complement.
ACTGACGTTTTCGCCAACTGCTTTGACGACGCCGACGGCATCCCAGCCGATGATCTTATATTCGCCCGCAGGTGCCGAGCTAGATGCGCGGATTTTAGTGTCGACCGGATTGACGGAAATGGCTTTGACTTCCACCAAGAGGTCAAAACCTGTTGCCGTCGGTTCGGCTAACGTGATGTCTTCTAATGCATTGGGTGCTGTGATTGCACCTGCAGTTTGGTAACCAATGGCTTTCATGTCTATTCCTCTGGGTGTACTGGCTGGAGTCGATCTGTTTGAGTGTACTTGTATCGTGTTGCCATTGTGTGGAATATTAGCTAAGAGATAAACAGGGTAAAGTTTGTAATTTTTTCAAAGGATTTTTGATAATCATGTTGATTAATGATTTAGCTTTGTTCGTGCGGGTCGCCGATTGTGGCAATATTTCTGCCGCTGCGGCCGAGATGGATATTTCCGCCGCTTCTGCCAGTGCAGCAATAAAACGGCTTGAAAAACAGCTCGATACTAGCTTATTTATCCGCACTACCCGCAGCTTACGTTTGACTGTGCAAGGTGAGCGTTATCTTATTCATTGTCGACGAGCCTTAAGCGATTTAGCGCTCGGCGAGCAGGCCATCGCCAGTGATAAAGGTAAGATATCCGGCACCTTGAGTCTGTCTGTGTCTTCGGATTTTGGCCGTAATCTGTTTGTGCCTTGGCTCGATGAGTTCTTGCTCGATTTTCCACAACTGCAAGTGCGTTTGCACCTTGGCGACAATATCAGCAGCTTTTATCACGATAAAATTGATGTCGCTGTGCGTTACGGCAAACCGCAGGACTCTAACCAAGTGGCATTTCCGCTCTGTAGTATTGATCGTGTCTTGTGCGCCTCGCCAGAGTATCTGGCCGAGTTTGGTGTGCCGGACTCCTTAGAGCAGCTGATAGATCATAATTGTTTGTTTTATAAGTTAGATGAGCGAACCCATGACCAATGGCAATTTAGGCGCGACGGCCAAGAATATAAAGTGCGTGTCACGGGCAACCGCAGTGCTAACGATGCAGAAATTGCTCGTCGCTGGGCTGTGGCGGGTAAAGGATTGGTCTTTAAGTCGAGTCTAGATCTGGCCGATGATTTAATTTCAGGGCGGTTAGTACGATTGTTGCCTGAGTATCAAGGTGAGCCAGTCGATTTGTACTTAGTGTGCCCAGGACGCGAGCATGTGACGCCTGTCGTCTTATTGCTGCGGGAAATGCTGCGGCAGCGCACACAGGCTTTGAGTAAAAGCTTAGGTAAAATATTGGCAGTAAAAAAATCTTAGGATTTAAGAAACAAAAAAGCCGCATGATGCGGCTTTTTGTAGCGACTCGCTGAGATTAAGACTTAGCGCGTTTCATGGCGGTAAAGAATTCTTCGTTAGTCTTGGTCATAGCCAATTTGTCGATTAAGAATTCCATTGCGCTGACTTCATCCATAGGATTTAAAATCTTACGCAGGATCCACATCTTTTGCAGTTCTTCTTGAGTCGTGAGTTTTTCTTCACGACGCGTACCACTACGGTTGAAATCAATGGCTGGGAACACACGCTTTTCTGCCGCTTTACGTGACAGATGCAGCTCTTGGTTACCTGTACCTTTAAATTCTTCGTAGATCACTTCGTCCATCTTAGAACCAGTATCAACCAAAGCAGTGGCGATAATGGTCAAGCTGCCGCCGTGTTCGATGTTACGTGCCGCACCGAAGAAGCGTTTTGGACGGTGCAGGGCGTTTGCATCCACACCACCGGTTAACACTTTGCCCGATGACGGGATAACAGTGTTATAGGCACGGGCTAGACGAGTAATAGAATCGAGTAGGATAACCACGTCTTTCTTGTGTTCAACCAAGCGTTTGGCTTTTTCAATCACCATTTCGGCAACTTGAACGTGACGGCTGGCTGGCTCATCGAAGGTTGATGCGATTACTTCACCTTTAACGAGGCGTTGCATCTCGGTTACTTCTTCTGGACGTTCGTCGATCAACAATACCATCAACACCACTTCTGGGTTGTTGTAGCTGATGCTTTGAGCAATACCTTGAAGTAATAGCGTTTTACCGGCTTTTGGTGGTGCAACGATCAAACCACGTTGACCTTTACCAATCGGTGAGCATAAATCCAGAATACGTGCGGTAATATCTTCAGTTGAGCCGTTGCCACGCTCCATACGCATACGTTCTTCTGCGTGGAGTGGGGTTAAGTTTTCAAAGAGGATTTTATTACGGGAGTTTTCAGGTTTATCGAAGTTAACTTCGTTGACTTTCAATAGGGCAAAATAACGCTCGCCTTCTTTCGGTGGGCGAATTTTACCAAAAATGGTATCACCCGTTCGCATGTTGAAGCGGCGAATTTGGCTTGGTGAGACATAGATGTCATCTGGACCAGCTAAATAAGAACCGTCTGAGCTGCGTAAGAAGCCGAAACCGTCTTGGAGTATTTCTAATACCCCACCACCGAAAATGTCTTCTCCACTTTTTGCGTGGGCTTTAAGGATTGAGAAAATAATGTCCTGCTTGCGAGCGCGGGCCATATTTTCGAGCTTCATATTTTCAGCTAGCGAGACTAGGTCAGAAATCGGCGTGTCTTTTAATTCAGTTAAGTTCATTTTGGGGGTCTTGTGTTACGCGACAAAGCTTACCGCGATCAATCAGTAAGGATGTAATTCAGGATAGTGATTGACGAGCGAGAAGAGGTTATTAGAAAGAATCTGGTTATTAAAGTAGCACTAACAAAGCGGGGCGTCCAGAAATTTAGGGAAATTCCGGCACAATTAATTTATAGCTTGTGCCGGAGGTCACTCATTACGACATCAAATTAGATTTGCGCGTCGATAAACTCTTTTAATTGCGTTTTTGATAGCGCACCAACTTTAGTTGCGGCTAATTCGCCGTTCTTGAATAACAGTAAAGTTGGGATGCCACGAACGCCATATTTCGCTGGAGAAACATTGTTTTGGTCAACGTTTAATTTAGCGATAGTCACGCGGCCTGCATATTCTTCAGACACATCGTCTAAAATTGGAGCGATCATTTTACAAGGACCACACCACTCGGCCCAGAAGTCTACCAATACTGGCAAATCAGACTTTAATACGTCGTTTTCGAAGCTGTCGTCACTCAGGTATATAATTTTATCGCTCATGATGTTCTCCAGTTTGGGTGCCATTGCTGGTTTGTTAATGGCTTACCATGTATATTGGGGCTGAAAAATAGCTTTTCAAGTTACCTTTTTACAATGTGGCTATTTCAAACGATCGAGTATCTTATTGCAACCTCAACAGGTAAGCTTGCGCTATGAGCGAAACACATCTATCTACCCAAAGGTTTGCCGACCTACCTCTACATCCTGAGGTTAAACAGGCCCTTGCCGAGAATGGCTTCGAATTTTGTACGCCGATCCAGGCGTTATCACTGCCTGTATTACTTCAATCAAAAGATATCGCTGGTCAAGCACAAACGGGCACTGGCAAGACAATGGCCTTTTTGGTCGCCACTTTTAATCACTTATTATCGACTCCCGTACCTGAAGGTCGACTGATTAATCAGCCCCGCGCCATCATTATGGCCCCGACTCGCGAACTGGCGATTCAGATTGCTAAAGATGCGATTTTACTCGCTAAACACACTCACTTAAAGGTGGGTATTGTTTATGGCGGCGAAAGTTACGATGTACAGCGTAAAGTATTAGATCAAGGTGTTGATATCTTGATTGGTACTACGGGTCGAATTATCGACTACGTTCGCCAAGGCATTATCGGTCTGAATTCGATTCAGGCTGTAGTATTAGATGAAGCCGATCGTATGTTCGATCTAGGTTTTATCAAAGATATCCGCTTCTTGTTTAGACGTATGCCTGAGGCAAATCAACGTCTTAATATGCTATTTTCGGCAACCTTGTCGATGAAAGTGCAAGAGCTGGCTTACGATCATATGAACGAGCCAGTTAAAGTCGAAATCGCCCCTGAAGAAAAAACCTCCAAAAACATCAAAGAAGAAATCTTCTATCCTTCGCAAGAAGAGAAGATGCGTTTGCTGTTGACCTTGATTGAAGAAGATTGGCCAGAAAAAGCCATCGTTTTCTCTAACACTAAGCACAGCTGTGAAACGCTTTGGTCTTGGCTTGAAGGTGACGGACATCGCGTGGGTTTGTTAACGGGTGATGTGCCACAGAAAAAACGTATTCGTATCCTTGAGCAGTTTACCTGTGGCCAATTAGATATATTGGTTGCTACCGATGTCGCGGCTCGCGGTTTACATATTTCTGACGTATCACACGTGTATAACTATGATTTACCTGATGATTGTGAGGACTATGTGCACCGAATCGGTCGTACGGGTCGCGCGGGTAATAAGGGCATGTCAATAAGCTTTGCCTGTGAAGAGTACGCGCTAAACTTGCCAGCAATCGAAAGCTATATTAATCATTCGATTCCAGTGAGTAATTACGACAGTGAAGCTTTATTGGCCGATATTCCAACGCCAGCGAAGATCCACCGTAAACACCCGAGCGGCACTCGAAACCTGCGCGATCGTTCTGGGACAAGTCGCCCTGGTGCGCAACGCAGTGGTGCTCGCCCTCCTCGTCATGATAGGACACGTAGACATTCGTAAATGCCAACACCCGCTTATGCCGCTATAACATTAGGCTCAAATAGTTTTAATATGCTGATCGCCAAAACGCGTGGTGGTCAGCCGCATATTATTGCGAAATATAAACGTAAGGTGAGGCTTGCCGAAGGCATAGGCGACGATGGAAACTTAAGCCATGACGTGATGCAGCGCGGCCTCGACTGTTTGAGTATGTTTGCCCAAATGTTGGTGCAACATAAGATTGAAGCACATCATGTGGCTGTTATTGCTACCGCAACACTTCGCAGCATCAGCAATGCCGATGAGTTTAATCGGCGTGCATTGCCACTCCTTGGTCATCCAATTGAAATCATCTCAGGCATGCGTGAAGCTGAGCTTATCTATCAAGGTATGGTGGCAACCACCTGTGGTCAAGGGCGCCGTTTAGTGATAGATATCGGCGGGGCGAGTACTGAGTTTATTATCGGTGATGGGCATCAAGTGTTGTTCAAAACCAGTTTGCCCTTTGGTAGCGTGACTTATAATCGCCAATTTTTTAGTAGCTTACCGCTGCAGCAGTTAGATTTTGATGATGCTAAGCAGCAAGTGCTAACCGCATTAGCTGAGCATAGACAAACCCTACGCGATCTAGGCTGGCATTGTGTTGTTGGCGCCTCTGGCGCGGTGCAATCTGTGGTTGAAGTCCTGCTTCACCGTGGCTTATCTGAAACGATAACACTCGATGTGCTCACTCAGTTGAAGGCTGAAATTCTCGCACAAGAAGACATTGGCTTAACGGGGATCGCTGGGCTTTGTAGCGAGCGGGCACCGACTTTTGCAGCGGGTGTCGCTATTTTGTTGGCTTTGTTTGAGTTGCTGGGGATAGAGCATTTAGCCTTATCTGGTGGCGCATTACGTGAAGGCGTTTTAGTGATGTTAGCTCAGCGAATTATTGACGAAGCGAGCTAATCTTTCTCTGAACGGATAAAAACCAAAGGCCGCTATGCGGCCTTTGTTGTTTGTACTGCGTCGATTATTTCAATAAATCGGCGAGATCTTTTTCTAAGGAAACGGTTGGGCGCTCTACGATACGGCCAACTTCTTTACCTTGCTGCAGCACAATAAAGGTTGGAATACGGGTAAAGTCGTATTTGGCAGCTAAGCCTTCGGGATCTGTCTTCGTCCGGTCGACGCCAATATAGGTCACTTTGATATTGGGATTGGCGACTTCTTCCATGATACGGATAAAGCGCGGTGTTTCACGGTGACAATCTGGACACCAAGTACCAATGATCACAATAATTTCAGTTGGTTCGGTGACGCTTTTAAGCGGGGTGATTGCCGCAGTGTCAACTTGGTAGGATTTATATCCTTCGGCAAACTCATTGAGATCTGTGACTAAATGTTGTGCTTCGACTATGCCAGTTAAAATCACTTCTTGTTTCTCCTCGCTGCAGGTCGCAATTAAGCCCTGTTGTTGTTCTTCAAATCCACAGCCACCATTGGCTAGTACCTGACAACTAAAAAATAAGGCGGTAGTGGCTAGGAATGCCTTAACGTTATTGTGCATGATGCGCCCTCGAAATCGAAGAGAAAGAATGAAGCTTGATTCAAACATTATTCTCGATGCGATTAAAGCGGATCATTGATTTGCTGCAAGCTAGATCACGCATTGCTAATATCTATAAGCTTAACGATCACAGGATTGCATGGTTTGCGGAGTTAAGACATTGAAAAAGCACATCCCCGAATTGCGATTCGGGGACTGAGCGTATTGAAATAATAAGCTAAATGGCTCGATTACTGGGCGAGAATTTTTTCTAGAATAGGCTTATTAGCGTCGGGGAAGTCGTAATTAACTAAGTCGGCTTTAGTGACCCAAGCGATAAGCTGACCTTCGAGGCCTTGAGCTGTACCATTAAATTCCGTGACTGAATGGATATCAAGTAGCACTTGTTTATCGGGATAATCGAAACTCAGCGCCATAAATGGCTGACTATCGGTGACATCGAGTGCAACTTCCTCTTTGAGTTCACGGATCAGCGCTTGAGTGACCGTTTCGCCCGCCTCAACTTTGCCGCCAGGAAATTCCCATTTCCCACCTTGATGTAAATGGTCTGGGCGTTTTGCCAACAGAATGTCACCGGCCGAGTTAGTAATAATGCCGACGGCAACATGGATGCGTTTAGTCATAATATTTATCTATTGAGTAGAGAGTTGGGCAAATTAATCGCTGTGATGGCGTAAGCTGAGCGGTTAGCGCTTCGGATTATTCTTTAAAAAAGTCGCCTTCATCGAGATCAAATTCATCAAATGCTTCGGGATCAAATTCGGCCTTCACTGGGATGACATGCTTTTCTGACGCCCAATCGCCGAGGTCGATGAGCTTACAGCGCTCGCTGCAAAAAGGTTTAAATGCAGATTGTGGCACCCACTCGACAGGGGCTTTGCAGATAGGGCAGTTAACGGTCAATGGCATAATTGTTCTCTTGGTTAACGGCGATACAGCGGCCGCCAATACTAATGTCTTTCAGGCCATTAGTGTAAATGCTTCATGCACAGGTAGCTAGTAAGAAATCAATCGAACGGTCGGAGTGGCGTTGTTGTTCAAACTGCACAAAATGGATTGCAAAACGGTTTTTATGGCCGCTAATCGTAGGATAACACCCGTGGGAGGCATCGACTTTGACTCGCACCAAAGCAAGTGCTTGAGCACTGTCGCCTTGATAAAAACCTGCATGGGCAACGGCATTGTCGTAATGGGCTGTGCTGCGGGTGAGTTGAAGCAATAGGGTGATGGGGGTGAGCAAAGGTTCGAAGTGTGCTATCCAAGAGCGGTAGTCTTGTTGTTTTTCTTCCCAAGGTTTAGCTAGCCAATAATGTAGTTGCGGCAGATCGAAGTTACAGCAGGCGCCCGGCATGCCAAAGCGTTGTCGTAGCGCAGAAATAAATCTGTCTTGTTTTAGTTGGCTGCCGAAGCGTTCTGGTTTTTGCAACGGTTCGCGGGCTTGGGTGAGGGCGTTTATATAAAGGTCGATTTGCTGGTGGTCGACGTGATCTAATTCTTGCCATTTGCTGAGTTGCAGCAAGTGCCGTTCAATGTCTTTTAATACTTCATTACGATAATCACAGCGTTCGGACAATTCACAGAGGGAAAACAGCGGATAAAAACATCTATGTTGGTGGTCATGATTTAGGTTACTTTGCAGCTGTTTATCGAGGTATTCGAGCCGCAAGTAGCTGCGAATTTTCTCGTTTAGGGGCTGTTCGTAAACTAATTCAGTCATGGGCGTTATCAGTACCAGAAAGTTGTAAATATCGCTGGTGCAATGCTAGCACCTCTCGTTTTAAGGTTGATATCTCTCCTTGATTATCAATAATGTCGTCGGCTCTGGCGAGTTTTTCGCTGCGACTACATTGGCTACTAATGATGTTATTAACTTGAGATGCATCAACATTGTCACGTTTTACGGTGCGATTTATTTGCAACTCAGGCGAAATATCCACCACTAAAGTCCGATTGACTAACCTATCTAACCCGTTCTCAAATAGCAAGGGCACGACCATAATTACATAGGCAGAGGTCGCTTTTTCTACCTGCGCTAGCATTTCTTGGCGGATCATGGGGTGTAATAGTTGGTTTAGCCATTCGCGCTCTTCAGGATGGCTAAATATCCGCTGCCGCAATTTGGCGCGATCGAGTTCACCCTCTGGTGTTAATATCTCAGCACCAAAATGAGTTACGATCGCTTCCAGTCCTTTTGAACCCGGAGCGACAACTTCGCGGGCAACGATATCGGCGTCGACTAAGGCAACCCCTTCGGCGGCGAACAAATTGGCAACAGTCGTTTTACCGCTGCCGATGCCGCCTGTAAGGCCAACGACAAATTTGGACATAAAACTCTCTTAAAAGCTATGAAGGGCGCTACGCTGCTAGGACGGACTTCGTCCTTACAGTCTACGGAACGGGCTTCGCCCTTACGGTAAGCGAAGCGTTCAGTGAGTGAGCTTGCGAACGTTCCGTTATCCTTAAGTGAAGCTTGTTCTATAACGTACTTAAGTACCAATCCACTATAGGTTGACCCCATATTAGGGCTATCCAGCCAGCTGCGGCAATATAGGGGCCAAATGGGATTGGATTCCCTTGTTTCAGGCGTTTACTGACAATCATAGTGATGCCAACGACTGCGCCAACGAGGGACGAAAGTAAAATCACCAGCGGCAGCATTTGCCAGCCAAGCCAAGCACCGAACACGGCGAGTAATTTAAAGTCGCCATAACCCATGCCTTCTTTACCTGTGAGGATTTTAAACAACCAGAAAATGGACCATAGACTCAAATAGCCTGCCGCCGCGCCGATAATGGCATCGGTTGGGCTCGCAAAGGTATGATTTAGATTGATTATCAAGCCGAGCCAAAGCAACGGTAGCGTCATTTGGTCGGGGAGCAACATCTCATCAAGATCGATACCTGTCAGTGCTACAAGCACAAAGGTGAGTATGCTCGCAAAAACAAACTGCCAGCTTGGACCAAAATGCCAAGCTAAAGTCGCGATAAGTAGCCCTGTGACGAATTCAATAATGGGGTAGCGGGCAGAAATAGGGGCGTGACAAGCGGCGCATTTTCCCTTGAGCATTAACCAGCCTAATAGGGGTAAATTATGCCAAGGTTTAATCGACGTTTTGCACTTAGGGCAGGCTGAGCCTGGGACAACAAGATTATACTTTTCAGGGAAGTCATCAATAGGTTTATTGAGTTGGTCTATCCCTATTTTTTTGACTGTGTCTTCGTGGTATTCCTGCAAATACTGATTACATTCTTGCTGCCACTCCCGTTTCATCATCACAGGAAATCTGTGGATCACCACGTTTAAAAAACTACCAATGGTAGCGGCAAAAATAAAGCTTAGAGCAATAAAGATATAAGGGTGCTGGCCCAAAAGGGAGATGAATTCTGACATTTAATGTTCTTATTTATATTTGAGGGTTAGATATAATACAATACTAGCCGCTAACAATTTTACCCATTTGGAAGATAGGCAAGTACATAGCAACAATTAGACCACCAACTACAGTACCGATGACCACCATCATAATCGGTTCTATCAGGCTTGATAAGCCATCAACCGCATCATCTACTTGCATTTCGTAGATAGTTGATACTTTATTGAGCATGTTATCTAGTGAGCCGGATTCTTCGCCTATCATCACCATTTGCACTAACATGTCGGGGAAAAGCCCTGTGGTTTGCATAGCCACATTCATCTGCATCCCTGCCATCACTTCTTGACGGATTTTTAAAATGGCTTTGCGGTATACCGCATTACCCGATGCGCCAGCGGCGGATTCTAGACCATCAATTAACGGCACGCCCGCGGCGAAAGTAGTTGCTAAAGTGCGGGCGAATCGTGCCATGGCACCTTTATGTAAAATCGGCCCAATGGCTGGGATTTTAAGTACAGCTTCATCGACTCTATCTCTTACTATTTGTGAGTTTCGGTGCGCCCGAACAAACAAAAATACTCCGCCGATAATGGCGGCTAAAAAGATATACCAAGAGGATTGTAAGCCGCGGGAAATATGCAGCACCAGTTGGGTAAAGGCGGGCAGTTCAGCGCCGAACCCCTTAAAAATCTCCTCAAATTGAGGCACCACAAACAATAATAATAATGAGGTGACTAAGATTGCGACTATGACAACTGCAGCAGGGTAGAACATAGCCTTCTTAATTTTGGATTTCAGTGCTTCTGATTTTTCTCTGTAGGTAGCTACGCGATCAAAAACCAAGTCTAGTGAACCTGAATGTTCACCGGCTGCAACTAGGTCAACATAAAGTTCATCGAAGTAACGTCTATGGGGGCGCATAGCATCGGATAAAGGAATACCCGATTGAATTTCGCTGAGGATATTTCCTAATAGTTCTCGCATCTTAGCTTTTTCGTGACCACGGCCGAGTAGTTCAATTGTGGTGACTAAAGGTACGCCCGCTGCTAGCATAGTCGCGACTTGGCGAGTCATTACAGCAATATCCATGGGGGTGATTTTGGCATCACCTAACTTAAATAGCGCAGAAGACTGTTTACGTACGCTCTTTGGATTTACGCCTTGGGATTTCAATTGGCTACGGATTTCAGCGGCGGTTGCGCCTCTAAGCTCACCAGCGGTTTTCTTGCCGTCGCGGTTAACCCCTTTCCATTCGAAGGTATAGATTTTAGGTTGGCTCTTTTGCTCGGCTTTCTTGGTGCGAGGCTTTCTTGTTGTCGTTGCCGTAGCCATAGATGATTCCTGTAAATAATTCGTTCTAGATTTTTAGTTAATTGAACGCTGTGCTTGTGAAATAGTTTGGACTCTAAGATTCAAATATGCGAGTAATGATGCGCTATTACCTGAATTTTAGACGTAACTTTAGATATAAAGATTGGATTTAGCCAAAACTTGTGACGCGATTGACTTCTGCAATGCTGGTAACGCCATGAATTACTTTTAATAACCCAGATTGACGTAAATCACGCATTCCTTGCGCTTTAGCCTGTGAAGCGATTTGTAATGAGTTACCGCCTTCCATGATAGTACGGGCTATCTCATCGGACATCTTCATCACTTCGTAAATACCAACTCGTCCCTTGTAGCCGCCGGAGCAATGCTCGCAGCCCACAGGTTTAAAGGTAGTAAAGCCTTGGGTAATTTGTGTTTGGGTAAAACCTAGGCGCAGTAATTCATGCTCAGGTATCACTTCTGCTTGCTTACATTCGGGGCAGAGACGACGGGCTAAGCGTTGGGCAATAATCAGGTTTACTGAACTAGCGATATTGTAGCCAGGAACCCCCATGTTGATTAAACGGGTCAAGGTTTCTGCTGCCGAGTTCGTGTGTAGGGTCGATAATACTAAGTGACCCGTTTGTGCCGCTTTAATGGCTATCTCGGCGGTTTCAAGATCGCGAATTTCACCCACCATCACCACATCGGGGTCTTGACGTAGAAATGAGCGTAAAGCAGACGCGAAAGTGAGGCCTGCCTTTAAATTAATGTGAACTTGGTTTACACCCTCAAGATTAATCTCAACCGGATCTTCGGCGGTAGAAATATTACGCTCTTCAGTATTGAGAATATTTAACCCTGTGTAGAGGGAGACTGTTTTTCCTGAGCCTGTTGGGCCGGTCACTAAAATCATCCCTTGGGGTTTTGCCAACATCTCAAGATAGAGTTTTTCTTGGTCAGGCTCGTAGCCGAGCTTTTCAATGCCTAATTGTGCTGAGGATGAGTCCAAAATCCGCATCACAATTTTTTCGCCCCACAGGGTCGGTAAAGTGCTTACCCGAAAGTCGATGGACTTAGTGCGGGAAAGCTTCATCTTTATTCGGCCGTCTTGCGGTACGCGGCGTTCGGCTATATCAAGTTTCGACATTACTTTTAGGCGCGCAGATAAACGACCTGCAAGGCTTATAGGGGGTTCAGAGACTTCGTGTAAAATACCGTCGATGCGAAAACGAATGCGGTAGCGCTTCTCATAGGGTTCAAAGTGTAAATCTGAGGCGCCTTTACGGATAGCATCGGTTAGAATTTTGTTAATATAAATAACAATAGGTGCGTCGTCACTGGCTTCACCTGCGGGTTCAGCGCTGCGATTACTGGTATCGGTAACTTCTATTGCTGCGAGTGCCGCTTCATCCATACCGCCTAAATCGAGACCACTGATATCTTCTTCGAGAATTTTTTCTAGTGCTTTTGCCAGCTTATCTTCTTCAACAAGAATGGCTTCGGCGTGCAGGCCTGCACTAAATTGGAAATCTTCGAGGGCGGCAATATTGGTCGGATCGGATGTGCCAATATAGAGGCGATTCCCACGTTTGAATAAGGGTAAGCAGCGGTGCTTTTCAATGAGTTTTTTATTAAGAAAGTCTTCTGGTATGGAAGCAAGATCAAACTCATTGAGATCGAGTAGTGGTGTACCGTATTCCTCATAGCAAAGCTCGGCAATAGCGCGAGCAGACACCAGTTTACTCTGTACTAAAGTAGTAACAAGGGCGTGTTTATTTTGACGGGATTTTGTTATGGCATTTGCCATCTGCTCTTCATTTAGGATGCCCTTACGAATAAAGAGAGTTGATAAACCTAAATGAAGACCTGAAGTTGGCATTCCTGCTTAATTCTCATTATTTGAGTTTAAATGTAAGAGGTTAAAAATAAACCTCTTACATTATATTAATTTATTAAAATTTTTGACTGCGCAATAACGCTGTTAGGTAGTTGGTAGACCTGCACCTTTTTTGCAAAGTACTAGATCTTCAGCTTTACCACCAGTGACACCTGTCATTGCATATGTTACACCACCAGTTGGTGTAAACGTTGCTGTTAGAACACATTTTGATTCAGTCCATACAAGTGATAAGTTGTTTGCAGGATCTTGTGCGTATGTATTTCCTGCTCCTGTCGTAAACTTTTTATTTGCACCAATTTCTGCAGCTATCGTGTCACATCCAATGCCTGTTTGAACACAGGTTTGAATTTTAGTTGAAAAAGAGGTGATCCCTTTCATTGCCGCGCCACCTTGAGCTGATGTTACGTAATCCTTATACGCTGGTAGTGCTACAGCTGCCAAAATACCGATAATGGCGACAACGATCATCAGTTCGATCAGAGTAAAACCCTGAGCTTTTTTATTTAATGCTTTGTTTAATCTTTTGTTTAAATGCATGGCCTTCATTTTTCTCTCCAGCTAACTATTTAGTGACTTACTGTGGTTGAATAGAGCGTTTAACCTAACCGCTGTTTTACCCTATAAATTGTTTTATCTCATCAAACTTTATTACTCATTTATGTCAATAAAATCATTTATATGATCTATGTAACATTAACAGTACACCGATGATCTTGAATGACCCATGTGTAATGACTCATGCTGATTTATTCAAAGCCACTTACTGAGTGAATGTCTGTTTGAATAAATCCTTTCGGTAACCGCACCTTAGGCTAATGTCCCTCAAAATGTGCTCCTGAAACGCAAATTAGAGTATTTTGACAGACATTCCAGTGCTGACCTTAGGTGAGGTTGACCAAACGGCCATCTCGCCTTTGTAAAAGTTAGTACAAAGTTGCATAAAATGAAACAACTTTTACTCATAAAGTACTAATAAAATGATTCATTTGTCTAAGAAATAGGAGATTAAACACATTGTGTTATAACAAAATTTTGACAATGTCAGTTTGATTGACTGGTATTAGCGCTAGAGTCAAGGTGATGGCGGATTTTCGATTGATTTTTGAAGGAGTTTAGCCATTGCTGATATTCGTATCATAAGGGCAAAACGCTTTGCTTTTTGAGTCTAGTACATGCAAAGCGTTTTGTGATTTAACAAATGTTACGGTTTACTTTAAGTCGGTTTTAAGCTTTCAATCTAAGCGATAAGTCTAGTGCGCGAACATGCTTAGTGAGTGCACCAACTGAGATATAGTCGACACCAGTTTTAGCAAATTCGGCTAAAGTGTCTAAGGTGACATTGCCGGAGACTTCAAGCTTAGCGCCTTTTGCTTTGTCTTTAGCTCGATATTGATTATTCATCTCTACGGCTTCGACCATCATAGTGATATCGAAGTTATCTAACATGATTATATCTGTGCCAGAGTCGAGTGCTAAGGCGAGTTCTTCGAGTGATTCCACTTCGACTTCAACGGGCTTGTTTGGGTACAAGCTGCGGGCGGTATCTACGGCTTGGCGAATACCGCCACAGGCCATAATGTGGTTTTCTTTAATCAAAAATGCATCATATAAGCCAATGCGGTGGTTTTTGCCGCCGCCGCAGGTGACGGCATATTTCTGGGCAGTGCGCAGACCTGGAATGGTTTTGCGAGTATCTAATAGGCGAGTGTGCGTGCCCACTAGTTTATCGACATAATGCTTAGTTAAGGTCGCAACGCCAGACAGGGTTTGGATGAAATTCATTGCTGTGCGTTCGCCAGTGAGAATAGCGCGCGCTGGCCCTGAGAGTTCACACAGTAACTGGTTGGGTAATACCAAATCGCCATCATCCACATGCCAATGCAGTGCGACTTCCCCACCGAGTTGATTAAAAACCTGCTCTGCCCATGCTTTTCCACAAAAAACGCCTTCTTCACGGGTAATAAGGGTGGCTTCAGCGTACTTATCAGCAGGGATCAACATTGCTGTGATATCACCATAAGCAATAGCCTTGGTTTGATCGTTGATTTCGGTGCCACCTAAGTCTTCACTGAGGGCGGATTTTACTGATTGGCGAATATCGTTTTCTAACATGAGCGGGGTCCTTGCATTCTTTAATTACTGACGACCTACTTGCATCTTAGGTTAAGATTACCACGGCCTTAGGTCTCACGGAACAGCTTGGAAGATTGTGCGGCAGGACTCAGCCTCTGGCTTATTTAAGTTGGGAGTGAATGGCTTGCTCCATGATCTCAATATTAAAAGATGATGAAGTCAGTCAGTTCCGTGTGCTGGGTTTCTTCTTTGCTTGGCTGAATACTGTTAGAGTAACTCAGTTTATGTGGCATAAGAGGATAAGCTCATAATGCGGTTTGATTCGGGTTGGTGTGAGGGTGCAAGGCGTTGTGAGTCACCACATTTTAATCAACGTCCCTTGGGTGAAGTGAGTTTGTTGGTGATCCACAATATTAGCCTGCCAGCAGGTTGCTTTGGATTACCCTATATTGATCAATTATTTCAAGGGTGTTTAGATACCAATGCGGATGCCAGTTTTGCACAGTTGCAGGGCTTGGAAGTCTCGGCGCACTTTTTGATCCGCCGCAATGGTGAGCGTGTGCAGTACGTGAGTTGTAACGATAGGGCTTGGCATGCTGGGGTGTCTCGTTATGGCGAGAGGGAAAATTGTAATGATTTCTCTATTGGTATTGAGCTGGAAGGCACAGATACTGAGCCTTACACGCCTGAGCAATATCAGTCACTGACAGCGTTGACGCAAGCACTGTTGGCTGAGTATCCATCGCTGAGTACCGAACGAATTGTGGGTCATTGTGATATTGCGCCAATGCGCAAAACAGACCCCGGGCAAAGTTTTGATTGGGAAAGATATTTAGGGAAGCTAAAGGAATATACTCAGGCGTTGCGCTCTTAGGTTTTTGGATTTTAGACGTATTTCACTCAAACCTAGACTATTTATGGACAAATTATAGAGGTACAGCCCATGGCATTATTTTCACTCTTGGTCGCCATTTTAGTGGAGCGACTTAAATTTCTTCCTTCATCATGGCAATTTGATCGTTTACTGCAATCCTACCAAACGACGTTTTTTGGTGATAAAGCCTCACTGACGAGCGTTATGATGGCGCTGGCGTTAGTGCTGCCAGCCCTGTTGGTGTATGTGTTGTCTTGGTTAGTGGCGGGGATGTTTTGGGGCTTATTAAGTTTAGCGCTATGGATTGTCGTAGCGGTGGTTTGTTTTAACCATCAGAAACAGCGTGATATTTTCAAGAAATATATGCAAGCGGCTTGTCGTTCTGACGTCCAAGCTTGTTACCATTATGCCGCCGAGCTCGATTGTAGCGAGTGTTTGGATGCGGTATCCGAGAAAGACCTTGGCGCTAAAGTGGGTCAAAGTGTCGCTTGGATTAACTATCGTTATTACGGCGCCGTTGCTTTGTTCTTCATTTTTCTGGGGCCAGTCGGTGCTGTGTTGTATTGCACAGTGCGTTTTTATGCCGAAGAAAATGCCCGTAAATCCCTTGAACTGCCATTAGTCAACGAAGTGATTAGCGTTTTGGATTGGTTACCTAGCCGCATTTTTGCCTTTGGTTATGCGTTAAGTGGCCAATTTAGCGAAGGGTTAGCCGCGTGGCGTCTTCATGGTTTGACCCTAAATGCGAGTGCTCGCACTGTGGTTGCTGAGACGGCTTTGGCAGCGCAACCTTTACCTGAGGTCGCAAGTGCACCTATATGTGTACAATCAACCTTAGCATTATTAGTGCTCAGTAAACGTAACTTTACACTTATTGTTGCAATACTTTCATTACTGACTATTTTTGGATTGGTGAGTTGAAAGAAGGACGCTTCGCAGCGAGAATCGAGAACGCTTCGCTGCTAGGGCGTCGCTACGCTCCTTCTAGAATCTAGAATCTAGAATCTATCTGCTGCGCTTTTGCAGCGCCTAGTAGGGCGAAGCCCGTGCTTTTGTCAAATGGTCTGACCCCATAGACATTTTTTTCCGCTATGCTCTCTCTTCGTGAGTGCTTTCGATCGAGATCGCTTTTAAGGAGTGATCTTCAATCTGGACATCAAAACGCTGATTTGATAAAGTGCGCTCACTCAAAAAAATTGGTAAGACCAATTTACAACGGAGCTGAGCGCCTGATGGCCTATAGTAAAATTAATCAGCCAAAAATTTCTGATGTGATTATGGCTCAATTAGAGCAGATGATCTTAGAGGGCAGTTTGCAGCCCGGTCAGAAGTTACCGCCTGAACGCGAACTGGCGATCCAGTTTGAAGTGTCTCGACCTTCTTTGCGTGAAGCTATCCAAAAGCTTGAGGCAAAAGGACTGTTAATGCGCCGCCAAGGCGGTGGTACTTATGTCAAAGAGCAACTCTGGCAGAGCCTTGCCGATCCTATCGTTGAACTTATGAATTCTGATCCAGAGAGTCAATACGACTTGCTGGAGTTCCGTCATGCTACCGAAGGCATGATGGCTTATTTTGCGGCGCTGCGTGGTACTGACGCAGATATGCAAAATATCAAACGTATGATCCTCGAGGTGGAAGCCGCCACAGATATCGAAAAACAAGCCGCCGCCATTGTGCGTTTTTATCGTGCCGTTGCCGAAGCGTCACATAACGTGGCTATGTTACACCTCGTTCTCAGTTTAACCCCTGTGCTGCATCAAAATGTGGCGCAAAACTTGGAGCTTTTAAGCCGCCGCGAAGAAGCTTCTACTATGGCTAACGATCACAGACGGGCCTTGCTCGCTGCCATCGTTCGTCGTGATCCCGAAGCCGCCAGAGAAGCCTCGAATGAACACTTAAGTTACATCGAAGAGGTGATGTTATCTGTGCGGGAAGAAGATAGCCGGTTGCAGCGAAGCTTGCGCCGTTTAAAGAGTGGCGCTTAAGTTCTGTAGTTTAGCTGCCTGCTAAATCGGAATATGCCGCAAACACCATTCATTATCATGTATATAGAGAAGGACAGTGTCATGTCTGAAGATATGCTACAAGACGTAGATCCATTAGAGACTCAGGAATGGGTTGATGCCCTGCAAGCCGTGTTGGAACAGGAAGGCCCAGAGCGCGCGCATTTTTTACTAGAGAAGCTGATCGATAAAGCGCGTCGTAATGGCACTCACTTGCCTTACAATGCCACAACGGCTTACTTGAACACTATCCCAGCGGGTCAAGAGCCTCACATGCCTGGCAACCAAGAGATGGAACGTCGCATTCGCGCCATCATCCGTTGGAACGCTTTGGCTATGGTTCTGCGTGGTTCTAAGAAAGATTTAGAGTTGGGCGGCCATATCTCAAGTTTCGCTTCAAGCGCGACTATCTATGACGTATGTTTTAACCACTTCTTCCGTGCACCGAATGAAAAAGACGGTGGCGATCTCGTGTATTTCCAAGGCCATATCGCCCCTGGTATTTATGCGCGTTCATTCCTAGAAGGTCGTTTAAGCGAAGAGCAACTGGCTAACTTCCGTCAAGAAGTGGATGGCAAGGGTCTGTCTTCATACCCACATCCAAAACTGATGCCGGATTACTGGCAATTTCCAACGGTTTCTATGGGCTTAGGTCCAATCCAAGCCATCTATCAAGCCCGTTTCCTGAAATATCTGACTGACCGTGGTCTTAAAGATTGTTCAGCACAAACTGTTTACTGTTTCTTAGGTGACGGTGAGTGTGACGAGCCAGAAGCCTTAGGTGCTATCGGGTTAGCGGCCCGTGAAGAATTAGATAACTTAGTCTTCATCGTTAACTGTAACTTACAGCGTCTTGATGGCCCTGTACGTGGTAACGGTAAGATCATCCAAGAACTTGAAGGCGAATTCCGCGGCGCAGGCTGGGAAGTCGTGAAAGTGATTTGGGGTCGTTACTGGGATCCATTATTGGCCCGTGACACCAGCGGTAAACTGCTGCAGTTGATGGAAGAAACCGTTGACGGTGAATACCAAAACTGTAAAGCCAAAGGTGGCGCTTATACGCGCGAACACTTCTTTGGTAAGTATCCTGAAACGGCCGAAATGGTTGCTAACATGTCAGATGATGACATTTGGCGCTTAAACCGCGGCGGTCATGATCCAGTTAAAGTTTATGCTGCACTGGAACATGCACAAAAAACCAAAGGCCGTCCAACGGTTATCTTAGCTAAAACCGTTAAAGGTTATGGCTTAGGTGATGCGGGTGAAGGTAAAAACATCGCTCACAACGTGAAGAAGATGGGCGTTGAGTCTATCCGTTACTTCCGCGATCGTTTCAATATCCCGATCCCTGATGACCAGTTAGAAGATCTGCCTTTCTATCACCCAGGTCCAGATTCTGAAGAAGTGAAGTACATGATGAGCCGTCGTGAAGCGCTGCATGGTAGCGTGCCACAACGTCGTCAAAAGTTCACTGAAGAGATGGAAGTGCCGTCACTGAAGATTTTCGATTCGATTTTACAGGGCTCAAACGGCCGTGAAATTTCATCGACTATGGCGTTCGTTCGCGTGCTGACAGCATTGCTGAAAGACAAGAAAATTGGCAAAAACATTGTGCCAATTATTCCTGACGAAGCCCGTACTTTCGGTATGGAAGGTCTGTTCCGTCAAGTGGGTATTTATGCTCACGAAGGCCAAAAATACGTACCGCAAGACTCTGACCAAGTGGCTTATTATCGTGAAGATAAAACCGGTCAAGTATTGCAAGAAGGGATTAACGAACTCGGTGCTATGTCTTCATGGGTATCGGCAGCGACGAGCTACTCAGTCAACGATACACCTATGATCCCGTTCTACATCTACTACTCAATGTTCGGTTTCCAACGTATTGGTGACATGGCTTGGGCTGCGGGTGATATGCGTGCTCGTGGTTTCTTAGTCGGTGGTACTTCAGGTCGTACAACGCTTAACGGCGAAGGTTTACAGCATCAAGATGGTCACAGCCACGTATTGGCGAACACTATCCCTAACTGTATTTCTTACGATCCAACCTACGGCTACGAAATTGCCGTTGTGGTACAAGATGGTATCCGTCGTATGTACGGCGAGAATCAAGAAGATATTTTCTACTACTTGACCACAATGAACGAAAACTATGAGCAACCAGCCATGCCAGAAGGTGCGGAAGTGGGCATAGTGAAAGGTATCTACAAGTTAGAAACGGTTGCGGGCTCAGGTAAAGGCAAAGTTCAGTTAATGAGCTGTGGCACTATCCTTGAACAAACTCGTAAAGCGGCGCAAGCACTGGCGAAAGACTTCGGTATTACTGCCGACGTATTTAGCGTAACTAGCTTCAACGAATTGACTCGCGATGGTCAAGCCGCTGAACGTTGGAACATGCTGCACCCAACCGAAACGCCAAAACAAGCCTATATCAGCCAAGTGATTTCAAGTGATGCACCTGCAATCGTAGCGACTGACTATATGAAGATTTACGGCGAACAGTTACGTGCTTACATTCCTACCGATTACAAAGTGTTAGGTACTGACGGTTTCGGTCGTTCAGACAGCCGCGAGAATCTGCGTCACCACTTCGAAGTGGATGCTAAGTTCATCGTTATTGCGGCACTGAAATCACTGGTTGATCGCAAAGAGCTGCCTGTCGATGTGTTAGCAAAAGCCATTAAAGAATATGGTATCGACGCTGACAAGATCAATCCACAGTACGCGTAAGAGGCAATAAAAATGGCTGAATTAAAAGAAGTTTTTGTTCCTGATATCGGCGGCGATGAAGTGCAAGTGATCGAAATTTGTGTGGCTGTGGGTGATACCCTAGCGGCAGAAGAATCGATTCTTACCGTCGAAAGCGACAAGGCGACTATGGATATTCCAGCGCCTTTCGCCGGTGTTTTAGCCGAATTGAAAGTGGCTGTGGGCGATAAAGTATCTGAAGGTACTTTGATTGCTATGATGCAAGCAGCGGGCGCGGCAGCTGCTGCTCCGGCTCCAGTTGCAGCACCCGCTCAGGCGGCACCAGCATCTGCACCAGTTCAAGCGGCTCCTGCCCCTGTGGCTGCTGCTCCTGCGACGGGCGCAACCAAAGTGGTTGAAGTGACTGTGCCTGATATCGGTGGCGACACAGATGTATCGGTTATCGAAGTCCTGGTTGCTGTCGGTGACAAGATTGAAGTTGATAGCGGTTTAATTACCCTAGAAACAGACAAAGCGACGATGGACGTGCCATCACCTTTCGCGGGTGTGGTTAAAGACGTTAAAGTCGCAGTTGGCGATAAAGTGTCGCAAGGCTCTTTAGTCATCATGCTTGAAGTTGGCGGCGCTGCACCTGCTGTGGCTCCAAGCGTTAGCGCGCCAGCTGCAACTGTGGCTCAGGCGGCTCCTGCCGCTACGGTAGCGCCAGTGGCTACTGCACCAGCGGCAAGTGTGATTGCGGTAAAAGAAATTCAAGTGCCGGATATTGGCGATGCCAGCAATGTCGATGTGATCGAAGTGCTCGTGTCTGTCGGTGATGAAATCACTGCTGACCAAGGTTTGATTACCCTTGAAACTGACAAAGCCACCATGGAAGTACCAGCGCCATTCGCCGGTAAACTGCTGTCTTTGACGGTTAAAGTGGGTGACAAGGTTTCTCAAGGTAGCGTTATTGCGACGATTGAAACTGTCACTGCAGGTGCAGCTCCTGCACCTGTTGCTCAAGCGGCAGCTCCTGCTCCAGTTAGCGCGGCGCCCGTTGCAGCCCCAACACCTGCAAGCCGTCCTCCAGTACCACACCACCCTAGCGCAGGTACACCTGTGTCTACCGGTGCGGTACATGCGTCTCCTGCGGTACGTCGTTTAGCCCGTGAATTTGGTGTCGATTTGACCCAAGTTGCTGGTACTGGCCGTAAAGGTCGCATTATGAAAGAAGACGTTCAGGCGTATGTGAAATACGAACTGTCTCGTCCGAAAGCGACTGCGGCAACCTCAGTCGGTTCAGGTAACGGCGGCGGTCTGCAAGTGATTGCAGCACCTAAAGTTGATTTCAGTAAGTTTGGTGAAGTGGAAGAGATTCCATTAAGCCGTATCCAGAAGATTTCTGGCCCTAACTTACACCGCAACTGGGTAACTATTCCGCACGTGACTCAGTTCGATGAAGCTGATATCACTGAAATGGAAGAGTTCCGTAAGCAGCAAAACGATGTAGCAGCGAAGAAAAAAGCCGATTACAAGATCACGCCTTTAGTGTTTATGCTAAAAGCTGTGGCTAAAACGTTGCAACAGTTCCCAGTGTTCAACTCGAGCTTAAGCTCTGATGGTGAATCACTGATCCAGAAGAAGTATTTCCACATCGGTGTGGCGGTTGATACGCCAAACGGTTTGGTTGTGCCAGTCGTGCGTGACGTGGATAAGAAAGGCATTATCGAGTTATCTCGTGAACTGGCTGATATCTCTATCCGTGCCCGTGATGGCAAGCTGAAATCTGCTGATATGCAAGGTAGCTGTTTCACCATTTCAAGTTTAGGTGGTATTGGCGGTACGGCGTTTACGCCTATCGTGAACTACCCAGACGTGGCGATTTTAGGTGTGTCTAAATCTGAAATTAAGCCTAAGTGGAATGGTAAGGAGTTCGAACCTAAATTGATGTTGCCCTTGTCGCTGTCATACGATCACCGCGTGATCGATGGTGCCATGGCTGCACGCTTTAGTGTGACGCTGTCAGGAATTCTGTCCGACATTCGTACTTTGGTTCTGTAAGCATATAAGGCTGCTCATCTTGAGTGGCCTTTTGTTTATTGTGATCAGTATCAAACACAGGTTAAAATGCGCCCACCTTACGCGCTGGCGCATTTTCGGTTGGCAGGATAGCTCCTCCAACGGATTGAATGAGAATTAGAGGAAAACATGAGTAACGAAATCAAAACTCAGGTAGTGGTATTAGGTGCAGGTCCTGCAGGTTATTCTGCGGCTTTCCGTGCAGCGGACTTAGGTCTAGAAACCATTATCGTTGAACGTTTTAGCACTTTAGGCGGCGTGTGTCTTAACGTGGGTTGTATCCCATCTAAAGCCCTATTACATGTTGCTAAAGTTATCGAAGAAGCCAAAGCCGTTGCTGCTCACGGTGTGGTTTTCGGCGAGCCAACTATCGATTTAGATAAGTTACGTGGCTTTAAAGAAAAAGTTATTGGCCAATTAACTGGCGGATTGGGCGGTATGTCCAAAATGCGTAAAGTTAACGTGGTTAACGGTTTTGGTAAATTCACTGGCCCTAACACGCTAGAAGTGACTGCTGAAGATGGCACTGTCAAAGTGGTTCAATTCGAGCAAGCGATCATTGCTGCGGGTTCCCGCCCAATCAAACTGCCATTTATTCCGCATGAAGATCCACGTATTTGGGATTCGACTGACGCATTAGAACTGAAAGAAGTTCCAGGCAAGTTGTTAGTGATGGGCGGCGGTATTATCGGCCTAGAAATGGGAACTGTGTACGCTTCTTTAGGCAGTGAAATCGACGTGGTTGAAATGTTCGACCAAGTGATCCCAGCAGCTGATAAAGACGTTGTTCGCGTATTCACTAAGCAAATCAAGAAGAAATTCAACCTGATCCTTGAAACTAAAGTCACAGCGGTAGAAGCCCGTGAAGACGGTATTTATGTTTCTATGGAAGGTAAGAGCGCCCCTACTGAAGCAGTCCGTTACGATGCCGTATTGGTAGCAATTGGCCGTGCACCTAATGGCAAGTCGTTAGATGCTGAAAAAGCAGGTGTTAACGTTGATGAGCGTGGCTTTATCAAGGTTGATAAGCAACTGCGTACTAACGTACCGCACATCTATGCAATTGGTGACATCGTTGGTCAACCAATGCTCGCTCACAAAGGCGTGCACGAAGGCCACGTAGCGGCTGAAGTTATCGCTGGCATGAAGCACTATTTCGATCCAAAAGTGATCCCATCAATTGCTTACACTGACCCAGAAGTAGCTTGGGTTGGTTTAACTGAGAAAGAAGCGAAAGAGCAAGGTATTGCTTACGAAACAGCAACTTTCCCATGGGCAGCAAGCGGCCGCGCTATCGCATCTGATGCGAGCGAAGGCATGACTAA
Organism: Shewanella sp. SP2S2-6; assembly: GCF_031931965.1. Taxonomy (NCBI): domain Bacteria; kingdom Pseudomonadati; phylum Pseudomonadota; class Gammaproteobacteria; order Alteromonadales; family Shewanellaceae; genus Shewanella; species Shewanella sp. SP2S2-6. The sequence continues at coordinate 15,331 of NZ_JAUOEQ010000041.1, read as the reverse complement.
ACTGATTTTCGACAAAGATACTCATCGTGTAATCGGTGGTGCGATTGTTGGCGTTAACGGCGGCGAGCTGTTAGGCGAGATCGGTTTAGCGATTGAAATGGGTTGTGATGCTGAAGATTTAGCATTAACCATTCACGCGCACCCAACACTGCACGAATCAGTGGGCTTAGCGGCTGAAATGTACGAAGGTTCTATTACTGATTTGCCAAACCCAAAGGCAAAGAAAAAGTAATTTAGCTGTCGATTAAAAAAGCGCTCATTTGAGCGCTTTTTTATTGCCTGTATTTTTTTGTAACTTTTATGTAAACAAGCGGATGAATTGATAGGATTGAGCTGCTACAGTACAACTATGGTATGAAGTAAGCCGTCACATGCAAACAAAAATAATTAGAACAATTCTGACATGTTTCATCCTTTCATTGACTTGCGTCCACTCGGCTTGGGCGGGCGGTTTTGTGCAGCGAGTTTTTACTGATAGGGACGGTTTAGCGGTCACCAGTATCCGAGGCTTGGCCTTAGATGATTACGGTTTTGTATGGGCCGCGACTGAGCAGGGCTTGTATCGAGTTAGTAATTCTAAGGTGCGGCGTATCGATAAAATCGGCACCGAATCGCGACTGTCAGATGACTTTTTAACCTCAGTGGTGAACATAGAACGTGACAAATTATTGGTTAGCACCAACGCCGCAATTTACCTCTACGATATTGTCCAAAATCAATTTACCGCGTTTGGTTCACCCTATTTATTCCCGCAGTTTCCCGGTGGTGCACTGGTCTCGGCAGCCCGAAAAAATAGTAAAACATGGCGATTGTTAATTGATAATGGCCAGATATATGAATTCTCCCCTTCAAAGTCCGAGCTGCGCCTTATTACTCAGTTGCCGGTTAACCGCGATCTCCCTTGGCGTAAATTGCTGGTCATGCCGAATGGTCACATGTTGGTCGCGGGAACCTTGCAATTAGAGTTGCTAGAGCAAAATGGCGAGCGGGTATTCCAATACTCTTGGACCGAATCTATGGGCAGTATTCTCGATATGTTAGAGGATTCTCAGCATAGGATCTGGATTGCGACTGGCCGCGGCGTTTATCAATTAGATCAAGTTTCTAGGCAGATTATCCCCGTGCCAGAATTGCCCGATTGGAGCACAGCGATCGTTGAAGATGCGAAAGGATATTTATGGTTTTCCAGTCGTATCGGTTTATTGAAATGGTCGCCCGAAACACGCCAGATTGAAAACTATCAAAAAGAGTTGAAGTCTGAGGCCGACATGGAAACGCTAAAAGCCATGTTGTTTGATGATGCGGGTTTGATGTGGGTCGGAGGTTCAGGCGATGGATTGGCGTTATTGGCATCGCAGCCTGATTTTATCCTCGGCACTTATACCGGCGATGAACCCTATCAATTGAGCGATGCCATGACTTGGTCAGTGCATGCCAGTGATGAAGGCGTTTGGCTAGGTTCTTCCAATTTGGATTTTATTGCTAAAGGCAGTAGTAAGGCATTTAACGTGCCGATTGAGGGATTTAATCCCCATGAAAGCATTTATGATATCAGCGAGTTTGAGGGGCATTATTTACTATTATCGACAACTAGCGGTCTCTTTGTTGTCGATAAAGACACTTTGCAAGGCAGCAGTTTTGCTAAGTGGACCCACGGTAATGATGGCTTTAAAAATAAGCTCATTTATAAAACCTACCTCGACCCTAAACTGAAAGGACGCATTTGGATTGCGACCACATCAGGGCTGTATTTTTGGGAAATGGGACTGTACGAACCTCAGCCCTTTGATATTGATAAATCATCGGACAAATTTGATGGCCCCAAGCGACCCGTTATCCGCACGATTTATCGTACGTCTGACGGTCGTCTGTGGGTTAGCGGTAAAAAAGTCTTTGGCTATATCGACAGCCAAAACGAGTTTCATGATCAGCGGCAATTATTTAACGCCTTTGCGGCACAGCCAACGGTCAGTCATATTGAAGAAATGTCACCTGGGGTAATCTGGTTTGGCTCCTATGAAAAAGGTTTATTCGAATACCATCAGCAAACGAGATCGTTAATTTCACTGACTTCCGAATGGCAATTAAATTGTAGCTCAGTGTTTTTTATTCAAAAAACGCCTAAGTCTAATCTTGTGGGCTGCTCGGATTCTTTGATTCTTCAGAATATACAAACGGGCGAGATTGCCATGTTTAATCAACTCGATGGTTTAATTTCCGATGAGATGAACGAAGGCGCCTATTTTTACTCACCTAAAACAGGCTTTTACTTAGGCACGCCCGAGGGCGTGATGCGACTGGATGTCGATAGGCTGGCTAACCGCATTACCGATGACCATGCGATGCTTGAATCTGTCTCTGTTTACTATAACAACACGACAGAAGTGTCCTTGTTGCCGCGTAACCTGATGACCATCAAACCCGAAGCCAATATGGTTAGTTTTCAAATCACTAACTTAGATTATCTCGATGATTCGCCCATCCAATTTAAATATCGCTTACGTCATCAAGATGAAGAGAGTCGTTATGTGCTGCTTCAGGGGGAGGCGCAGATTAACCTCGCAGGTTTAGCTGCGGGTGGTTATGTATTAGACATTTTGAGTCAGGTGAATGGCATATGGTCAGACAAACCTTTTACCTATCCCTTTTATGTTGAGCAGCATTGGTGGTTATCCCAAGGTTTTAAGGGCATTTTACTGCTGTTATTTTCCATTATTGCTTTAAGTCTTGCTTGGTACCGACAACGTCAGATCAATACCTTTAAACAAATGAATCAGGCATTAACTGAGAGTGATGACAGACTAAGGCAATCTTTACGCGGCAGTGACTCGGATCTCTGGGAATGGCATAAGAATACGCAGGCATTTCACCTCGATAATCGCGGTTCCGTGCTTGGTACCCATGCCAATGAGATTGTGGTGAGTTTAGAGGATTTGCCCGTGCATCCACAGGATAGGGAAAAAGTGATCGATCAGTGGAATAGCATGATATCGGGGGAGATAGATAGATTCGAAGCCGAATATCGTTATCAGCGCAAGGAGGGTAATTGGGGCTGGTTAAGGGTAAAAGGGCGACCCGTTGCGCGTAATAAACACTCCAATGAGGTTGAGCGGGTCGCGGGTATTTATAGTGATATTACCGTGCAACGCCAGTTAGAAGATGAAGTGAATTTGCTGGCAAAAGCCTTTGGTAACACCTCTGAAGGTGTACTGATTTTAGATGTCGAAGGCAGTATTCGCGTGGCGAATTACGCTGCACAACAAATTATCGGCATCGATTCTGACGATTTAGTCGGTCAATCCTTTGCTCAATTCGTGCAGATGAATGACGGTTTGGCATCGGAAATCCAGCAACTTCTTAGTGATAGCCAGTCTTGGACGGGCGAGCGTGAGTTAATCAATGCCAGTCAGCAACCTTGCCCCGTGTGGCTGAACGTGTCGGTGATGCAAAGTACTAACGGTAAAGTGACCCATTATGTGGTGGTATTCTCGGATATTACCGAACGTAAACGGACTGAGGCCGATTTACGCCGCTTAGCTAATTACGATGTGCTTACTGGGTTGCCAAACCGTTCCTTATTTTCTAGCCGTCTATTACAGTCGATTCAGGCCGCGCAGCAAACGGGTGAGAAATTAGCGTTACTCTTCTTAGATCTCGATAGATTTAAGCATGTTAATGACTCCTATGGACATAGCATGGGCGATGCCTTACTGGTCGAAGCCTCAAGCCGACTGCAATCTTGTATTGCTAGCGAGCATATGCTCTGCCGCTTTGGCGGCGATGAATTTGTGATTTTACTCAGAAATGCCAATAGCATTGACGAGATAAATCACATTGCCGAGCGACTACTGGAACAAATTGTGGCGCCTTTTAAGTTATATGGTCGTGAGTTTTATATTTCGACCAGTATTGGCATCAGTATTTGGCCCGACGATGCAGTGCAGCCTGAGGCTTTTATCAAGAATGCCGATCTCGCTATGTACCACGCCAAAGAAGAAGGGCGGGGAAATTTCCAATATTATTCTTCTGAACGTAATGCCCAAGCCCTCTATCATTTACGGCTTGAGGCCGATTTACGTAAAGCCATCGAACGGCAAGAGTTTGAGCTTTATTACCAGCCGCAAATTGATATTTTACGTAACGATAAGCCCATAGGAATGGAAGCATTAATTCGCTGGAAACATCCGCAGGACGGTTTTATTCGTCCCGATATTTTCATTAAAGTTGCCGAGGCCTGCGGCTTAATTGTGGATATTGATCGTTGGGTGTTAAGGCAAGCCTGTGTGCAGGGGGCGCATTGGGCAAAGCGTTATGGCGCTACTTTTAAGTTGTCGGTTAATATTTCGGCGGTGCATTTTAGGCAGCCAGATTTTATTGAAGACATACAAGGAATCCTGCATGACACCCAAATGCCGACGGCATCTTTAGGTTTAGAAATCACCGAAGGCGTATTGATGAAGGAGCTGCATGTTGCTCAAGACCATCTTACGCGTTTGAAATCCTTAGGGATTGAAGTTGCCATTGATGACTTTGGAACGGGATATTCTTCGCTGGCCTATTTGCGCCATTTTGAAGTAAACACCTTAAAAATCGATCGCTCCTTCTTAATTGATATCGCCACTAATACGGCCGATCAGGCGATTGTGAGCAGTATTATTGAATTAGCCCGTAACCTTAAATTAAATGTGGTTGCCGAAGGGATTGAGACGGTTGAACAGTTAGAGCAAGTTTTTAGCCGCGGCTGTTATATTATTCAAGGGTATTATTTTGCTAAGCCTATGTGCGTGGATGATTTTGAACGCTATTTAGAAACAGATAACAGAATCGTCGTTATTGAACATTAAGCTAGGCTATAACAGCAAGATATTCACTAGCGTCCTTGAAATTTAAATGACGATATATTCAGTTAGGATTGATATTTTGTTTCGGCATTTATTCAATTAAACTTCACCTGTTTGTGTAAATAGTACACAGTCTTATCACTAGTCGGTCCAGATAAAATATGACTGACGGTTAAATCGATAAGTTTGGTAATATAACTCGGATTTTTATCCCATAAAAAAGTAACCTCACCATGATGCGTCAACTACTCGCTTCTATTATTTTGTGTTTGTGCATGACTCCGTCGATGGCGGCAGAGCGCCTTAAAATTGGTGTCGTACTCAGTGGCGGCGGTGCTAAAGGCGCTGCCCATGTGGGGGTGCTCAAAATATTAGAAGAACATAACATCCCGGTCGATTACATCGCGGGCACCAGTATCGGTGCCTATGTCGCAGGCATGTACTCCTTGGGTTACAGCGCCAGCGAAGTCGAAGCGATCATGATGGGTGTTGATTGGGACAGTGGCTACTCGGATACTATCCCGCGCAATATTTTGAGTTATAGGGATAAACAGTTACGCGATCGCTACAACATTCCGCTGAACATTGGTTATAACGAAGGCCAAGTAAGGGCGCCAAGTGGGTTGCTGCGTGGTCAGACTATGTCGCAGCTTCTACGTCAGTCTACCGATCTAGTACAGCAATTTGGTAATTTCGATGATTTAGCCATTCCCTACCGTGCAGTGGCGACCGATTTAGAAACCAGCTTACCTGTGGTGATCAGTCACGGCAGCATGGTCAAAGCCATGCAAGCCTCTGCGACGGTTCCCGGTGCGCTGCAGCCCGCTCAAATTGAAGGTAAGTTATTGGTCGATGGGGGTATTGCCAACAATATGCCCGTCGATGTTGTTAAGGCCATGGGCGCCGATATTATTATTGCCGTCGATATTGGTTCACCTCTGGTCAAAAAAGATAAATTAGACAGCACTATTGCCGTACTCGATCAGCTCTCCAACTTTTTGACCAATGCCAGCACCGAAAAACAAAAACTGCTGCTGACTGATAAGGATGTGTTGATCCGTCCCGCGATCGACGCCTTGAGCACTACAGATTTCACTATCATGCCCTTGGCATTAACGCTCGGCAAAGAAGCCGCTAATGGACAGCTTGATAAGCTGAGCAGCATGAGCGTGAGCCCTGAGGAATATGCCGCCTACGTCGAGGCCAAAAAAGCCAAAGGTAAGTTGTTAATGGCAGATGTGCGTCATTCTGTTAATGAAATTGTCTTCGATAACCAATCTAAGGTAAGTCTGAATCTCTTAACGGAAACTTTGAACATTAAACCTGGGCAAGCTGTGTCTAAGGACGAGCTGAATGAGGCGTTAAAGCGTATTTACTCCCTCAATAAGTTTGAGCGTGTCGATGCTGAGTTTGTCGAGGGTGAAGATGGTCGTGTACTAACTGTGACCACTAAAGCTAAGTCTTGGGGGCCAAATTATTTCCAACTGGGCTTTAACTGGGAGGATGATTTTAACTCTGAATCTGCCATCAGTTTTGACATGGCCTATACCATGACGGATTTGACCTTCAATGGCGGCGAATGGCGCAATGAAATCAAACTCGGTATGGAAAAGTTGTTTGCGACTGAGTTCTATCAGCCATTAGACAGAGACCAACAATTCTTTAGCCGCGCTCGTTATCAATACGATACCCGTAATTGGGACTTATACGATAACAACAATCGTCTGCTCACCTTTGACAAGAAAACCCACACCATCGAACTCGGGATCGGCTACAACTACACCTCGCAGGGCATGATTGAGCTGGGTTTAGTGGCGGAGAAGGGCGCGATAATTAATGATGCCTGGCTGTTACGGGACTTAGATTTTAGCTCCTATGGAGCTTACTTTAGATTCGGCTACGACAGCTTAGACAGTATTAGTTTCCCGACATCGGGTAATCGCGTGACCTTAAACGTCTATGTGCGCAATGAAGATTTCGATGACATTATCGACGATAACCAAAACCAATACAGTGTGCAGATAGAGGCCGACTGGAAGGGCGCCTTGAGTGTCGGCAATCATGCTTTTGTGGGTAAGGCATCGATTTCAACCAACGATAATGATGGGATGAATACGCTGCATCTATCTGAGCTGGGTGGATTTTTAAATCTATCTGGCTACCATAAAGACTCACTGACAGGCGCGCATAAAGTCTTTGGCGCCTTTGTTTATCAATATGATCTCGGGCGTGATGCGCTCGGAATGACAGATTATCCTTTGTATCTAGGTTGGAGTTTGGAAGCGGGGAATGTCTGGGATGAGCGCTCTGAAGTCACGCTCACTGATTTGATTTATGCATCGAGTCTCTACATTGGTACTGATACTTCCATGGGACCTGCGGCAATCGGCTTTGGGATCACAGATCTTGGCGATAAGTCCTTCTATTTATTTGTGGGTAAAAACTTCTAGTTTGAGTTCTAGTTTGAGATTGATGTTAAGAGCTTAAGGGCATGACTGAGGTCGTGCCCTTATTTTTTGTGCGATAAAAATCCTAAACGGTCTTGATGGCATAGTGCCTGAATCGGTTCGCGCGTCGCTAAAGTGTCATATCCTTTTACAAAATCTTGCTACTGTGGGGCGTGCCAAGATGCTAAGGTTTTGCGGGAAAAATAATAACTCTTAAGGAAGCTGGGGAAAACAATGAAGAAGATAAGCACACTGGCACTGGGTATCGCCCTGAGTTTAGGTTTAGCCGCTTGTAGTACTGAGCCTAAAACTGAAGTCGCTGCGGTTTCTGGCATTGAATTGCAAAACTTTGATGCCTCAGTTCGCCATCAAGACGATTTCTATTACAGCGTTAACGGTAAATGGTTGGCGAATACGCCTATTCCTGCCGACAAGTCTAACTACGGCGCATTTTCTGTGCTGTACGATCAAAGCCAAGATGCATTGAAAAAGATCATCGACGAAGCGGCTGCTAAAAAGAATCCAGCGGCAGGCTCGAATGAGCAGAAGATTGGTGATTTCAACGCTAGCTTTATGAATACCGATTTGCTTGAAACCTTAGGCGTTACTCCGCTTAAGCCATTGCTGGCCGATATTGCTGGCGCAAAAACACACGCTGACTTACCTGCCGTTATGGGTAGATTACTGACGACTGGCTCTGGTATTCCCTTTGGTTTTTACGTCAATAATGACGCCAAAAACTCAACTCAGTACGCCGTGTATCTAAGCCAGTCGGGCCTTACGCTGCCGGACCGCGATTATTATCTTAAAGATGACCCTAAGTTTGCCGCTAATCGCCAAGCCATGGCCAAATATGTGACAGACATACTGACCGAAGCGGGTTACAAGGATGCTAAGCGCGCGGCTAAAAACGTTGCCGACATCGAAATGATGATCGCCAAGAGTCAGTGGAGTCGAGTGGAATCCCGCGACGCCAATAAGGCTTACAACAAGTTAGATCGCGCTGAACTGCAAAAGTTAATGGGTCAATTTGATTTCAATGCCTTCGCGACCAGCGCAGGTTTAGGCGACAAAGTCACTGACATCATAGTGCGCCAACCCTCTTACTTCGAAAAACTCGGTGCAGGTTTCGAGACCTTTCCGGTATCGGCTTGGCAGGATTATCTCGCGTTCCACTTAGTAGATAGCTACGCCGAGTTACTGAGCAAAAACTTTGTTGATTTGAACTTCGCCTTTAAGAGCAAAACCTTAATGGGTATCGAAGAGCAACAACCACGCTGGAAAAAAGCGGTTGATGGCGCCGACCAAGTGATTGGTGAGTTAGTGGGCGAAGAGTACGTTAAGCAATACTTCAAGCCAGAAGCTAAAGCGCGTATGGAAACCATGATCAAAAACTTGATCAAAGGTTTTGAAGTCAGCATCAATGAACTTGAGTGGATGACGCCAGAGACCAAAGTCGCCGCCCAAGAAAAACTGGCTAAGTTTACCTATAAAATCGGTTATCCAGATAAGTGGAAAGATTACTCAGGTTTAGATATCAAGGCTGACGAGTTAGTCGGTAACTACATGCGTTACGCTCAGTTTGAATATCAAGATATGATCAACAAGCTTGGCAAGCCAATCGATCGTACCGAATGGGGCATGACGCCACAAACGGTGAACGCTTATTACAGCCCAGTGAAAAACGAAATCGTATTCCCTGCTGCGATTCTGCAACCGCCATTCTTCAATATGGATGCCGATGATGCGGTGAACTACGGTGGTATCGGAGCTGTGATCGGCCATGAAATCAGCCATGGTTTTGATGACCAAGGCGCTAAGTACGATGGCGACGGTAACCTGCGTGACTGGTGGTCAGATAAAGACCGCGAAGAGTTCCAAAAACGCGGTAAACAACTGTCAGCGCAATACTCAGGTTATGAAGCACTGCCCGGCAAGTTTGTTAACGGTGATTTGACCTTAGGGGAAAACATCGGCGACTTAGGGGGGTTAACCGTAGCGGCACGCTCGTATCTAATGAGCCTTAACGGCAAACCCGCGCCAGAGCTTGATGGATTAACGGGTGAGCAACGCTTCTTTGTGGGTTGGTCACAAGTATGGCGTCGTAACTACCGTGATGAAGAGCTGAGCCGTCGTTTGCTGACAGATCCGCATTCACCGAGTCACTACCGCGCTATGGGGACGCCGCGTAACGTGGAAGCCTTCTATAAAGCTTTCGAGATGAAAGAAGGCGATAAAATGTATTTGACGCCAGATGAACGTGTAAAAATTTGGTAATACATTCAGTTGATTGAAACAAGAAAGCCAGACAATGTCTGGCTTTTTTATTGATGACAATAATCTAGGATGCTGCTGATTAATGTCCGTAACCTAAGGATTCGATTTTAGTGACTTTATTATCAGTGGCATAAAGCCGGCGCATTAAGCGTGTCGGTCCAAAGTCATAGGTCCATTCTTGATACTCAGTCGGCAACTTGCTGGGATCGATCACCCTGTCTCCGTTAGCGTTGAGATAAGTCGCGGGCAGACTGTATTCTCGAATATCACTGGGCGAGCCGCATTTATCCTGCACAGTCGTTAAAGTATCGCCCGTATTGATCACTTGTTGTTTACAGTGCATGGTCTCACCTGCGCTAGCGGGTAAACAGGTGGACATGAGTATTAAGCCCATGGGCAGTATTAAGGACAGGTACTTCACATTGAATTCCTTCTGGTGCATACACCATTGTGCTATTTATCCGTAGGGCAAAGACTAAGCTTATTCGCCCTGCAGAAACTCGGTGTGTTGTGACGTTATTTTGCCAAAATTGTTGTTAATGCCAACAAACTCTCGGCCTGATGATGGGCGATAATCCACTTAGCATCGCCTCTTTGTTCTGGCGCAGGGATCGCGACCGTTTGCATGTTGGCTGCTCTGGCGGCAATTAAGCCGTTAAAGGAATCTTCGATGGCAAGACAACAACGGGGATCAACATCTAACGCCTTAGCGCAATTCAAATACACTTCAGGGTGTGGCTTGCCGTAGGTGAGGCCCTCGGCAGATTGCACCGCCATAAATTTATCGCTGAGTCCTAACTTAGAGAGCACCGCCTCGATAATAGTGTAAAACGAGGAGGTGGCTAAGCCGATTTTAAGACCCAGCGTTTGGCAGTGGTCAATCGCTTCGTGAACGCCCAGCATAGCTTCGCCGCTAACCAGAATTTCACTGGCGACCTTATCGACAATCGCTTGGCTGACCTTGGCATTATCGTAGTGAGGCCAAGGCGCCTTGTGGTACCAATAATCGACGCATTGGTCGATGCGTAAACCTGTGGTTTGTTGAATCGTTTCTATGGTCACGGGCACGCCAAGTGCGGATAACACTTCATACTCGACCTGCTGCCATAGGGGTTCTGAATCGATTAAAACGCCATCCATATCAAAAATAACGGCTTGAATGCTAAGGGATGTCATTGGTACTCCGATGGACTGGGGAAATAACTGAGATATGCAGTAAATTAAGCCTGAGTGTAAGTTCTCGCACCGCATCTTAAAAGCCAAAATGCCGCAAGATGAGAAAAATTTATATCTATATTGCTCTCTGACACGGAAAATTGCTTGTTCGATTTAAAATTAATGAAACATTGTTAACTATTTGTAGTGTATGGTTTTTTGTCTGTTTTCAAACTATTGTCTAATTTCACTTGTTTTAATCTTCCCGTAAGTTGGCATTCGCCGCCGGATTTAGTCCTTATTTCGCTTTTTGCCGAGTGTGACCTGATTCATACTTTTGCAAAGCTGTAGTATACTGCAGGCCGGAAATACGGGTCGATCATGTCGGACTGTCAGCTTCAATTAAGAAGACGTGCAGTTTCGTTGTTAGAGCGCCAAACAAAGAGGAATGTTGCCGTGCTAGAAGCATATCGTAAACACGTCGCAGAACGTGCTGCAGAGGGCGTAGTCCCTAAGCCATTAGATGCACATCAAGTGGCTGAACTGGTTAAGTTAGTTCAAAATCCACCCGCAGGTGAAGAGGCTTTCGTTCTCGACCTGCTTGAAAATCGAATTCCCCCAGGTGTTGATGAAGCCGCTTATGTTAAAGCTGCTTTCTTAGATGCGGTTGCCAAAGGCACTGAAAAATCACCGATTCTATCTGCTGAGCGTGCTACTGAGTTGTTAGGCACAATGCAAGGCGGCTACAACATCGAACCTCTGATCGCGCAGCTGGATAACCCAGCGTTAGCACCTTTAGCTGTTAAAGCCTTATCTCACACTTTGCTGATGTTCGATTCTTTCCACGATGTGGTTGAGAAGATGGAAGCAGGCAATGAGTTTGCTAAGCAAGTAGTTGAAGCATGGGCAAATGCAGATTGGTATTTAAGCCGTCCTAAACTGGCCGACAAAGTCACTCTGACAGTATTTAAAGTTTCTGGTGAAACCAACACCGATGACTTGTCACCTGCACCCGATGCATGGTCACGTCCTGATATCCCATTGCACGCGTTAGCTATGCTGAAAAACGCCCGTGATGGTATCGAGCCTGACGTTGCTGGCGCCGTTGGCCCAGTGAAAAAAATCGAAGCGTTAAAAGCGCAAGGTTTCCCATTAGTGTATGTGGGCGATGTTGTGGGTACAGGTTCATCACGTAAATCAGCGACTAACTCAGTACTGTGGTTTATGGGCGATGATATTCCATTTGTACCCAACAAGCGCGCTGGCGGTTTCTGCCTTGGCGGTAAAATTGCACCGATTTTCTTCAACACTATGGAAGATGCGGGCGCACTGCCAATCGAGCTTGACGTAAACAAAATGGAAATGGGCGATGTGATTGACATCTACCCATACGCCGGTGTGGTTAAGCGTCACGACAGCGACGAAGTGATTTCAGAATTCAGCTTAAAAACTGACGTGCTGTTAGACGAAGTTCGTGCTGGTGGTCGTATTCCACTGATCATCGGTCGTGGTTTAACTGACAAAGCCCGTGAAGTATTAGGTTTAGGCGTATCTGACGTATTCGTGCGTTCACAAGACGTGGCTGATACGGGTAAAGGTTACACGCTAGCGCAGAAGATGGTCGGTAAAGCATGCGGCGTAGCTGGCGTGCGTCCTGGCCAATACTGCGAACCTAAGATGACGTCTGTCGGTTCACAAGACACCACAGGTCCTATGACCCGTGACGAGCTGAAAGATTTAGCCTGTTTAGGTTTCAGTGCCGATTTGACTATGCAGTCATTCTGTCACACTGCGGCTTATCCAAAGCCAGTGGATGTGAATACACATCATACTCTGCCAGATTTCATTATGAATCGCGGCGGTGTATCACTGCGTCCAGGTGACGGTGTTATCCATTCATGGTTAAACCGTATGCTGCTGCCTGATACTGTTGGTACCGGTGGTGATTCACATACGCGTTTCCCAATTGGTATTTCATTCCCAGCAGGTTCTGGCTTAGTGGCGTTTGCTGCGGCGACTGGCGTTATGCCACTCGATATGCCTGAATCAGTATTAGTGCGCTTTAAAGGCAAAATGCAACCCGGCATCACACTGCGTGATCTGGTCCATGCTATCCCATTAAAAGCTATCGAGCTGGGTCTGTTGACTGTTGAGAAGAAAGGTAAAGTTAACATCTTCTCTGGTCGCGTACTGGAAATCGAAGGTCTTGAAACCTTGAAAGTTGAACAAGCTTTCGAACTGTCTGATGCATCAGCTGAGCGCTCAGCGGCCGGTTGTACTATCAAGTTAGACAAAGAACCTATCATCGAATACCTGAACTCAAACATCATCATGCTGAAGTGGATGATCGCTGAAGGTTACGGCGATCGTCGTACCATTGAACGTCGTATCAAAGGTATGGAAGAGTGGTTAGCGAATCCTGAACTGATGAGCGCCGATAAAGATGCTGAGTACGCTGCGGTAATCGAAATCGATTTGAACGACATCAAAGAGCCAATCCTGTGTGCGCCGAACGATCCTGATGATGCCGTTCTGCTGTCATCTGTTGCGCAAACTAAGATTGACGAAGTGTTCGTTGGTTCTTGTATGACCAACATAGGTCACTTCCGTGCAACCGGTAAGATGCTGGACAAGTTTGCTAAAACTCTGCCAACCCGTCTGTGGATTGCACCACCGACTAAGATGGATAGAGATCAGTTGACTGAAGAAGGCTACTACGCGATTTTCGGTCGTGTAGGTGCGCGCATCGAGATCCCAGGTTGCTCACTTTGTATGGGTAACCAAGCACGTGTTGCTGAAGGTTCGACTGTAGTATCGACTTCTACTCGTAACTTCCCTAACCGTTTAGGTACAGGCGCTAACGTTTACTTAGCCTCTGCTGAACTGGCTGCGGTTGCTGCACTGTTGGGTCGTCTACCGTCTCCAGAAGAGTATCAAGAATACGCTAAAGAGTTAGACGCTACTGCGGCTGACACTTACCGTTACTTGAACTTCGATCAAATCGAGTCTTACACTAAGAAAGCATCTGAAGTGATCTTCCAGTCAGCCGTATAATCGATTACCGTTAAGCTAACTTGATGTCAAAAGCCAGCGTAAGCTGGCTTTTTTGTGGGTAAATTTCTCTCTGCGCATACGCATATATGTACAAATAGCTCATCTAAATAGTGATGCTTCGTCTCTTCCATATAACAGGCTAGGATTCCATAAATAACGAAGCATTAATAAATAAGCATAAATAGCCAAGTGCATCTGTCTTTAGGTTGTTCACTAAAGGCGCTATCCCAATCAGTGTCCGGCTTCACCTCACTGAATCTAGTTTTTGAAAGACTGAACCTTCTATTTTCATATTTACCAACAGATCATTCCATGGGCTTTTGCTATGAAAAATGCAGAGTAAAGGCATTGTTTTGACTAAAATGTGGATAACTTTGGGGGTAAGTGGTGGGTATGGTGTGGTTAGATTAGATATTTAGAATTAACTGCAAATTTCCTTAAAATAGGGGTTGCACAAAATCTCCTGCTCCCTATAATGCGCATCCACTGACACGGCAGACAGCGTTAAGCAGCCTGATGTGGCAGTTCATCGATGAGTTTACTGATTGATGAACGTTGAGAAAGTTTGCAAAAACTCCTTGACGCGAAACGGGAAATGCGTAGAATACGCAGCCCTAGCCAACTGGAAGCGTTCGGCGCTCAGTGTGGTACTCATCTTCTCTTACGAGGTTGAGTTGCTCTTTAACAAGATAAAACAAGAAATCTGTGTGGACACTCACAGGTGTTGAGTTAATCGAAATTACTTTACTTTCGAGTGAGTAATCAAAGAATTAAATCAATGAATGAGTGTTCATAGCAATATGTACAGTTTGTTTCAGCCCTTCTTTTATAAGGAGTGCGAGAAACAAAAAATCAGAATTCATTGAGCCGCTGAAGTCGTAAGACGGAAGCAAAAAACTTTAATTGAAGAGTTTGATCATGGCTCAGATTGAACGCTGGCGGCAGGCCTAACACATGCAAGTCGAGCGGCAGCGGGAAGATAGTTTACTATCTTTGCCGGCGAGCGGCGGACGGGTGAGTAATGCCTAGGGATCTGCCCAGTCGAGGGGGATAACAGTTGGAAACGACTGCTAATACCGCATACGCCCTACGGGGGAAAGGAGGGGACCTTCGGGCCTTCCGCGATTGGATGAACCTAGGTGGGATTAGCTAGTTGGTGAGGTAATGGCTCACCAAGGCGACGATCCCTAGCTGTTCTGAGAGGATGATCAGCCACACTGGGACTGAGACACGGCCCAGACTCCTACGGGAGGCAGCAGTGGGGAATATTGCACAATGGGGGAAACCCTGATGCAGCCATGCCGCGTGTGTGAAGAAGGCCTTCGGGTTGTAAAGCACTTTCAGTAGGGAGGAAAGGTAGCAGCTTAATACGCTGTTGCTGTGACGTTACCTACAGAAGAAGGACCGGCTAACTCCGTGCCAGCAGCCGCGGTAATACGGAGGGTCCGAGCGTTAATCGGAATTACTGGGCGTAAAGCGTGCGCAGGCGGTTTGTTAAGCGAGATGTGAAAGCCCCGGGCTCAACCTGGGAATTGCATTTCGAACTGGCGAACTAGA